>JAZOBN010000012.1:0-1763 GCA_045595965.1 Candidatus Coprenecus sp.
CACATGAAAATTCTCTGTGATTCGGGTATTGTGGTTGGTCGCAAAGAGGGCAAGTGGATGCACTACTCCATTTCGGCAGAGGGAGCAAGGGTCGCTGCGGATTGCTTAAAGGAACTGACATCCATTGACTGCGGATGTGAAAACAAGTCGTGTTGTGAAAAGTAAGGTGAGTCAAAACTTTTCCGCACGACTTCCCTTAAAGTCTATATATAGACACATTTCAATATAACTATATGAATAGGAGGTTTTCTATATGGAAACATTGAAAACAGCATGGGATTTCTTTCAAAATGAAATCCTGGGTATGAAATGGCTTAATCAGTTGATTGGTACGATTTTGAATGCTTGTGGTCTAGACACCACAGGTCGCATCGGTGGAAGTGTTCAGTTCTTCATTTATGACACCATCAAGATTATGGTGTTGCTTGGTGTGCTGATTCTGATTATCTCGTATATTCAGAGTTATTTTCCACCGGAGAGAACGAAGAAAATTCTCGGCAGATTCCACGGAATTGGGGCAAATATTGTGGCAGCTCTGCTCGGAACAGTAACACCGTTTTGTTCCTGCTCCTCCATCCCCTTATTCATTGGGTTTACAAGTGCAGGACTTCCCTTGGGTGTAACATTCTCGTTTCTCATTTCCTCGCCGATGGTTGACCTCGGTAGTCTTGTGCTCTTGATGAGCATTTTCGGATGGAAAGTCGCAATTATCTATGTGCTTCTTGGGTTGGTTATTGCCGTTATCGGTGGCACGATGATTGAGAAGTTACACCTTGAAAATCAAGTTGAGGAATATATCAGAAAAGGACATTCGCTTGATGTTCCACAGGAAGAATTGCACTTCAAAGACCGTATGAAATATGCTTGGGAACAGGTTGTATCTACCGCTAAAAAAGTTGCCCCTTATGTGCTTGTGGGGGTTGGCATTGGTGCTAGCATTCCCAACTGGGTGCCAGAAGATTTCATTGACAAAGTGCTTGGAGACAATAATTCGTTTGGAGTCATTCTTGCTACCGTTGCAGGTGTTCCTATGTATGCGGACATCTTCGGCACAATTCCGATTGCAGAAGCACTACTGGCAAAAGGTGCATTACTTGGTGTCGTGCTGTCCTTTATGATGGGTGTTACCACTCTGTCCTTGCCATCTATGATTATGCTCCGCAAGGCAGTAAAACCGAAATTACTCGGAATCTTCGTGGCAATCTGCACAGTGGGAATTATCATCGTGGGTTATTTCTTCAACCTCATTCAACCCTTGATTCTGTAAAGATGGGAGGTGTGAACTAATGGGAAAGAAAAATACTCTTTGGCTCAAACTACTTGTTCCAGTTTTGATTATTGCCGTTATCGGTGGTATGTGGATGGTAAAAAATGCTTCTAATAAACCAACCGACAGCACATCAGAATCACAAGGAACAACTCTGCCTGACAATCTCAAAGATGCTGATTTCAGTTTGAATGCTACGGAAGAAATTGACTTTGAGGCACTCTCTGAATATGGTTTACCCATCATTGCGGACTATGGTGCTGATTCTTGCATTCCATGTAAGCAAATGGCACCAATTCTGAAAACCTTGAATGCCGAAATGCAAGGGAAAGCATTTATTAAGTTCGTTGATGTTTGGAAGTATTATGAAGCGGCAGCGAATGTTCCTGTGCAGGTCATTCCAACACAGGTATTCTTTAATGCTGATGGAACACCGTTCGTTCCTAGTGATGAACTGGCAAAAGAAATTCAGTTTGATATGTACTCCCACAAAGAT
>JAZOBN010000013.1:0-53750 GCA_045595965.1 Candidatus Coprenecus sp.
ATCAAACTCTCCCGTTGTCAAGAGCGGGAAGAAAAAGACAAATAATTGGCTTGACCATCAGGATGTTTGTCAGAGGTTGAAGATAAGCAAGCGTACATTGCAGACCTTGCGTGATAACGGAACGCTTGCCTACACCAAAATCGGTAACCGCACCTACTACCTACCCGAAGATGTGGATAGCATCATCACTAAAGTAGAGGACAGACGAAAAGAAGCCAAGTGGAAAGGGCGAGAAATCTAATCTATGTATAACACTAAAACCATTTGAACTATGTATCAGGAGATGCGAACTAAAGACGATGCGTGGATGCAGTCCATTCACGAGAGTATCGACCAACTATCGGAGATTCTCGATAGTATGCCCAAAGACAGTGCAGCCTTACAAAACGATGATGAGTATCTATGCGACAAGGAGGTAGCATATATGCTTAAAGTCAGCCGAAGAACATTAAGCGAATACCGAAGCAATGGGACATTGCCTTACTATGTCCTCGGTGGAAAAGTTCTGTACAAACGGAGTGAGATAGAGCAAGCGTTAAAACGGGAGTACAACGGCAAGCATCTGATGAATAACAGCGGATAAATCCCTTCTATATTTTTGGATGGAGTGAAATTTGCCGCTTGCCCTATATTCATCTGACATAAAATAATAGTGCCCCTATGGATGGAAACAAGAACAGCATACAAATGGGTTATCAATGTAAGAAACCTTTTGTATGCTGTCTGTTTATCTTTTTCTACATTTTCGTCAGTCGCTCATTTCCGTTGCCGTCTGCATTTTTAAGTACAGACATTGAAAGGGAAAGGTTTTCGGGCTGAATACTCTCCACAGGAGGAAGATTCTGCCCGAAACGGCTTGCCGCCTGACCTTTCAACTTTCAAGGGCTGATGTACTACCTTCGCAGACGAGCAAAGGAAAGGGGCGAATAACGGAATCGGGAAACTCCTAATATCGCAGATTGATGGTAGACCAAATTCAAATATTACCCCGTAATAATGAAAAATGCACCGTCCTTTTGCTCGTTCATAAAAAAGTTGAACCTTCGTTCCAAGATGAGTTGTACATCAATGCAAATCATGCAAGTATATAGAAATCAGAACAGTTGCCAACTCATTACCTCGTTCTTGAACTTTCCGCATAAACTTTTTATTCTTAGCGGATTATAAGATTATTCCATAAATAATAATTATATTTCATATTTTTGCCACACAAAAATAACGAATACTATGTTTTTTAGGATACAATCACTCTTTTTGATTCTGGCTACAGCCCTTATCGCAACAATGTTCTTCACCCCTATGATCAGATTTGTAGATGGACTTACCATCTGTTTCTATGAATACCGCCTGACACTGATCTTCACTTTCGTGGCCCTTGTATTGAGCATCGTTGCCCTCCTTTCATACAAAAAAAGAATGTACCAGATCCGTATCTGCAACCTCAACTCATTGATTCTGTTGGGATATCAGATTTTCCTTGCAATAAAATTCTTCACTCGTGAACCGGAAATGATCTACACTGTTTTTGCAGTGTTCCCTATTGCTGCTGCAATTCTGACATTTACAGCAATGAGATATGTAGCCAGAGATGAAGCGATGATCATGGCTGCCAGCAGATTGAGATCTTCAAGGAGAAAATAGTCAGGGATTACTCCTCTGTACAATACTTTTTGATCACTCCATAAGCATCGTCCAGACCAAGTTCACCGGCCTTGCTCAAATCGATACACCCTTTCTCTTTATCTTTCAGATAGATAAGGACAAGTCCCCTGTTATAATAGGCCTCTTTCAGATATGGATAAATCTCTATAGCCTTCCCATATTGGCGGATAGCCTCAGGAAGATCGTTTGACTGGCAATAGAGATTACCCAAGTTGTAGTATGTGTAGGGGAATTCAGGGTAGAGATCTGCCGCCTTTTTCATATCGTGAATTGCAGCGGTATAGTCGTAACTCCTTGTCGATTGCTCCTGCACACGTGCTTTAGTTGTCCCGGCATTATCCAGAGTCAATACCTGGACATTGTTCTCTATTGAGGAGATAAAATCTATCATTTCCGACTGTATTGCCCCTCTGTTTATGTAATAGAACACCTCTTCGGGACGACGTTCAATGGCAGAGCCGTAACAGTCAAGTGCCACATTGAACTGCTTGTTCTGGGCTTCGAGAATAGCCTTGGCAAAATGGCTTCTTCCGGTCGAATCGGATGGGAGTTCCCGCTCGAGTTCCTCAATGACCCTTCTGTTGTCCACCCCTCTGGCATCGGGTTCATCGCAAGCAAGTTTTACCTGAACGGGGATACTTTCGAGGAATTTGTCGACAGCCTTGTCGGAGTATTTTCTCTCAAGAACAATCGCCATATTCTGATCCGGAGCATCTGCAACAAATCTGTACAAAGGCTTCAAACGTATGTCTATATCCCTGTGCTGCAATAGTTCATCATTGAAATCCTTCTTGGCAAACTCTGCATCAAAATCGAGGAGCCGGTTGTATTTTTTTGTTGTATCTGCGAAAGCAGCATAAGCTGTAGTGTCAGCAGTTCTTTTCTTGTAGTCAGCAATCTTCTCTTGTGCAATTTCATAGTCCGCCTGTGCAGAATTGAACTGTCCCAGCTGGTTCTTAACCCATGAACGGTTCATATATGCCTTTGCAAAATCGGGGTAGAGATTGATTGCCTGCGAATAATCATCCATCGCATCCCTGAACCTTCCAAGTTCGATAAACACCGAGGCTCTATTGAAATAGGCAAGGACATTTTCAGGATTGATATTCAATACTTTATCATAGTCATCAAGGGCATTGTTATAATCACCTATCTGGGTTCTGATTAGGGCCCTGTTGTAAAGAGTCAGGGCATTTCCCGGTTCGTATTCAAGCACCTTATCAAGATCTGAGAGGGCACCGTTTATATCGTTCTTCTCGTATCTTAACAGTGCCCTGTTGAAGTAGGCAAAAGTATTCTCCTTGTCGAGCTGAATTGCCTGGTCAAGGTCACCGATTGCCTTCTCATACTCCCCTTGCATCTGGAAGATACGCCCTCTGCGGATATACCCCTCCGGCTCAAACCTGTTCAGGGTAATCGCTTTGTTGTAGTCCGATATCGCCTTCAAGGTGTCCCCGACATAGAGATAAGAGGCACCGCGGTTGAGATATGCATCTGCCTCCCTCGGCTCTTTCTTTATGAACTGGTTGAAATCTTCGATAGCCTTGTCAAACTGCTGTGAGAGGAAATAGGTCACCCCCCTGCTGAAATAGAGCCCGGTATAGCTGGGTCTCAGATCGACCGCCTCTTCGAGATCTTTGAGGGCAAGGTCATATTTCCCGATTCTACTCAGGGTGATCGCCCTGTAGTGGTATGCTGGTGTGTAGATAGGATTTATTTCAAGGGTCTTGTCGAAGTCGAACTGGGCACCGAGGAAGTCTCCGAGATTGTATTTTGCTATTCCCCTGAAAAAATATGCCTCATAGAGCTTGTCGTCAAGTCTTACAAGGACATTGAAGTTGTCAATTGCTGTCGAATACTTTCCGTCAATCAGTGCCTGGCGGCCACGGAAGAAGAATTGGTTGATGTCCCATTGGGCAGATAACTGGCTTGTGCTCAAGAGAATCAACAATAATATGACAACTTTCCTTACAATCTTCATATTTCTAACTCCCATTTGGTAAAAAATGAGTATTTTTGGGGGTTTATAAAATCGCACAAATATAGTGAAGAACTTCGTTATAACAATCTTATTATTCGCACTATCGGCATCAAACAGTGTTTATGGCCAAAGGGTATCGAGTCTTGGACCATACACTATGTTTGAGCAAATAATATACCATCAGAAACAGCAGCAGATCCTCTCATTCCTTGCTGATGACTGTGCCAGGGGGCGTTCCACAGGTACTCTGGGACATCAGATGATTGGAAAATATATCCGAGACCAGTTTGAAGCATACGGTCTGCACCCCTTTCAGGGGCACTACTACCAGGGATTCCGCTGTGACTCCTCTCTGGTCGGGAGAAATATTGTCGGGATTGTACCAAGTATTATCCCCTCCGACAAATATGTAATTGTCTCTGCCCACTATGACCATATCGGAGCCCTCAACGGTTTTGTTTACAATGGGGCTGACGACAACGCCTCAGGGGTGACAGCACTGATGAACCTTGCCGAGATATTCGGGACCATGCACAAGGCAAAGATGGGACCCGACAAGAATATCGTGTTTGTCGCATTTGATGCCAAAGAGAACAGCATGGCAGGCTCGCGACACTTCGTAAAGGAGCTCGGAATACCTAAAGAGAAGATTGTATGCAATATCAATATGGATCAGATAGGGTGCGTACTGGAGCCTGTCCACAAAAACAGGCCCGATTATCTTATCATTTTGGGAGAGAATACATTAAAAAAAGAGAACAGAGGGAAACTCGCTGTTTGCAACAATTTCTATAATATCCATCTTGATCTCGATTTCACATTCTACGGAAGTGAAGCTTTCACCACCCTCTACTACAAACTCTCTGACCAGGTTGCTTTTAGCGAAGCGGGAATTCCCGCCCTCCTCCTCACCTCCGGATTTCACAAACACACCTACAAAATTTCGGACGATGAGCACCTTATTGACTACGGAGTTCTGAAAAAGAGGACATTGCTTGTTTTTTATTTTTTAATGATGTTATAAAAACCTTGAAATATGATCAAAAGAGTTAAAACATTTGCTATTGCTGCTATGGCCTTGCTCCCTGTGATTGCATCGGCCCAGCAGAAATCTGACGCACTCTCACTCCGAATCACCCGTGGAGTACGTGACACAGTCTATTCTGAAAAAGTAATGATATTGGGTGTAACCTCCCCAAAAGCACAGGTTGTTGTGGGAAATGAATCTGTAAAAGTATTCAAGACAGGTAGTTGGGGCTGGCAAGGGAGTATCGCTGAAGGTGACAATTCAATCATCATCTCTGCAGCATTGGATAGCAATATCATTTCTGATACAGTAAATGTATTCTACTCTACACAGGAGCCTAAAGAGAGGGGACCACGCAGACCGCAAGAGGTACCTGTATTAAAAGACACCACCCTATATGTAGTCACCACTGAGGGTGCCTATCTCAATTACGGCAGCGGCACTGACCGCCTTGGCGGTGCAAAAGTGGGTTTCCTTGATGCAGGAATTCCACTTGAGGTTGTCAGCCAGTTTGGAAATCTCTATAAGGTAAAAGTATCTGAAAACCGCTACTTCCATATCCCTGTGAACTATACAGAAGTTGTAGAAGAGGCCCCTATCAGAAACACCAACACACTGAACTGGTCTGTAACCAATATGGGCAAATATGACAAGGTCTCTATAGGTCTGTCTGAAAGACACCCTTACACATTCCGCCAGACCCTTGAAAACAATGCTATCATTATCGACATATTCGGGGTTCAGTGCAACAGCAACTGGCTGACCCAGAAAGTTCCACTTGGCATGGTCGAATATGTAGATTTCGAACAGGTTGAATATGATGTAATGAGGGCAAAGATCTACTTGAAGAACCTCTCATGGGGGACAAAAGTGTACTACCATAACAACACTTTGACTGTTGAGGTTAAACACACACCTAAAATGTCATTGAAAGGGATGGTTATCGGTATCGACGCCGGGCATGGTGGCCCTTCATCCACCGGAGCTGTCAGTATTTCGGGTCTTAAAGAGAAAGAACTCAACCTGGATATGGCATATACTCTCAAGAAAGAACTTGAGAAGAGAGGGGCAAAAGTGGTATTGAGCCGCGCTGATGACTCAAATGTCGCGATGTCGGACAGAAAGAAGATTTTCATTGACAACAATGTCGATCTTATGATCTCTATCCACTGCAACGCAGGGGGGAGCCCATTTGTTGTAAAAGGGGCAAGTACATACTACCGACACATCCACAACCGTCCACTTGCAGAGGCAGTGCTCAACAGAGTACTCGAACTTGACGGGGTTGATAACTTCGGTCTTGTTGGGAACTTCAATTTCTCATTGAATGCCTCTACCGAATATCCCAACTTCCTACTTGAGACCCAATTCCTCAGCAACCTTGAAGACGAGGAGAGAATTGCAGATCCTGCATTCCGTCTTGCAATGATGAAGAAAGTTGTCAAAGGAATTGAAGACTATTTGCACAGTTTTTAATTGATTTATGCCTTTCAAACTCCACTCTCCCTACCCCCCGTCAGGAGATCAGCCTGAGGCGATAAAGGAGATATGCGACATAATAAATGGTGGTTCCCAGGCCGTCACTCTGATGGGGGTGACCGGCTCGGGAAAGACTTTTACTATGGCCAATGTGATTCAGAATCTGCAACGTCCCGCATTGATTTTGAGTCACAACAAGACATTGGCGGCGCAGCTGTATGGAGAATTCAAGACATTTTTCCCCGAAAATGCGGTAGAGTATTTTGTTTCATATTACGACTACTACCAACCAGAAGCATACATACCCGTTACCGATACATACATTGAAAAAGATCTGAGTATCAACGATGAGATAGAGCAACTCAGGCTCAGTGCCTCCTCTGCACTACTCTCCGGAAGACGCGACGTCATTGTAATTTCGAGTGTTTCGTGCCTGTACGGTATCGGAAATCCACAGGATTTTCACGACAACACCATACACCTTACCCGAGGAGATGTTCTCAGCAGGACAAAACTCCTCTACAGGCTTGTTGATGCCCTCTATTCCCGCACCGAGGCGGAGTTCAAGAGGGGAACATTCCGGGTGAAAGGGGACTGCGTGGATATCTACCTCGCATACGTTGACAGTGGGTGCAGAATTATATTTTTCGGCGACGAGATTGAGAGCATTGAACTGATAGATACCATAACCGGTGCAACGCAGGAGGAGGTGGAAGAGATCTCTATCTACCCTGCCAACATATTTGTCACGACCAAAGAGAGGACCACAAAGGGTATTTACCAGATACAGGATGATCTCACCGCACAATGCCAATATTTCCACGAAATAGGGAAACCCCACGAGGCAAACAGACTCAAGAAAAGGGTAGAATATGATATGGAGATGATCAAGGAGATAGGATATTGCCCTGGTGTGGAGAATTACTCCCGCTATTTCGACGGGAGAAGTCCAGGTCAGCGACCTTTCTGCCTTATAGACTATTTCCCCGACGATTTCGTCACATTTATCGATGAGAGCCACGTTACCCTTCCCCAGGTAAGGGCGATGTATGGAGGTGACCGCTCCCGCAAGGATACCCTTATCGAATATGGTTTCCGACTCCCTGCAGCTGCAGACAACAGACCTCTGAAATTTGATGAATTTGAAAATATCATCAACCAGAGGATTTTTGTGAGTGCGACACCGGGGGATTATGAGCTGCAACAGTCAGAAGGGCTCATTGTCGAGCAGGTGGTCCGTCCTACAGGACTTCTTGACCCCCCTATCGAGGTGCGCCCATCCAAAAATCAGATTGATGACCTCCTTGAGGAGGTTACCATCAGAGCTGAGAGAGATGAACGTTCGATTGTCACCACTCTGACAAAAAGGATGGCAGAAGAACTTGAAAAATACCTTGCAAGAATGGGGGTCCGGTGCCGTTACATCCACTCCGATGTCGACACTATGGAGAGGGTTGAGATCATTGAAGATTTCAAAGCGGGGCGTTTTGATGTCCTTGTAGGGGTCAATCTGCTCAGAGAGGGGCTCGATATACCCTCTGTCTCACTGGTTGCAATACTTGACGCTGACAAAGAGGGATTTCTCCGTTCCGATAGGGCATTGACACAGACAGCGGGGAGAGCGGCCCGCAATTTGAATGGTCTGGTGATCATGTATGCCGACACCATTACACGCTCAATGCAAAGCACAATAGATGAGACCAACCGTCGCAGGGAGAAACAACAGAAATACAATCTTCTGCACAATATTACCCCCACACAGGTGGTGAACGAGAGTAAAAACCAGCTTGTGGATCAGAAACGGTACGATCCGTTCGTTGACACTCCCGCACCTGTTCTGGCTGACGACCCTATCATCTCCAAAATGAGTCCCAAACAGTTGGGAGCGGCAATTGAGCAGGCCAGGAAGAATATGGAACAGGCTGCAAAAGAGCTCGATTTTCTACGGGCTGCCAAGTTTAGAGATGAAATGTACGAATTGAAAAAACTCACCTCCAAATGATAGATTACGATATCAATAAAATTTGTTCCCTATACCCCAAAGAGGAGCAGGAGAAGATTATAAAGGCATACGGGATAGCCTATGAAGTACTGAAAGATAAAACCAGGGAGAACGGTCACCCGTTTATCGAACACCCTCTCGGAGTTGCTGCCATTACAGCAAAGGAGATCGGTCTGACCTACGACTGCATCGTTGCTATTTTTCTACACGAAGCTCTCCGCTTCCACCCTACCCTCCTCGACGAGCTCCCTAAAGGGGCATTCGACAGGGAGGTGATTGATATTGCAATCAATCTCAATAAAATTGCCGCTATCAAGCCCAAAGAGACCAAACTTGAAGCAGAAAACTACAAACGTCTGATTGTCTCTTTCTCTTCCGATCCAAGGGTGGTAATCATCAAACTTGCAGACCGTCTGGAGGTAATGAGAAACATTGCCCTCCTCCCTAAGGATTCGCAGGAGCGGAAAGTGGCAGAGACATACCTGTTGTACATCCCTATTGCCCACCAATTGGGTCTGTACAGACTTAAAAGCGAACTCGAAGATATTTTCTTCAAATACAGCGAGCCTGAAAACCACAGGATGGTGACTAACTCCCTCCTCGCGACAGAAAGGGAGAGAAACGCATTTATCGAATCATTTATCGACCCTCTCAAAAAGAAATTGGCCGACAACGGCATATCATACACACTCAAAAGCAGGACCAAGACCGCCTACTCCATCTGGAAGAAGATGCAAAAGCAGGGGGTAACATTCGAAGGGGTCGCTGACGTCTTCGCTATCCGCATCATCATCGATTCGCCCGAAGAGCGGGAAGTGGAGCACGCCCTGTGCTGGAAAGTATACTCTATTGTAACAGCGGAGTATACCCCCGACACTAACCGTCTTCGCGATTGGCTGAGTGCCCCTAAATCGAACGGCTACGAATCGCTCCACACTACAGTAAAAGACTCCAAAGGGAATGTTGTCGAGGTTCAGATCCGAACCCGCAGAATGGATGATATCGCTGAAAACGGACTTGCAGCCCACTGGTCCTACAAAGGGATCAAAGGGGATGGTGTCCTCACCCAATGGCTCAACGATGTGAAAGAGGCTATGCAGAGCGGAGAGAAGAGCAGTTATGAGTATGTATCTAATATGGTAAAAGATGACGTTTTCGTATTTACCCCCGACGGTACACTCAGAAGGCTGAAAGCAGATGCCACAGTACTTGACTTTGCATTCGATATACATACCAATCTGGGACTTCGCTGTACAGGAGCCAAGGTGGACGGGAAGATCGTGAACATCCGCGAAAAACTCACCACCGGCAGTGTCGTGGAGATTCTCAGCAGCAAAAACCAGAAGCCAGCCTCCGACTGGCTCAATTATGTAGTCACATCCAAAGCCCGCAGCAAGATCAAACAGAAACTGAAGGAGGATGAGCTGAAGAAATCCAAGGAGGGGAAAGAGTTGCTGGAGCGCCGTCTCAAAAACTGGAAACTCGAAATCAATGACGAAACCATAACAGCCCTCTGCAAAAAGTACGGCAAAAAGGATGTCCACGCATTCTATGAGGCGATCGGTGATGAGAAGATCAACGTGATGGAGATCAAAGAGTACTTGACTGCACTCAAGGAGGGTAATGATGATAACGGGACAAAACAGATAGAGACAGTCAAGGGTGAGGAGCATAAGAAAAAGAGGGGTGGCGAGAGTGACTATCTTATAATAGATGGCAAACTCGGACAGGTAGGATACAAAATGGCCAAATGCTGTAACCCTATCTTCGGAGATGAGGTATTCGGTTTTGTTTCGATCAAAGAGGGGATCAAGATTCACAGGATATCGTGTCCCAATGCAGCAAGACTTATCGAGAACTACCCATACAGGATACAGAAAGTGAAATGGAGAGAAGATACTAAAACTTCGGGATTCCAGGCTGCACTAAAAATCATCATCGATGATGCATCTGTATTTGCCACCATCCTCGGGATCATCAACGGCTTCAATATCTCCATCCGCTCATCGGCTATGATAGAGAGGGAGAATAAGAGTCGCGGCGAATATGACGTGAAGATACAGGTCTCTGTAGGGGACAACAAGCAGCTCGACAAGATCATCTCCACCATCAAAAAGACAAAAGGTGTCGTAACTATCACCAGGGGTTAGGCCTGCAGTGTATAAACTGGAGACATCGGAATTCTGTCACGACGCAACGTCCTACCCGTAATTTTCTTGCGTCGTGGCTGGAAAGTATCTTCTGACGGTGAAATTCTGTCACGACGCAATGTTCTACCTGTGATTTTCTTGCGTCGTGGCTGGAAAGTCTCTTCTGACGGTGGAATTCTGTCACGACGCAACTTTCTACCCGTGATTCTCTTGCGTCGTGGCTGGAAAGTCTCTTCTGACGGTGGAATTCTGTCACGACGCAATGTTCTTCCCGTAATTTTCTTGCGTCGTGGCTGGAAAGTGTCTTCTATCGGTGGAATTCTGTCATCCGTTTTCTTCCCCTCTATCCGTTTTTGTAATTTTCAGTCGCAAGGTGTCATCCAAAATGTGTATATTTGGCCTCGCAAATGGGGCAGATGAATCACATACGGATAAAAGGGGCGAGGGTCAACAACCTCAAAGGGATTGATATTGACATTCCCCGTGGCAAGTTTATTGTCATAACCGGAGTTTCCGGCTCCGGAAAATCATCCCTTGCATTCGAAACTCTCTTTGCTGAGGGACAGAGGAGATTTGCCGAAAGCATTTCATCATTTGCCCGCCAGTTCCTCGGGAGGATGTCCAAACCAGATGTAGAGAGTATAACCGGCATCCCCCCTGCCATTGCCATTGAGCAGAAAGTAAACACCCGCAATCCCCGCTCAACCGTCGGGACCACCACTGAAATATTTGACTACCTCCGTATCCTGTTTGCGAAGATCGGACGGACCTACTCCCCCATCAGCGGAGAAGAGGTCGTTTGTGACACAGAAGATAGCGTTCTGAAATATCTCCTCAAGCTGAAAGGGACACTATACCTCCTTTCCCAAATCAAATGGGAGGAGGAGAAATACCGTATTGAGAAACTGCTCAACCTCAAGGAGCAAGGGTATTCAAGGGTCTATATATCCCCCTCTGACACCGGTGGCCTTGGAGAAATTGTCAGAATTGACAATATTCTCACCGACATCGAAAAATACTCTTCAAAAGAGGTTCTCCTCCTGATTGACCGTATTTCATTGTCTGATGACCAGGAGAGTGTTGCCCGTATGCTCGACTCCATCAAAGGGGCATTCAACCAGGGTGACGGATATATCCGTGCTGTTGTCCAGTGTGAAAACGGGGATATCGTATCTAAAGATTTTTCCACTTTGTTTGAGGCAGACGGGATGAAATTCGACAAACCTCAGGAGTGGATGTTCAATTTCAACAATCCACTGGGGGCATGTCCCACCTGTGGCGGTCTTGGACAGATCATTGGTATTGATGAGACATTAGTTATCCCCAACGGGGCACTGTCAATATATCAGGAGGCTGTTGCCTGCTGGAGGGGAAAGACAATGAGTTGGTTCCACGAACAACTTGTAATGAATGCCCACAAGTTCGGTTTTCCTATCCACACCCCTTACAATCAGCTCACTCAAAGAGAGAAAGATCTCCTTTGGAACGGGAATGAACATTTTATAGGCATTCTCGATTTCTTCAAGGAACTAGAATCTAAAAGATATAAGATCCAGAACAAATATATGATCAGCCGCTACTCCGGCAAGACTACATGTCGCGATTGTGGCGGACACAGATTGAAAAAAGAGGCACTCTATATAAAGATCGGTGGGAAAAACATTGCACAACTCCTCGATATGAATGTGGGGGAATTGTACGATTTTTTCTCCAGACTCACCCTAACAGAGTACGAAATGGGGATCGCTTCAAGGGCAATTAAGGAGATTACTCTCCGCCTGAGGTGTCTTGTCGATGTAGGACTTTCATATCTCACATTGAGCAGGCGATCAAATACACTGAGTGGTGGTGAGAGTCAAAGGGTAAACCTTGTGAGTTCTTTGGGAAACAGCCTTACCGGGTCAATGTATATTCTTGACGAGCCAAGTATCGGACTCCATCAGAGAGACACACAGAGGTTGATTTCGGTACTCAAACAACTTCGCGACCTCGGCAACACAGTTATCGTAGTCGAGCACGATGAGGAGATTATCCGTGCTGCAGACTGGCTTGTTGATATTGGACCCAATGCAGGTGTTTATGGTGGCGAGATTGTCTATCAGGGACCTCCGCCACATCTCGACGACACTTTTCCCGCCCATTCCAAATCTCTCACTCTGCAATATCTGTATGGAGAGAAAGTTATCCCCATACCTCAGGTGAAGAGAAAATGGACACACTATATCGAGGTTTGTGGTGCATGCGAAAATAATCTGAAGAACATTGATGTGAAATTTCCTCTGAAGGTGATGACTGCAGTGGTGGGTGTTAGTGGCTCAGGCAAATCGACCCTTGTGGGGGACATCCTCTATCCGGCCCTCTCCAGACACATAAGCCAGTTGGGGCCACGACCGGGGGCATTCAGAGAGTTGAAAGGTGATCTCTCCAGAATATCATCCATCGAATACGTGGATCAGAATCCGATTGGAAAGAGTTCCCGTTCAAATCCTGTTACCTATCTCAAAGTATATGATGACATCCGCAAACTCTTCTCCGAGCAGCCTTACGCCAAAATGAATGGATATGGTCACTCCCATTTCTCTTTCAATATTGACGGAGGGCGGTGTCCGGAGTGTCAGGGAGAAGGTGTCATCAAGATACCTATGCAGTTTATGGCCGACATCACTACCGTCTGTGAATCGTGCGGAGGGAAGAGATTCCTTCCCGATATTCTTGAGGTGAAATACAAAGGGAGAGATATCAACGATATCCTCAACATGTCGGTAGATGAGGCTATTGAGTTTTTCTCATCTCAAAGTGAACCTGCTGCAAAAAGGATTGCCGAGAAGCTGAAACCTCTTCAATATGTAGGATTGAATTACATCCAGCTGGGACAAAGCAGCAGCACACTCAGCGGAGGGGAGAGCCAAAGGGTTAAACTTGCATCATTTCTGGGCAAGGATAATGACGCCACAGGGTCAATCCTGTTTATCTTTGACGAGCCGACAACCGGACTTCATTTCGATGACATAAGCAAACTTCTCGACTCCTTCAATGCACTTCTGGACAAAGGGCACACGATTATAGTCGTGGAACACAACCCATATATCATCGCTGCGGCCGACCACATCATTGAGCTCGGCCCAGAAGGTGGCGACCAGGGGGGATATCTGATATAATACTACCCTACGCCCAAGTCAGTATTCTGCAGAAGAATCTCTATAGAGGGGTGATCTTTGTATTTGGGATAGACTTCATCTCCGAACCACTTTATGAGTTCTGCATCTGCCTCCACCTCTGTTCCATTAGGACAAAAAACATTTACACTCATATATTCAAAGTGTTTGAGTGCGGTTTCAATATCTCTTACTATATGATCCTGAGACTCCCCTTTTGTTCCACACAACAGGCACACTCCACAGAAGTGGCGTGCTATCTCCTCGGGTGTTACCCCATCTGGAATACCTTTGTTCCAACACCGTCTCAGAGCAGGATCAAAACTCTCTATTCCACAACGGAATTTAACTTTGATTGGGGAAAATTGGGCAGCAAACCCGGCAAGGAGGTTACGGTACATATAGTGAGCCTCGAACCAGATGGTATGGATCCCCTTCTTAATGGCAATCTCTCTCAGGTATTGTACCGTTTGCGGATCTAGTTCGGGGGCAGAACCTGAATTGATAACATCCAGCACCCCATAGCACCCGGTCACCCGATCAAGAACCACTTTATTCACCCCAAACGGATCTGCACTCACATCTTGGTGATAGTCGCAAAATGTACATTTCCCCCAACGGCAACCTCTCCCTTGAAGGAGTACAAATTCCCTTGGCAGCTTGGTTTCTATTTTTGAATACCTCTCCATAGGGTCAACGTGTCTTTCTTGCAATATAACCCTTTATCCCGTGGACCAGAGCGTATGCCATCGGGGTGCCGAACAGCGCCTCTATTGTCAATTTACTACAATATTGGAAAAGGATCATCATCAATAGGTCCCTGGTGGTAAGTGTCCCTGCAAATGCAATGAGGACAAATGGTATTGAATCAAATACATAACCAATTGTAGAACTACCTATTGTTCTGAGCCACAAATATTTTCCTTTGGTCCTGATTTTTATTTTCTCCATAATCCATGCATTGGAAAGTTCTCCAAGCAGAAATCCGACAAGCGATGCAAATACTATCCTGGGGACATATCCGAAAAGAAGATTGTATGCTTGCTCCGTCTCGGCCATATAGTCGGGAGATGGAAGGAGCACCCCAAGATATGTGAATACCACCATAATGATATTGCACATCACTGTCAGTAGAATTATTTTCTTTGAGGTCTTGAATCCCCAGATCTCTGTGAGGACATCCCCCAACATATATGCAAAAGGGAATGTAAGGGTCCCGGCATCAAAATAGAAGAGCCCGAAGATCCCGATAACTTTAACCGCCATTACATTCGACACCAGATAGAGGGTAACGAAGATCGCCGTTACGACCATAAGAGATGTATCAAAGAATGCTCGGTTTTTTGAAGGGTTGTCCGATACCTTGTTCATAAACATTTTTATTAACGGCGGCAAATATAGAAAAAAAGGAATAGTGTTTGATATTGTTTTTATAATTACTAACGACAAAAGAGAAATATTATGAAAAGATATATAGGCAAAATAGCATTGGTAACCGGAGGTGCAAACGGCATAGGAAAGGCTACAACAAAAAGATTATGTGAAGAGGGTGCAACCGTAGTTATTGCAGATTTCAACCTCAAAAGCGCACAGGAATATGCGTCACAGCTCAATTCACAAGGGCATTCTGCCCTCGCAATATACTTTAATGCCCTTGAAACAGAGAGTTGCAGGGAGATAGTGGAAAAGACGGTGGAGATATACGGGAAGATTGATGTTCTGGTAAATGTGGTAGGAGGGAACAACCTGCATAAAGATCTGGCTGCAGGGGAGTTGGATATAGATTATTTCGATGAACTGATGCACTTGAACGTAAGAAGTATGATTGTCTCCATACAGAGCGCATTGAGGTATATGAAAAAAGAAAAAAGGGGGGCTATTGTCAATATCTCCTCTATTGGGGGGCTCACAGGCGATTACAGGGGGACTCTCTATGGAATTGCCAAAGCAGGGGTGATAAATCTTACCCGCTATATAGCCTCTCAATATGGAAAATTCGGAATAAGGTGCAACTCCGTAGCGCCGGGTCTCGTTCTGACCCCTGCTGCCAAACAGAACCTTACCGATCAGGAAGACAAGATTTATTTGAAACATCTCCCGCTTCCATATCTTGGAGAGCCTGAGCAAATTGCTGCAACGGTAGCATTCCTTGCCTCCTCAGATGCTGCTTACATCACAGGACAGACTTTAGTTGCAGATGGTGGGATGACCTGTCACAACCCTACAATCGCCGATATGGCTGCCCTGTCCAATCCCGAGAAACTCACCATGACATTCAGCGACTCTGGAACAGAGTGGAGATAAATAATTAGTAGCACTAATTTTTTCATAGGCATTATCACAAAATATCGTTTTTTTGTGAATTATTTTTATCTATACAAAGTATGAAAGATTCAACTTTATCATAAACTTTTATTAACATTTTAATTTTTAGCCTATGAAAAAGTTAAATGTCTACGAACCTCCTACACTTGAGGCTTTCTATCTCGCTGTAGAGCAAGGTTTTGCCCAGTCTTCAACTAATGAGCCAAAATGGGATGGCTTCGATAATGAACAACAATGGTAACCAATGTCTGACAAAAAATTATTATGATGATGAAAAAGAAAAATTTATTTATCGCTGTTATGGCATTGGCTCTAACAGCTGTGGGCTGTTCTAAAATAGATGCCCCTACCGACGACACCAACGACCTGACCATCACTTTCCAGATGGGGGATAAAGGGGGATTCAACGCCCCCACCAAAGCCCTTAAAACAGGATGGGCAGATGGAGATTATGTGTCAATAGTATTTACGCCAGAAGGTGCGACCCAGTGCCTGGGATATAGTACTGCGGAGGTCAAAGCTCCACGTGTGATATTATTAGAGTGGGATGAAGATACGAACAGATGGATCGTCCATGTCGATCTATTTACCACTGAAGGGGGCATTTTATCTTCGCTTGGCACTACCGGCACCTACTATGCTGTTCACCATAGAGGTGTTGTATATTTTCACACTGATATTTCAGCTGGTCTTGGCGATAACTGTTACACCCTCACAGGATACAAGGGTGGAGAACTCCTTTATGCCACAGGGACTTATGCATACTCCGACAGCAATCTCGATCTTGGCACCATCAATATGATCCTGGATCCAAGACTGTTCCAGGTGTCTGTACCTGAGGAGATATATGAGGTGAATGAAGCTAATATCTGGTTAAAAGAGAAGATGGTCGACGATGGCGGTGGAAATATGACATCAACTGAAAATTCCAGATATCAAGAATCTATTACCCTTAGTATTTATAAGAACTGGGTATGGTCAAATGAAGTTCCTACCCCGACCACCACACTTAGCGGAATAGTCGCACTGCAAGAAGGTGCTGTAACTATGAATTTCAGTAATGAGGATGAGGAAATATTTGTTTACAATACTGGTGACTTATACAAAGAACATTCTACTCCCGTAATGAATCCGATAGATGAGTTTGAAGAGGACTTCTCCTTCTGCTTCGCGAATACAAGCACCGGTAAAGTGCTTGCACCCATATCTTACACTTTCTATATTGAAAGGTCTATCCCGGCAGGTGCTAGTGGAACTATTAGAGAGGGGCTTGAAGAGCTTTACAGGACTGTGCCCCACAGTAATGATCAAAAAATAGAGAAAGGAAATGCCTACAAACTGGCTAATAGAGATATGAGTGATAACATTAACTATTGGACAGCCAACTGATAGTAACATGAAATACGAGCATTCTTTGATACATCCCTTATGGTGGTGACAGCTGTCTTCGTCACTCTCTATCTTGTATCAAACATAATGGCGGTAAAGGTAATTGGCATCGCGGATTTGTTTTACTTCGATGCAGGGGCACTTACCTTCCCATTCGCATATATGCTTGGTGATGTACTGACCGAAATATGGGGGTACAGGACATCTCGCAAGATTATATTCCTGACGGCTATATGTAATATCATTATGGTGGTATTCACATATAACCGTTTTTTTATCATCACCTGACTATCTGGCTGAGACTGAGATGGCATATAATCACATCCTTGGTAGGCTTCATTCTCGGCGAGCTCTCCAACGCCTGGCTGATGGAACACCGACCTCGGTGTCGGCTAACCCCTTCGGGATCAAAATCGCCGCTTTTCCAGCCCTAACAGACCGACCAGAGCCCTCCGGGATCAAAATCGCCGCTTTTCCAGCCCGTTATAGTATTACTTTACCTTTGGAAACATTGACTCCAAAATGTTTATATTCAACTTCAAAATTCTGGCGATCTGCTTATTACTTGAAAAGTAATCAAAATGCATAGTGCGCGCCAACTCCATTTTTTGATTGGCACCCAACATCATCGGATTTCTCTCTCCGTATTTCTTATAAGCAACACTTGAAATCGATAGATAAACTTCATCATCGGTAAGAAAAACTTTATCTCCTAAATCTTTAGCTACCTCGGAATATGCCTCTACCGGTTTGCTTACGAAAGAAAAGTAATGATGTGCCGTTCTGAAAAGCCGCTCTCCCGTATTTATATCACAATAACATAACGGAGAAATGTAACCATTTGTTATATAGCAATCATCGGGATAATTGCATTTGTGGCTCCGGCATATTTCCCTTTTGCGTTTCTGATTCAACTGAGAAAAATAGGTTCTCTCTTGTAATCTTGTCATAGGGTTATAATAGTACATATTTGCACCCCAAGGATAGGAAAATGGGGTAACATTTCTGCTTACAACAAATGCATTTCGATTAACATATGGTATAACTACACGAACAGTCTTCAAATCAGGAACAAGCTTCAGTCCTGGCTCTAAAGAGAGCACTTTGGTATATCTTCCAGAATTGGCAATGTATCTGGATATTCGCCGTTTCAGTATTTCAAAAAAATCTAAAACAGGCTCTCTTTCACCTGAAATTATGAAGTGAAAATGGTTACTCATCACTTCAAAAGTGAGAATCCTGACATTTGGGGTATCAAAAGCACTGATAGCCACCATATTCATTGCGGCTACATAATCGTTATCATCTCGGAACAACACTTCGGTAGAGTCACCTGGAGTATATAGATGCCAAATCTTGCCTTGATTAATAAATATCTTTTCACACTCGCTCTCCAGATCTTTATAACTTTTTATAATCACCTCATCCATCTGCACTCAATATTTATATAGCACTAACACACCAAAGTTAATTCCATAAAGAATGATTATCAAATTTTTCTATTATTATTTCTCTCAGGGATTAAAATCGCCGCTTTTCCAGCCCGGACAGACCCGCCAGAGCCCTCCGGGATCAAAATCGCCGCTTTTCCAGCCCTAACAAGCAGACCAGATTAGCCAGGATTTATGCAGTGCTGCCTGGCATGGAAATGTAAGCAAGAGGGCACGACAATGCCGACAAGAGGACAATCCATTGTCTTAAGAGGTGAATTTCCAGAGGGAGGAGTGTCGGCTAGGACCTGTCAAGGAGCGAGGTGAGGGCCACTTGTGCGCAGACGCAGCCGAAGACTGCCGGAAGGTAAGAGATGGTGCCCACCTGAGATTTTTTATTGCGCTCTACTTCAGGGTCTTGTGCCACGATGGCATCGCGATCGGGAAGTTCTTCTGAAAATACCACCTTGAACCCTTTTGAGATACCCACCTTGCGGAGTTTCTTCCGGAGGATATATGCCAGAGGGCAATTGTAAGACTTGGAGAGGTCAGCTACCCTCACTTTGGTAGCATCATATTTGGCACCTGAACCCATTGAACTTACCAGAGGGATCCCAGCCGCTACACAATGGGAGATAAGGGCAATCTTTGGGGCGAGAGTATCGATGGCATCCACCAGAAAATCGATGCCCGAAGGGGGAATCAATTGCCCGACATTCTCTTCGGTGAGGTACTCCTCCACCACGGTCAATTCGAGTTGGGGATTAATATCAAGCAGGCGACTGGCCATCTGCTGTGCTTTGGATTTGCCTATAGTGGAGGTGAGGGCGAGGAGCTGCCTGTTGCGGTTAGTGTCGCTCACTACATCGGAATCGAGGATGAGCATCTTCCCCACCCCTGCACGGGCAATCATCTCGGCGGCGTAGGCCCCTACCCCTCCGAGACCGACTACAGCCACAGAGGCATTGCGAAGAGTGGCAATACCATCCTCGCCCACAAGCATCTGTGTTCTCTCAAGCCAATTAGGTTCCATCTCCACTCCAAATTATAGTTTTCCCTCTTTTTCCAGTTCTTTCGCCTCATCCCATATTTCATCCATCTGTGCAAGGGTCATATCCTTAAGTGAACGTCCCTGACGGATAGTATGTTCCTCCAGATATGTGAAACGGCGACGGAATTTATCGCAAGTCCTTTCAAGTGCAGTGTCAGGATTCAGATCATACAGACGCCCCGCATTGACAATCGAGAAGAGGAGATCTCCAAATTCACCCTCCGCTTTATGGTGTGCATCACTGTCTGACGGATCTGTAAGGGTTTTGTCAAGCTCCTCATGAAATTCAGCAAGCTCCTCTTTGACCTTGTTCCAAACCTGCTCCCGTTCTTCCCAGTCGAAACCCACTGCACGTGCCTTATCCTGCATACGGTAAGCTTTCAAAAGGGGTGGAAGTGATTCAGGAACTCCCGAAAGGATCCTTTTGTTACCATCTTTCTCCTTCATCTTGAGTTGCTCCCAGTTCTGCACCACCTGTTCGGCACCTGAAACGGCAGTCTCACCAAATACGTGAGGATGACGGAAAATGAGTTTCTCACACAGGAGATCCATCACCTCTGCGATGTCGAAAGTACCCTTTTCAGACCCTATCTTCGCATAAAAGACCACATGCAGCATCAAGTCACCCAACTCTTTGGCAACATTGTGCTGGTCATCATGAAGGATTGCATCACTAAGTTCGTATGTCTCTTCTATGGTCTGGGGACGGAGCGACTCCATAGTCTGCTTTCTGTCCCAAGGGCATTTCTCCCTCAATTCATCCATTACATCGAGCAATCTCACAAATGCTTTTATCTCTTTTTCCCTGTTTTTCATCTTTACTGATTTTTATTGGGGACAAATATAACAATTTATAAGATTGTTTTCTTAACTTTGCCGTTTAGTGAATATTCATTAATTAATTTACAATTATATCATGTATAAAGAGATTAAATTTGTCAGCGCAGACGAAGCTGTGAAAGTGGTTAAATCTGGTGACCACATCCACTTCAGCAGTGTAGCAAGTGCTCCTAAAGTGCTTATCGATGCACTTTGCCGCAGAGGCGATGCAGGCGAACTAAGAGACGTTCGCATCCACCACCTTCACACTGAAGGTGCCGCCCCTTACACTGATGCAAAATATGAAGGTATTTTCTTCCATCAGGCATTTTTCGTAGGTGGCAATGTCCGCAAGAGTGTCCAGGCCGGTTATGCCGACTATATTCCAATTTTCTTGAGCGAAACCCAGAAACTTTACAGATCTGGAGCTGTTCCTTGTAATGTGGCTATGGTTCAGGTATCTCCCCCTGACAAACACGGTTATGTATCTCTTGGTACCTCTGTAGATGCTACCCTTGCAGCTATTGAGACAGCAGAATATGTGATCGCAGTGGTCAACAAACACGTTCCCCGTGCTTTTGGTGACGCCATGATCCCAATGTCAATGATTGATATCTTTGTAGAATGTGATTCAGAACTTGAACCTGCTCACTTCTCTGAGCCTTCTGCTATCGAGACAGCTATCGGTAACAACTGTGCTGCCCTGATCGAAGATGGTGCTACCCTTCAGATGGGTATCGGCGCTATTCCTAATGCAGTTCTTGCCCAGCTTGGCAACCACAAGAACCTTGGTATCCACACCGAGATGTTTGCTGACGGCGTTCTTCCTCTTGTTGAGAAAGGTGTTATCAATGGTGCTGAAAAAGCTATCGACAAAGGTAAACTGGTATCTACATTCCTGATGGGTTCACAGAAAGTTTACGACTTCATCGACGATAACCCTATGGTGTCAATGATGGATGTAGGATACACCAATGATCCATTCATCATCGCTAAAAACCCTAAAGTAACAGCTATCAACTCTGCTCTTCAGGTAGATATCACCGGCCAGGTATGTGCTGACTCACTTGGTACAAAATTCTATTCAGGTGTAGGTGGTCAGATCGACTTCATCTACGGTGCATCTATGTCGAAAGGTGGTAAAGCTATCATCGCTATGCCTTCAGTAACCAACAAGGGTGTGAGCAAAATCTCACCTATCCTTACCCCTGGTGCAGGTGTAGTTACCACACGTAACCATATCCACTGGTTCGTAACTGAGCACGGTGCTGTTAATCTATACGGCAAATCACTTCAGGAGAGGGCAAAACTTATCATCAGCGTAGCTCACCCTGACCATAGAGAAGAACTTGACAGAGCCGCTTTCGAAAGATTCGGCCCTCACTTCCACTTTGTAGGTTAATATCACACTCTGAACATATCCGAACAGGCAATCTTTCAAAAGGTTGCCTGTTTTTTCATTATTGTAAAAACAATAAGAATAGTTATATTTGTGGTTTGATTTGAAACATTATGAGCGATTATTCTTTAGTAGAGAAAATAAAGAGCCTTCAAGGCAAGTTTGAAAGTCTTTCAACACAAATTTCTGACCCTGATCTTATGCAGGACATGAAGAAATATGTGCAGTTGAACAAAGAGTACAAAGAGTTGGCACCTATCATAGAGACAGGTAAGGTATTCTGCAAGATGGTTCAGGATCTTGATGATGCAAAAGAGATTCTTCAGAACGAAAAGGATGAAGATCTTCGTGAAATGGCAAAAGAGGAAGTAAGTTCTCTCGAATCTGCACTTCCCGAAATGGAAGAGAAGATCAAATTTCTCCTTATTCCCAAGGATCCTCAGGACTCTAAAAACGCAATCATCGAGATACGTGGTGGTTCAGGTGGTGACGAAGCAGCAATTTTTGCAGGTGACCTTTTCAGAATGTATGCTAAATATGCAGAGAAGAAGGGGTGGAAACTTGAGATCACAAACCAGTCTGAAGGGACTTCGGGCGGATTCAAGGAGCTTATCTGCAAAGTTTCAGGAGATGGTGTTTATGGCGTTTTGAAATATGAAAGTGGTGTACACCGCGTACAACGTGTCCCTCAGACTGAAACACAGGGTCGTGTCCACACATCTGCTGCATCTGTAGCTGTTCTCCCTGAGGCTGACGAATTCGACATCGAATTGAATATGAATGATATCCGTAAAGATACTTTCTGTTCATCTGGTCCAGGAGGACAATCTGTCAACACCACATACTCTGCTATCCGTCTTACCCACATCCCATCAGGAATCGTGGTTCAGTGCCAGGATGAAAAATCGCAGCTCAAGAACTTTGACAAAGCACTTGCAGAGCTACGTACCCGCCTTTACAATATGGAGTACGAGAAATATCTGAACGAAATTTCTGCAAAAAGGAAAACTATGGTCTCTACAGGTGACCGTTCTGCAAAGATCCGCACATACAACTACCCTCAATCACGTGTGACCGATCACCGTATCAACTACACAATGTATAACCTCCCTGTCTTTATGGATGGTGCTATCCAGGAGGTGATTGACCAGTTGACAATTGCAGAAAATGCAGAGAGATTGAAGAGCGAAGAATAAAAAACCATTTTACAAAATGAAATACTCGTTAGTTACAGGAGGTTCCAGAGGTTTAGGACGTGCCGTATGCATCAAACTTGCAAAGATGGGTATCCCTGTATTGATCAATTATCAATCAAATCAGCAGGCAGCTGAGGAGGTTCGTGATCTGATTATTGCTCAGGGTGGTGAGGCGAGCCTTATCAAATTCAATGTTGCAAATGAACAGGAGGTTACTGCTGCACTTGAAGGGTGGGAAAAGAGTCATCCCGACGACTATATCGCTTATCTTGTCAACAATGCCGGTATCAGACGTGACAATGTTATGTTCATGATGCCCAACAGCGACTGGAACTCTGTAATAGATGTAACTCTGAATGGTTTCTTCTATGTTACCAGATACCTCCTTCCAAAGATGATGATGCGCAAGCATGGTGGAAGGATTGTCAACATGGCATCCCTCTCCGGTTTGAAGGGGATGGCAGGGCAGACAAACTACAGTGCTGCAAAGGCTGCCCTTATCGGGGCAACCAAAGCTCTTGCACAGGAGATTGCATCACGCAATGTTACAGTAAATGCTGTAGCACCAGGTTTCATCGAGACAGATATGACCAAAGATCTACCACAGGATGAGTTGAAAAACCTCGTTCCTATGAAGCGCTTCGGCAAACCTGAAGAGGTGGCTTCACTTGTCGGGTTTCTCTGCTCTGATGAGGCAAGTTATATTACAGGAGAAGTAATCAGCATCAACGGAGGATTGTATTGATATGAGACGTGTTGTTATTACAGGAATGGGGATATGGTCCTGCCTTGGAACAACCATCGACGAGGTAAAGGAGTCGCTGTACAATGGAAAATCGGGTATCGGAATCGAGCAGGCAAGACTTGAGTACGGATACCAGTCTGCATTGACAGGAATAGTTGAGAAGCCCATCCTCAAAGGGCTTATAGACCGCCACCTCAGAAGGGGGCTTTCAGAGGAGGCGGAGTACGCTTTTATGGCGAGCAGGCAAGCATTCGAAATGGCCGGAATTGATGACAAATATCTGGAAGAAAATGAGATAGGATGCATATTTGGCAATGATTCATCTGCAAAACCTGTAATCGAAGCAGCCAGGATAATGGATGAAAAACACGACACAGAACTTCTCGGCCAATCTTTCATTTTCCAGGCAATGAACTCCACAGTAACCATGAATCTGAGCACTATATTTAAGCTCAAAGGGGTTAACTTCACCATAAGCGCAGCGTGCGCAAGTGGCAGCCACTCGATCGGCCTTGGATATATGCTGATCAAAAACGGTCTGCAGGATATGGTCCTTTGCGGAGGTGCACAGGAGACAAATTTCTACTCTATGGCCTCTTTTGACGCATTGGGTGCATTCTCAAGCAACATGGAGGAGCCCACCAAAGCGAGCCGTCCATTTGATGCAGGGCGCGACGGTCTTGTACCGAGTGGTGGAGCAGCGGCATTGTTCCTGGAAGATTACGACCACGCTGTTGCCCGCGGTGCAAATATCATTGCAGAGGTCGTGGGGTATGGTTTCTCATCCAACGGCACATCTGTCATAAGCCAGCCAAGCGACGAGGGTTGTATCAGGGCTATGCAGAGGGCAATGGATGATGCCGGTGTGAAACCTTCCGATATCGATTACATCAACGCCCACGCCACAAGCACCAAACAGGGTGATATGTTTGAGGCTATCGCCATAGACAAACTTTTCAGAGGGGAACATGCCCTTGTATCAAGTACCAAGAGTATGACAGGTCACGAGTGCTGGATGGCAGGTGCAAGCGAGATTGTGTATTCTATCATCATGATGCAGAACAATTTTGTCGCACCAAACATCAACCTCGAAAATAGGGATGAGTACTCCAAGCACCTCAATTTGGCCGACAAAACTATTGAAACCCCTGTTGACACTATCCTCAGCAACTCATTCGGATTCGGTGGCACCAACAGCGCTCTGGTAATAAAGAAAATAAATTAACCTAATATCATAAAGTAATGAACCGTATTGAAATAGAAGAGAAAGTCAAAAACTTTCTTATTGAAGAACTTGAAATTGAAGAGGAAAAGATTTTCCCTGAAGCAAAACTCAAGGATGACATGGGTATCGACAGCTTGGATTTCGTGGATATCGTAGTAATCGTTGAGAAGAACTTCGGGTTCAAAATCAAAGCAGAAGAGATGACAGGTGTTGACACATACTCTAAATTCTGTGACTATATAGAGAGCAAGTTGAAATAGATAATGGAACAAAAGCTTTGGGCTGGTTCGACTTTTGGAAATGGATGGATGCATAGGTGTCTCATCCTATTTCTGCATTATATGGATGTCAGATTTCTCTATTTTTTTGCATCCGTATTTGTTGTCCCCGTATGCCTTGTATTGAACGAAAGCAGGAAAACTGCATATTTCTATTTCAGGGAAATATTGGGCAATGGGAAAGTACGATCTGCCTGGCTTACATACCTGAACCACTGCAAGTTTGCTCAGGTAGTGATTGACAAATTTGCCATGTATGCCGGCAAAAGATTCGATGTGGAGGTGATTGGAATGGAGCATTTCAAAGAGCTTGAAAGTAAGTCGGAGGGGTTTCTCCATTTGAGTTCACACATCGGAAATTATGAGATAGCCGGGTACACATTGGTCTCTCAGACAAAGGCCATCAATGCAGTAGTTTACGCCCACGAAAAAGCATCTGTAATGGAGAACCGCAACAGCATGTTTGTCAAGACCAACATCAGGATGATCACCCTCAAAGAGGATATGAGCCATCTTTTCGAGATTGACAACGCACTCTGCAACGGAGATATTGTCAGTTTTCCTACAGACAGATTTATGGGGCAGGCAAAATGTATCAAGTGCAATTTCCTCGGCAAAGAGGCGAAATTTCCACAAGGGCCATTCAGCGTTGCGACAATGAGAGGTCTTGATGTCCTGGGGGTAAATGTGATGAAAAGCGGGATGAAGAGGTACACAATATATGTAACCCCTCTCCACTATGACAAGCAGGAGTCACGCAAAGAGCAGATAAAGCAACTCTCACAGGCTTATGTAAATGAACTTGAAAAGAGGATCCGGGAGTACCCCACCCAATGGTATAACTTTTTTGATTTTTGGAACTGATGGAAAATAATATGATTTCTGAAGAGTACCTTCGTTCGATTGATGTTCACAATATACTGCCTCAACAGGATCCGTTTGTCATGATCGGCAAACTGACACATTTTGAGATGGAGACATCTTCCACTGAGACAGAGATCAAAGAGGATAATATCTTTGTGGACAACGGCAAATTCTCCCCATCCGGCATGATGGAGAACATTGCACAGACATGTGCTGCAAGGGTTGGTTTCTACAACAAATATATCCTGCACAAAGATGTTCAGATGGGTTTTATAGGGGCCGTCCGCAATTTTGTGATACATCAGGAGCCATCGGTTGGTTCTACAATAACCACAAAAGTTGACATTATCGAGGATATCTTCGGAATGACATTGGCAAATGCCGAAATCAAATGCTGTGACAATGTTATGGCCACAGCTGAAATCAAACTTTCAGTAAGAAATATTGAATAAATAGAGAAACATTCATGGGATCTAAGAGAAAATTATCAGTTGACAAAGAGTTCGAGGTAAGATTCAGCGAAGTGGATATGATGAATATCGTTTGGCATGGATCGTATCCTCTATATCTGGAAGATGCCCGTGAAGCATTTGGTGCAGAATATGGACTCTCCTACCAGAGATATATCAAGGAGAACATTATGGTCCCTATCGTGGAGATGAACATAAAATACAAACATCCGCTACGATACGGGATGAAACCTACCATCAGGATTACATACCAGCCTACAGATGCAGCCAAAGTGATCTTTGATTACAAGATATTCGATCCTGAAACAGGGGTTGTTTTCCTTACTGCACAAACCACACAGGTTTTTATGGACATAAACGGGAACCTGTTCTGGTATAGTCCCGATTTTTATACTGACTGGAAAAAAGAGATGGGATTGGAATGACAAAGGTTCTTGCTACAAATATCACATCACCACTCGGATTCACCACCGGGCAGAACTACCAGGCCATCAGAGCCGGCCGTTCTGCTTTAACCCCTTATACCTCGTGGCGTGGTATTCCTGAACCTTTTGCCGCATCTATGTTTACCATAGAGCAAAGGGAAAAGTTGAAGATGGATGGATTTACACTATTTGAATCGATAGTAATCCGCTCTATCGAGGAGGCCCTCTCCTACACTTCCATTCCTCTCGATTCCCCCCGCACCATCCTCATTCTGAGCACTACAAAAGCAAATGTGGAAGAGCTCTCCAGCGAACCTGAAAATGATGGCGAATATCTCAATCCTGGAGATACCGCAGCCAAGATTGCCCGACATATAGGAATCGTAACCAGACCAGTGGTAGTATGCAACGCATGCATTTCGGGAGTGACAGCCCAGATTCTGGCTGACAGGCTTATCCGACAGGGAGAGTATGACCACGCAATCGTTTGCGGTGCAGATTGCATTTCACCATTTGTGGTGGCTGGATTTCTCTCCTTCAAATCACTCTCTCCAGAACCTTGCAGGCCATTTGACATTGAGCGTCTGGGGCTGAATCTTGGAGATGCAGCAGCAACAATCATATATGGAAAAGGGCCGGAGGGGGATTCCGGCAAAGGGTGGAAGTTTGTTGCCGGATATTTAGACAATGATGCATACCACGTAAGTGCCCCATCTCCTGCCGGAGAGGGTACATTGAGGGCGATTGAGTGTGTGATGGAGAGGTGGGATGCCAAGAGACTTGCTATGATAAATGTTCATGGTACAGCAACCATGTTCAATGACCAGATGGAGTCAAAAGCGATCCAAAGGGCCTCATTGTCACAAATCCCCATATCTGCCCTGAAAGGGTACTACGGTCACACATTAGGGGCTTCCGGCATACTTGAAACCATTATCAACATGTGTTCCATTGATGAGGGTTATATCCCCCCGGTGAAAGGGTTTGATGAGATAGGTGTCAGCGGCAAAATAACAATCAGCAACCATGAGGGTAAAAGCGACAAGGAGAGTTTCCTAAAGATAATCTCCGGATTCGGCGGCTGTAACGGAGCAATACTCTTCTCCAAAGGGGATGAAATTGTTCCACCAACTGTTTCAAATTCCAGAGGCAACATTTCCCACTCTGTCCGCATTACCCCTGAAATGGTAACAATCGACGGGAAGGAGATCCCCCACTCTGCCACCGGCAAAGAGTTGTTGACCGAAGTTTACAAACAACATCTTGCAGATTACCCCAAATTCTACAAGATGGATCTTCTGACAAAACTTGCCTTTGTGGCGACAGAACTCCTTATCCAATCTGAGACAGACCGCCAGGAGAACAGCGAGAGAGGGATTATCCTGTTCAACAGCAGTTCATCTGTGGTAGCAGACCGAAAACATATCTCCACCTTCTGCCGTGAAGGGGAATTTTTCCCAAGTCCTTCGGTGTTCCTGTACACCCTCCCCAACATTCTCACCGGGGAGATTGCCATCAAGAACCAGTACAAAGGTGAGAGCACACTTTACATCCTTAACCAGAGGGATGAAGTACTAATGGATAAAATTATCGGATCATCATTCGGACAGAGAGGCACCGGCAGCATCATTACAGGGTGGATCGATTGCCTTTCCAATGATAATTTCGAAGCAGATATCAAGATACTGACAAAATAAAAATATAAAATGGAAGAATTGATCCTTAAGCTGAAAAACCAGATTATAGATGCATTGAATCTGGAGGAGATTACACCAGAAGATATCAACGAGAACGATCCCCTTTTCGGTGATGGTCTCGGACTCGATTCAATTGATGCTTTGGAACTTATTGTTATCCTCGACAAATTCTATGGTATCAAACTGGCAAATCCTGCCGATGCCAAAGAGATTTTCAAAAGCATCCGCACTATTGCTGAATATGTAGAAAAAAACAGAACCAAATAGATAATGGATAATATTTGTATCACCGGACTTGGCATTATATGCTCCATTGGAAACGATGCCCCTTCTGTCCTCGATTCCCTCAAGCATCGCAGATCGGGCATACGGGAGATCAAGTACCTGCAAACCAGGCATATTGAACTCCCTGTAGGTGAAGTACAACTCTCCAATGAGCAAATGAAAGGGATTCTCGGTATAACAGACAATTCCCCTATGAGCCGCACATCGCTTATGGGGGCTATTGCCATCAGGCAGGCCCTTCAACAAGCCGGGATAGAGAACATCGCCGGGAAACGGGTCGCTTTGATCTCGGGTACAACTGTAGGTGGGATGGATATTACCGAAAACTACTTCGAGCAGATGAAGAGTGATGACTCACTCCTGTTTCTCCCACAAAGCAACGAATGTGGCAAAAGTACCTTGGAGATGGCACAGATTCTCGGATTGGAGGGGATTGAGACCTGCACCATATCAACAGCATGCTCCTCAGCCCTCAACTCCATCATTCTGGGGGCAGAAATGCTTAAGCATAATGAGGCAGACATTATCATTGCCGGTGGTTCTGAGGCGTTGAGCAGATTTCACCTCAACGGTTTCAACACCCTGATGATACTTGACAAAGAGCCATGCCGCCCTTTTGATGAGAGCCGCGCCGGACTCAACCTTGGAGAGGGGGCTGCTTTTGTAATCCTTGAAAAAAATTCAGAAAATCCCCTTGCATATATTTCGGGTTACGGAAACAGATGCGACGCCTTCCACCAGACCGCATCGTCGGATAATGGAGAGGGTGCCTATCTGGCAATGATGGAGGCCCTTGAGATGTCAGGGCTCGAGAAGGGAGAAATCCAGTACATCAATGCCCATGGCACCGGCACTCCAAATAACGACATATCTGAAAGTGCCGCCCTTATCCGTATCTTCGGAGATGAAATGCCTGAAGTATCAAGCACAAAAGGGTTTACAGGACATACCACTTCGGCATCCGGCTCTATTGAGACCGTCATCAGCATACTTGCCATGCAAAATGACTTTACACCCGCCAACTTGAGGTGGACAAAGGGTAGCGAAGGGGGGATTGTTCCCACCCCTGGCAATGACAACATAAGACTTGACAATATCATCTGCAACTCATTCGGTTTCGGGGGTAATGACTCATCCCTGATTATCAGCAGGGAGCCACAAAAGAGGGGGGAGATTGATCTGGAAGAGAGGGGGGTAAAGGTCTCTGCCGAAGAGGTGATAACATCTGCAGAGGAGCTCTCCCAATTGAGGGAATTCATCTCTCCTATGGAAGGGAGAAGGATGGGAAAACTTATGAAAGCTGCCCATCTTGCATCTCTCCGCGCACTCCAAAAAGGGGGAATAGATTGTCCTGATGCCATCATCACCGCCACCTCTCGAGGGATGCTTGAGACCAGCCTCCAGTTCCTTGATGATATCTCTGCAAATGATGAAGAGCATCTGAAACCCACTCTTTTCATGCAAAGCACCCATAACACATTGGGTTCCGCTTTGGCCATCAGGGTTAAATGTCATGGGTACAATACCACCTATTCTCATGGAGACCAGTCACTTGAATGGGCTATGAGAGATGCGGAAAGACTCATAAAAAGTGGAAAAGCAGACACTGTCCTTGTAGGTTCATTTGACGAATCTACCCCACTGTTTTCAAATTTTGCGGAGCGTGGAGGTAAAACCCCACCTCCCGAATTGTATGCAAAAGCTCTATTATTGACCAAAAACTGATAACGATATGCCTCTATTCATTTTAGCGATTATCCAAAGTGCCCTCCTGGCGGGAGGTCAGGTACTTCTGAAATTTGCCCTTGAGAGGATATTGCCATTCTCCTGGACACTCGATTTCTGGAGGTCTGTATTTGTAAACTGGCAATTTGCCGCATGTGGATTGTGCTATGGTGCGGGGAGCATATTGTGGTTCTATATTGTGAAACACTACCCATTCAGTATGGCCTACCCATTGGTGTCATTAAGCTATGTTTTCGGGATGATAGCTGCAATTGTATTTTTCCATGAAAGTGTCGATCTGACCAAATGGATCGGAGTACTGCTGATTATGTTGGGTTGTTATTTTATTGCAAGATAAGGTATGAGAAAAATTATATTTTTAATGGTCTTGAGCCTTATATCATTTGCTGCAGCGGCCCAGCAGAGCAGCAGCGAGGCCATCATTGAGGCAATAAACCTCAAAAGTTCCCAGATGAAGAGTCTCCAATGTGAATTTGTCCAGACAAAACATCTCAGCATCCTCAATGACAAAATGGTATCATACGGCAAGATGTATTTTGAACAACCGGGCAAATTGAGATGGGAATACACAAAACCCTACACATACATTTTCATTATGAACGGTGATCAGGTGATGCTGAAAAACGACAGCCGTACAGATGTCATTGACATAAAGCAGAACAGGACGTTTAGGGAGATTGCCAACATAATGATGAACAGCATATCGGGCAAATGTCTTTCAGACACCAAGGCCTTCAAGATAACTATTGCTGAAACTCCTCAGGAGTGGACAGCAACCCTGATCCCGCAGAAAAAAGATATGAAGATGATGTGGAGCAGACTTGTCCTCCATTTCGACAGAGCAAAAAGCATGGTCTCTGTCGTTGAAATGCACGAGCCAACAGGAGACAGCACAATAATAAAGCTCTCCGAGAGTGTTGAGAATAAGGATATAGATGAACATATTTTTAGTATAAAATAGCTTGATGTACCGCTTTCTGCTCACATATATCCTCTTTACAACCTTATTCGCCTCTCCAGCCGGTGCAAATGACCGGTCTGATGGGGTCGGAAACAGCCGCTATATGGTAAATATTGAGTTTGGCAACGCCTACCTTAGCGGAATATGCATCATGCAGCCTCAAGAGAGCCATATTACAGCCTCTATCATAAATGAGTTCGGGGTCTCTGCCCTCACTTTCAGATACGACACCCAAAAGGAGAGGATAAAAATAGTGAGCATTGTCAAGCCTCTCAGCAGAGGTTCTGTCAAGAGGATTCTAAAAAGAGATCTGAAAGCTATAATGAAAGATGCACAGAGTGGAAATATGGCCGAAGAATACAATTTTCCGAATCAGAGATTTAATATAAGATACACCTTTACAACTATTGAAAAATGATACTGAAAAATAGTTTATATACCATAGTGTCATCTGCTGTCGGAGATGGAAAGGGTGATTTTGCAATCAGGCTCAATCCCGAACATTTCATCTACAAGGCACATTTCCCGGGAGAACCGATTACCCCTGGAGTGTGCATTATGCAGATTGCAAAGGAACTGCTGGAAGAGATGACTACTGCATCTCTCCACCTTATTTGTGTAAAGAACATCAAGTTCCTGAAAATAATCTCGCCCAATGAGGTTGCAGATTTAGTTTACTCTTTATCAAAGGTTACCCGGGAGGGAGATGAGATCAAGGTTCAGGTGAGTGTTACTGCGGGTGAAACCGTTTATGCAAAACTATCGCTGATATGTCAGGAGAGATAACATCATTCGAAAGACTTGAGATGCAGAGAAAAACTCTGCGGGAAAGAGGTATCTGTGTGATAATCCCCACTTACAACAACAGGGGGACAATCACAGATGTAGTTTCCCGATCTCTTGTCCAGTGTGATGATGTTATAGTAGTTTGTGACGGATGTACTGATGACACCCTCGATCTTCTCAACAAGATGGTGAGACGACCCATAATCCTCGACCTTAAGAGAAACAGGGGAAAAGGTGGAGCACTCAAAGAGGGGTTCAAGTATGCAAGGGGAGCCGGATTTGCCTATGCCATTACACTTGATGGCGACGGACAGCACTTTCCGGAAGATATTCCACTGATGCTTGAAGCAAACATCAAACATCCCGGGGCACTCATTGTGGGTGAGCGCCAATTTGAAAAAAATGCAGAGAGATCTGCCGGAAGCAAATTCGCCAACTCGTTCAGCAACTTCTGGTTCGGAATACAGACTGGACACTTTCTGAAAGATACCCAGACTGGCTACAGACTTTACCCTCTGAAAAAACTTTATGGTCTCCCACTCCTCACCTCAAGATATGAGGCAGAACTTGAATTGATGGTATTCGCCTCTTGGCATGGAGTCAGACTGGTGAGCAATCCTGTCAATGTATATTACCCTCCCAAAGAGGAGAGGGTTTCCCATTTTCGCCCTGGTAAAGATTTTGCCAGAATAACCGTTCTCAACTCCATTCTGTGTCTCCTTGCGTTGGTATATGCCCTGCCACTTGCAATTTTAAGATGGAGTTGGATAATCTTCAAAACAGTATACTCACTCCTCTTTTTCATTATAACATCGATGTTCGTGGCAACCCCGTTGGCATCTCTATATATGAGTATAGGAGAGGTTACAGAAAAGAAAAAATACAATCTGCACAGAATTATCAATTTTATGGGGAGGTTTGTCCTGTTTTATCATAGGATACCTGGGATCAGATATTCCCAGACCAACAGATTCAATGAGGATTTTTCCAAGCCCTCTGTCATCATTTGCAATCACCAGTCCCATCTCGATATCGTTCCACTCATAGCGTTGCATCCCAAGATTATAATCCTCACAGCCAATTGGGTATGGAATAACCCTATATACAAACATTTAATCAGGCATGCCGAATTCCTCCCCGCATCTGCCGGGGTAGATGCTATCATGCCCCAGCTCAAATCGCTGGTGGAGAGGGGGTACAGCATAGCTATTTATCCGGAGGGGACAAGATCGGAAGATTGCAGCATAGGACGTTTTCATCAGGGGGCATTCCACATTGCACAAACCCTGGATACCGATATTCTACCCATCATCCTCTACGGAACGGGGAAGGCACTTCCCAAAAGGGGGAGAACTCTCAGAAAATGGCCGGTACATCTCGATATTGATAAAAGGATCTCCCCAGAGGAGTTGCGGAAGTTGGGGGAGAGTACCCGTATACAAGCTTCACAAATGAGAAGATACTATATCAACAGATATAGGGAAATCAGTGACAAAGTAGAGCAGAATGTCTAAAGTAATCATCATAGGATCGGGTCTCGGCGGACTTACTTGTGGTTACATACTCCTGAAAAACGGGTATGATGTCACCATTTTGGAACAAGGGGGGCAGATTGGGGGTTGTCTCCAATGCTTCTACCGCAAAGGGGCAAAATTTGAGACCGGTATGCACTTTATCGGTTCTGCACTCCCCGGTCAGACAATGGATCTGCTGATCCACTACTTCGGACTTGCAGATAGTGTCAGACTCTCCCCTCTTGACACAAATGGGTACAATACTGTTGCAATTGATGGGGAACAATTTACATTTCCTAACGGTCGTGATGAGTTCATTGAGAAGATGTCCCAATATTTTCCCCACCAGAGGGACTCCCTCAAAAAGTATATGGAGATTATCGGGAGAATCTCTTCTGCCTCCACCCTCTCCTCCCTCACATCTGAGCAGAGGGATCTTGTGGCAAAGACTGAGTATCAGACCCTCTCGATCAATAGTGTTATGGATGAGATTTTCCAGGATGAACTTCTGAAAAAGGTCCTTGTCGGAGATCTCCCCCTATACTCTGCCGAGCTGGATAAAACTCCATTTACCCAGCACGCATTCATCATGGATTTCTTTAATCAGAGTGCATTCAGAATTGAAGGGGGTAGTGATGCAATTGCCATCTCCCTTGCAGATAACATCAAAAGACTTGGGGGGAATATTGAGACCAGAAAGAGGGTTGTCAGGATAAAGTGCAATGAGAGCAAGGCTACGGGTGTTGAAACAGCAGATGAAAATTTCTACGATGCCGACTATATAATAAGCACCATACACCCCAACAGGCTTATGGAGATGCTTGATACAAAACTCATCCGCCCCGCCTTCAGACACAGGATTACCTCAATACCCCAAACCGCAGGCGGCTTTGCTGTTTACCTCAAATTCAAGGATGAAAGCATGCCGTACATGAATACCAACTGGTACGGTTACAGCAATGGAACCCCTTGGGGCTGTGAATACTATACCCCTGATGAGTGGCCAAAAGGCTTCCTATACATGCACATGTGCCATCAGGACAGAGCCCAATGGGCAAAGAGCGGAGTTATCCTCACATATATGAACATTGAAGAGGTTATCCAATGGCAAGGGTTGCCGATAGGTCATCGTGGAGAAGATTATGAAAAATTCAAAAGGGAACGTGCCCTGAAGCTGATAGCCGAAGTGGAAAAACATCATCCCGGACTAAGAGCTTCGATAGAGAGTTACTACACCTCTACCCCACTTACCTATGTGGACTATACAGGGACAGAGAGAGGTTCAATGTATGGGGTTGCAAAAGATATCTCTATGGGGGCTGCAGGGAGAGTACCATACAGGACCAAAATTCCGAATCTGCTCCTTGCCGGACAGAATGTCAATTCACACGGGATGCTCGGTGTTATAGTGGGGACTATTGTCACATGCAGCGAACTTGTGGATGCAGAAAAAATTTATGGAGAAATCAAAGACAGAGCAATATAGATGAAAAAAAGTGCTGTAATTATAGGTGGTGGCCTCGGCGGTCTCTTCACAGGGGCAATTCTCTCGAAAGAGGGGGTAGATGTCACTGTTATCGAGAAAAATACAACCGTGGGGGGAGGGCTTCAAAGTTTTACCCGATTCGGAGAGGTATTTGACACCGGGATGCACGTTATAGGGGGAATGCGACCAGGTGGCAATATCAGACGCATTTGCAATTATCTCGGCATTCTTGACAAAATTCACATCAGAGATGTCGACCCTGATATCATTGACACCCTTTATTTCGCAGAGGACAAGAAAACCTACAACATAGCACCAGGCAAAGAGAATTTTGTAAAGGCTCTGGCCGAGACATTTCCTGAAGAGGAGGAGAATCTGAAAAGGTATGTAAATGCCATTTTCAACATTGTGGATGAGGTGAAACTCTATAATCTCCGACCGGAAAATGACTTTCTCGCCACCTATTCTGAAGAGTTTATGATCTCTGCCACCGACCTGATTGCAAGATATATTTCAGATGAACGTCTGAGAAATGTCCTTGGATATGTCAATCCCCTTTACGGCGGTTTCCGCGACGCTACCCCTGCCTATATACACGCCCTCATCTCTGTCCTCTACATCACCGGACCCAGCCGTTTTGAGGGGGGAAGCGGATTGTTCGCCAATACCCTCAGAGACCTTATTATCGAAAACAGCGGAAAAGTGATTACAGGTGATGGTGTGGAACATGTAAGCAGCGAAGGGAAAACAATTACAAGTGTCACCACACGCAAAGGGAGGAGATTTTCAGCAGACTACTACATCTGTGCAATCCACCCCTGTACATTCCTCAATCTGCTGGACGACCCTTCACTCCTTCCAAAAGCATACAGGAGCCGTCTGAACGAGATTCCAAATACATACTCTGCATTTACGATGAACATCAAGCTCAAACCGGGCAAGTTCAAATATATCAACCACTCCTCATTCTACATGAGCAAATATGAGGATGTATGGAGTTTCGGACGTGAAGACAAAGAGTGGCCTTTGGGATTCCTCTTTATGACTCCACCTGAGATCAATCAGGGAGAGTACTCTTCGAAGATGATCATCACCGCCCCAATGGTGTGGAAAGAGGTAAAAAGGTGGGAAGAGACCACTGTAGGACGCCGTGGCAAGGAGTACGAAGAGTGGAAAAAAGTGTGTGCGGAGAAATTGCTTGACAGGATTACAGAACTCTACCCAGACTTCAGAGATTACATTGAAGAGATAAATACAGCATCCCCCCTTACTATCCGGGACTATTATGGTGTCAAGGAGGGGGCGATGTGCGGTTTTATGAAAGATTGCAACAATATGACCTTATCAAGGGTTCCTGTTGTCACAAAATCGGCCAACCTGCTCCTCACCGGACAGAATTGCGGAGGACACGGCTTCTGTGGTGTCCCCCTTACCGCTATACAGACATGTGAGGTTATTCTGGGATCGAACTATGTGTTGGACAAAATAAACAACTGCAATGAATAGTAGATTCGATGACATACGTCCTTACTACGACAGTGAGATACCATCAGCAATGCACCGCATAGCCAATGACGGTCTGTTCCCACTTCTTGCCCCATATGTATTCCCGGAGAAGGAAATCGAAGAGGTCAGGAATCAAATTCTGTCTATCAGCACCATTCATGAATTCCAGACCGGGGTGATGTATTTCGCCAACAAGAGGATCATTGCAAATAGTATAAAAGAGTTTACAACAGAGGGGTTTGAGAACATTGAGAGGGGGAAATCATATATATATCTTTCCAATCACAGGGATATTATGCTTGATGCATCACTTCTTCAGAATGCCCTCATTGATCACGATTTTGATACGACAGAGATCACTTTCGGGGCAAATCTGATGCAGAACAAGATGGTGGTCGATATAGGAAAGTCGAACAAGATGTTCAAAGTAGAACGCCCCGGAAAGAGCATACGCAGTTTTTACAATTCATCAAAACTGCTCTCCGAGTATATAAGAAATACCATTACACAGAAACATCAGTCACTCTGGATTGCCCACCGGAACGGAAGGACCAAAGATGGGATTGACAGGACAGACCAGGGGATTATCACCATGTTCAGAATGAGTGGAGGGAGAGATAAGGTCCACTCTTTAGAGGAACTCAATATCCTCCCTGTATCTGTCTCCTACGAATGGGAGCCTTGCGATTTTCTCAAAACAATAGAGATCTGGCAGAAGCAGAAAGGGCCCTATATCAAAAAGTCGGGAGAAGATCTCAACAGTATTCTCACCGGTATTCTCCAACCGAAAGGGAGGGTCCACTTTCAGATATGCAAGCCTATCTCAAAAGAGGAACTTGACAGAATCTCCTCTCTCCCTTCAAATAACTTCAATAAGGGGGTTGCAGAGATAGTGGACCAACGTATCTGCTCATCATACCATCTGTGGCCCAACAACTATATAGCGCACGACCTCCTCTGTGGAAGCGACCGCTACTCCTCACACTACACCCCTGCTCAGAAAGGGGAGTTTGTCAACCATCTGTCCAAATTGGAAAATTATGCTGAAGGGTGCAACCTGGATGAACTGAAACAAATCTTCCTCGGAATATATGCAAATCCGGTAGATAGTGCAGAACTGTTTAACGAAATATGAAACTGATACTTAAAATATTTGATTATATCTCTTCACATTCGAGGACAATGTGGATATCGCTCACATCATTTGTGGTGCTGTTCATCCTTTTGATATTGAATGTAAAATATAGCGAAGACATCAGTGACTTCCTCCCTCTGGGGACATCTGAACAGGAGGCCCTTTCAATATATCAAAATATCTCCGGTGCAAACCGGATATATATTCTGTTCAACAATCCTGACGATGCAGATTATACAGTGGAGGCAATTGAGTCTTTTATGGATGCTGTGCACGAGATGGACACCCTCAACTGGTGCTCCGATCTCACTGCTCAGTTTGATATCTCCCAAGTGCAGGAGGTGACACAGTTTGTATATGAAAATATCCCCTATTTCCTCACTCCTGCAGATTATGCAAGGATGGACAGTCTCATAGCTCTCCCCGGTTATATATCAAGCCAGCTCAAGAAGGACAAAGAGATGCTCATGTTCCCTACCTCAGGGGTTATGATATCAAATATAATGCACGACCCTCTCTCACTCTTCACTCCTGTATTGGGGGCTCTGCAAAGCTCAAATCCCCAGGTCAATTTTGAGATGTACGACGGGTATATCTTTACCCCCGATATGAGCAGGGCAATAGCAATGATGAGTTCCCCATTTGGAAACAGCGAGACAGAGTACAATACCAGGATGGTAAAACTTCTCCATAGTGCCATCGAGAAGATGTCATCCCAACATGAAGAGGTTACCGCAACTATTGTCGGAGGGCCGGAGATCGCTGTCGGCAACTCCTCCAGAATTAAAAAAGACAGTATAATTGCCATCTCACTCTCGGTGATACTTATTGTCCTTTTTGTAATCTATTCAATAGGTTCTTTCAGAAATGTACTCCTGATATTCCTCTCAATCGGATGGGGATGGCTCTTTGCTATGGGGGGAATGTCCCTCTTCAGCGGCAATGTCTCAATCATAGTGATAGGGATATCAAGTGTCATATTGGGTATAGCGGTAAATTACCCACTCCACCTCATTGTCCATATGCGCCATGTATCCTCCATAAGGGAGGCTATGAAGGAGATTCTTGTTCCCCTGGTTATCGGAAACATCACTACTGTCAGTGCATTTCTGACCCTTATTCCCCTACAATCGGCAGCACTGCGCGATCTTGGCATTTTTGCCTCTCTGTTGCTGGTGGGGACCATCCTGTTTGTCCTCATATACATGCCACACTTCATCAAGGGAGAAGGGGTTAAAGTAAAAGGGGATCCTATTGTAATCAAAAAAATTGCCAATTTCTCCCCTGAAAAGAGTAAAATAGCTGTAGCTGTCACCATAGCCGTCACACTCATCCTCTCATTCTTCAGCACCCGTACCGAATTTGACTCCAACATGGCAAACATCAACTATATGACCCGGGAGCAGAGGGATAATATGCAATACTTCCAGAGTCTGGTATCTGGGAAGGGATCTTCCGACAGCACTATGCTCCTATATGTATATTCCAGCGGAGATGAGTACGATGATGCATTGGAGAAAAACTCTGGAGTAGAGGTCATTGCAGACTCTCTTCTAAAAGCTGGTAAAATTCAGAGTTACAAGGGGGTGTCACAATTCCTTGTCTCTGAGCAGGAACAACAGGAGAGGCTCGTAATGTGGAGAGATTTCGTCGGTCGCCATCACGATGTGCTGATTGATGAGTTCTCCAGAGAGGCTCACAACTTGGGTTTCTCAAAAAGCGCCTTTTCAAAATATCTCAATTTAATAGATTCATCCGACAGTTTATCGCCCCGGAAAATTGGATATTTCTCTCCGTTAACCACCTCAATACTGAGCCAGAATGTGACACATATCAAAGAGAACAACAAGTCGTATATTGTAAATGCTCTGAATATCCACCCCGACAATCTGTATGAGATCAAGGGGCATTTCCCTTCATGTTTTGATGTTGCAGGGATGAACAGCGCCATGACCAAAAGTCTCTCTGACAATTTCAACTATATAGGCTGGTGCTGTTCTCTTATTGTATTCATCTTCCTGTGGTTCTCTTTCGGAAGGTTGGAGACAGCCATTATCGCATTCATCCCTATGGCGGTGAGCTGGATATGGATATTGGGAATAATGGCTCTGCTGGGGATCAAATTCAATATTGTGAATATAATCCTCGCAACATTCATTTTCGGTCAGGGGGATGACTACACTATCTTCATGACAGAGGGGTGTCAGCACGAATACAAATACAGACGTCCTATCCTGGCATCATATAAAAGCAGTATTTTCCAATCGGCATTGATAATGTTTATTGGGATAGGGACATTGATTGTCTCCAAACACCCTGCTATGAAATCACTTGCAGAGGTGACAATTATAGGTATGCTCTCGGTCGTACTGATGTCGTACATGATTCCTCCACTCCTTTTCAGATGGGTAACTGCCAGAAATGGGGTAACAAGACGATATCCCCTAACACTTCGCTCCCTGTTTTTTGGGGAACCTAAAGACCCGATATCCCAAATCAAAGGAAGATATATCTATAAAGGGTACCAGATCACCTCATCTGTCCGGAGTACTCTGCGTGAGAATGGGGAGAAGATTATAAAACAAGAGATAAAAGGGGTGGAATCATATACCATTGCCGACAACGGTTATGGCGAATCTGCACTCCTCCTGGCCCTCACCCACCCGGATATAAAAATTATTGTCAAGATGGAGGATGATGACAAACGGAGAATAGCCGAAGTTTCGGCAATGGATTTTATTGAAAACATTGAATTTATAAAATAGAGATGAAAGAGCACATTAAAAAGATACTGTCAGATACACTCCCGGCAGTCGATTTTGATTCCGATTTTCTATTTAGCGAATTGGACTCACTGAGTATTGTAACCATCATGGTGATGCTCTCTGAAGAGTATAAGATCAAACTCTCCCCAGCAGATGTCACCCCTAAAAATTTCAAGACCATTGAGACACTTTCCAAAATGGTAGAATCAAAAATCAATCAATAAAGGAAATTTATGACTTTAGAAGAGAGCATCAAATATCACGCATCTGCCACCCCTGAAAAAATCGCAGTTGTATGCGGAACTGAACAGATTTCATACTTGCATCTTTGGGAAAGTATAATCAGACGTTCACAAGAGTTAAATGACAATGGGTTACAGCCTCACAGACCCTATGTCTATAGAGCAACACAAGATATTGACTTTATTGTAACTTATTGTGCTGTCCATCATCTAAAAGCAATTGCTGTTCCCCTTGAGCACCAGGCTCCAGAAGAGAGATTCCAATCTATAAGTCAGGAGGTAGAATCCCAGATTTTTGCAGATGACATCGTCGATATTCTCTATACTACAGGTACTACTGGCAAAGCCAAAGGGGTAATGTTGTCGGAAACAGCCCTTGTCTCTTGTGCCGACAACTTCATACACGATCTCCAGTTTTCACCGGAACTTCTCTTTATCATCAGCGGTCCGTTGAACCATATCGCCTCACTCTTCAAGATGCACCCTGTCCTGACTGTTGGTGGAACAGTGTGTGTTCTGGATGGTCTTAAGGATATGAATGCATTTTTCGAGGTGTTTGAATTGCCATATAAGAAGTTTGCAACGTTCCTTGTCCCTGCGAGCATCAGGATGATAATGCAGTTCTCATACGAGAAGCTTTGCTCCCTTGCCGACAAAATTGACTTTATCGAGACAGGTGCTGCCCCTATTACACAACACGATATGGAACAGCTTAGCAAAGCACTCCCCAAATCACGTCTTTACAACACACTTGGCGGGACAGAGATCGGTGCTGTATGTACATACAACTTCAATGATGGGAAATACATGGAGGGGTGCATCGGCCGCCCTATGAAGAATTCTACTGTAGAGGTTACCCCAGAGGGGAATATAATTGTATCCGGACTCACCATTATGAGTGGTTATGTTGCTGATGAGGAGAACACTAGAAATGTCCTTAAAGATGGTAAAATATATGGCTCTGACCTCGGTTATATAGATGAAGATGGACTAATCCACCTCAAAGGGAGATTGGGTGATGTTATAAATGTGGGAGGATTCAAGGTGGATCCTACCGAAGTTGAAAATGCAGCCACCTCGCACGATTCGGTCAAAGATTGTATCTGTATAGCTGCTAACCACCCGGTGATAGGGACAGTATTGAAACTGCTCGTAGTGCTTTCTGAGGGGGTTGAATTGGACAAACGTTCCATTGCTCTCCACCTTAAAGGGAAACTGGAGCCCCATAAAGTACCTACCTACTATGAAAAGGTGGATAAAATAGCGAGGACATACAATGGCAAACTCGACCGTAAATTTTACAAAGAGAAACAGAATTAATCTTTATAAATATGTTGTGGAAAAAGAGAACATTTGATGTATACGGGGAACAAGGCGGAATCTCCACCTCCCTTACACTCCCTGCTGGTTTCAATCCGGAGAAAGACCGTTGCCCTATGGTCATTATAATGCACGGCTTTATGGCTAGCAAACGGTTCTATCCCGTCCCTAATATTGCCAAATCACTGGCTAAGGCAGGTATTGCATCTATAAGTTTTGATTTCAATGCCCACGGAAAAAGCGAGGGGAAATTCATCGATATGACTATTGCCAACGAAATCGGTGATGCAAAGGCGGTATTCGATTACGTGTGTACCCTTCCGTATGTCACCAATATTGCCTTATTGGGTCATTCACAAGGTGGCGTAGTAGCAGGGATGATGGCTGGAGAGATGGAGAACAATACACGCAAGCCTGTGTGTCTTGTACAGATGGCACCTGCTGCTGTATTGAAGGATGATGCAATTGCAGGGCAATGTATGGGCAAAAAGTACAATGCATCAAACCCGCCTGAGTATGTCAATGTGATGTTTCACAAACTTGGGAGGAAATTCATTCTTGCAGCACAAAAACTGCCCATTTATGAGACCTCTGCAAAATTTAGCGGTAAAGTTCTGATTCTCCAGGGTAAAGATGATAAGATTGTCCCCTATTCTTACAGCGAAAAATATCATGAGGTGTATCAGAACAGCGAACTTCAGATTCTTGAAAATGAGGGGCACCTGATGAACAACAACAAAGAGAAAATACTCTCTATCATAACAGATTTCCTCAAATCCAATCTATAAAAAGAATAAGACTAAACAGGTGGGGTATTCTAAGACTTTCCCAAGGAATACACCCTCTTGTTTGTATATTTATCAAGAGTAACTACTTGATGTAGTTTAGAATATGAAGTAGCAGCAGTTCTGATAAAAGAAAGTTCTCATTTTATCTGGACTGCTATATTTTTATTGTGAAGTTATCTTGAAATCTTCTAATGCGGCCTCTAATTCAGACTCTGACTGCGATTCCCTCATTTCATAGTCTGGGTCATCTGGGCACTCTTATATCCGGGAGGATATACCGGACCTATACAGATTCCTGTATTTACTTCGCTCGAGACCGCTATTTTTCGCACTTTCTCAGCCGAATAAGATTTTCTGTACTTCTTCCTGCGTAGCATCTGTCACGACGCATGGTTTTCCTGTGGATTTTCTTGCGTCGTGGCAGATGGTCGACCCAATTAGTAGATATACTCCCTTTTTCCTGACATCCAGTATTTAGCCCAGGCTGTGATAAGTTCATTCTCGTCAGAGTACCAGGCTTTCTGATAGAGTCTCTTCACCTCATCCAGCCAGGCGTGGCTGCGGTTCTGGTCATCACCAACATCTGCTGTACCACCTGCCTCATAATACATTTCACGTGATGTGCTTGAAATACGGGCATAACGTCCTGTGTTAGGTTTTAGATGTTGGTTCTCCATCTCGTTGATATAGAACTGGAGATGTTCTTCTGTGCAAGTACTGTCCACCCTGGGAAAATTCTCAGCATCTGCAAGATATACTGTCACACCATCCTTGAACACATAAGGTCTGAAATGGTTTTTTACATACATCGCCTCGTAAACAACACCTTTTACAGGGAACTGTGCCCCTGACTGCCACTTGATAAAGTTCGACAAACGTTTGATATCCTCATATCTGAGTGTATCGGTTGCCTGGTGTACAGCATTGAGAATCCACATCGACAACTGGCGTGGAGAGGGGTTCAACATATATACCAACCCTTTTTTAGGTTTGTTTATCTTCACATCCACCCCTGTATAGTACTCATACAATTTCACAGGGAATCCCTCCCATCCGGGAATCTCGGTGTTTTCTCCAAGATATTTCTCTGCCATATATGCAGAAGCAAGGACATCTGCACTGCGGGCATCCATGACCTCAAGGCTATCTTTGAGATAGGCCCTCATAACAGGATCATCATACTTTCTCCAGGTCTGGTCACCACAAGAGGCAAATAATACGATTGACACAACAATCAAGAGCAATTTTCTCATAACACTTATTTTTAAGAATGATTATACCATTTTTTTCAAACACTCAGGGCACCAGTGCCCCCCCTTGAGAACTGCATTAGGGGTCATTTCAAACACATTTGAGCAACTGCATCTCCATTTCAATGGGGTAAAAAAATCACCAGCCGCCATCTCTTCAGAGAGACATTCTCCCCCTTTGAAGCGTGCTGCATTTTTCATATCTTCCAGAGTCAGTTCGCCATCCCCCTTCCCCTCATCATATCCATGATCAAGTACGACCGGGATATCTGACGGTCTGCTCCTGTCGAAACTCTCCCATCCCCCTATCTGTTTCCACTCATCCACTGATCCAAAATGGGCCTCAATCCTCTCCTGAACATCGTGTTTGAACCAATACATAGTTCCAAGTTCATCATTTGTGGTGAGATATCTCATAAAACCCTTTATTGCAAATGCAGGTGCAATGGGTGCAAGGTTGAAATACCACGGGACCCTTTTTTTCAATCTTTGGAAATAGAGCTTTGAATCGATATTCTCCCTGAAATGGAGAATATCTTCCAATTTATCTGCATCGGTGTACCATTGTCCATGGAAATTTCTTGTAGCGAACCAGTTTCGCTCAAAGACCTTCTCCACTTCAGGGCAGGAAATTGCATCGAGAAGGAGTTTTTCAAACTCATAATTTGTCAGACGATAAGAAGGTCCGCTGCTCAAATTATAGAACCCTCTCCAGAAACTCTCCGGCACCCACTCTTCACAGACATTAGCAAGTACCCTTCCCGAATCTTCAACGGTACTCCACTCAAGGACACCGGAGAACGGGACATGAAAAGTGATGGGATTATTTGCCTTGGTCAATAGTTCGGGATACAACATTCCACTTTGACGGATCGATACCCATCTCTTTAATCCGGATTCTGTAAAAACGAGTTCTGATAGACATTTTGACAAAGAGTAGTAGTCCAGTTTGCTGGCCCTTATAGGATCTCCACACCTTCCCCAATGATAAGGGGCCTCGTGATGTCCGGTCTGTGCCACAGACCCAATATATACAACCCCTATCCTATCACTGTCAGGCTGGGCCTTGACTGCATTTACAACATTTTGTGCAGAGGTCAGATTCACCTTCATTGTCTTATCCGGATAGCGGTCAGCAGCTGGGGAGACCATTCCACCTACATGCAGGACATAATCTGCCCCTTCGACGCAACGCAATACATCGTTATAATTCAACAAATCACCCCATACTATATTTACATAGGGGTGATTCATATATTTCTTTAATTTTTTCCGATTTTTTTTGCTGGGACGGACAAGGATAGTGACCTCGAACTTGTCACCTCTGCTGATAAGTTCCTGAAAACCGGACCAACCCATATTGCCTGTAGCTCCGGTCAGAAAAACCTTTTTTCTGTTAGTCATTGTCCTCTATCCATATCTCGAAAAACAATGGGCAGTATGGAGGGATGCCATCACCGTTACCATCAGCACCATACCCCTCTTCATAGTAGAAGAAAGTTATACATTTCTCTCCATAATACAGTTCATCAGTAGCAATAGCTCTCGAGAAACCGGACACAAGGCTCGCATCCTCTATAATCTTTTCATAATCATCATCATACAAGAGAGAAAGTGCAGTATATTCTGATATACTTGAGAAAATACCGTACTTTTTGGCGGTATCCTGAATATTTGTATCGAACACCCTACCATCCAGGAATCTTCCTATATAACGAATATTGATGGATGTTCCTGAGACAATTGTATCCCCCTCCTCTTTACCTTCCACTTCATAAATCTTCTTGAAATAGAAACCCTTGCTTAAACTGTCCATCCCTTCATAGTTCTTGGCTGAATATTCTCTAAGCTGGGCTAACTGATATGTATCGATATCTTCAATAAGTTCGGTAACTGTGATATCATACTCAATGATAGAACCGTTTGACGCAATCACAGGCCCAGAATAATCGGTATAAAGCCAAGGTGGAACAACTGCAACCACCCTCTCCCCTTTTCTCATTGTCTTGATAATATCATTCAGTGGATTAGAGAGGAAATCTGTCCCTACTTCAAGACACAGGTCTCCGTAATATTTGGCAGGAGAATAGTTACCAAGCAACATTGCCAGGGTATCTGAAGTATATCCGGCATATTCACCGGAGATATACTTTGCCACATAGTTAGCCATAACAAAAGTGCTGTCCTCAGGATATTGTTTACCCTCCCCGCCTTCTCTTTTGAAAACATAAATATCATCTTCAATAGTCTCCATCCCCTCATATCCATGAACTGCGATATATGAGTTGAACACCCTTTCCTGGATAGAACGGCTGCTCTCTTCCACCTCCACCGCACATGAACATATTACTGACACCAACAAGGAGAGGATCCCTATCCCCTTCAAACTTAATCTATTCATCCTTTTCTTTTTTAATTACCTTTTCAATCCACACTTCATATATAAGTGCTGACAATTTTGGAATATTATATAATTTCTGGTTTCCGAATCCATATTCAGCAGAGAATGCAATTATCGCATGCTCCTGCTCCTTTGCATTGTAAAGACCATTCTCCAACCCGGGAATAAGTGTTCCAGGGGTAAAAAGGATCTTTTTGGGAAGGGTATCTACCGTTAATGTATCAAACCCGGCCTCCTTAGCAATAGCTTTCACATTTGTTGAGAAAAGTTCCGAAGGTGCAGATGTAAAAACATAACCTGCATAATAGAAATGAACCGAATCTCCATACTCAATCGACAAGGTATCTACAATGGGTTTCACAACTACAGTATCCTTTGTGTAGATCACACCATCTACCTCCTTCTCAATGCGAACAACCTCATATCGGGGGATAAACTCAAGGAAAACACGGTTTGAACCTTTATATCTGGTAATTGTAGAGTCGGGGAACTGTTTGCTGAGATAATTGTCTATATTCTCCTCCTGCCTAATCAAAGTCAGCTTCATGTCTGACACACATGAAGCGACAAGGATCAAAACTATAATATAGAACCATTTTTTCATAGCACCCGGTGAAATACAAATCGTATGCCTCTATTTTCCTTTTTTCAAAAATTTGTCCAGAGAACTCCTGTAGTACTCCCCAATCTCGCCGACGGGAATATACAATCTTCCCCCTGCCGCCCTCTCATGGCCACCTCCGTTGAAGTATTGCTGAGAGAGATTATTGACAGAAATCCCCCCCTTTGATCGGAGAGAAACCCTTACAAATTCATCTGTCTCGGTAAAGAAAGCAGTAGTCTCAATACCATCTATTAAAAGGGGCAAATTTACAAAACCTTCTGAATCTCCTTGCATATATTTGAACTGATTTTGCAGTTCTTTTGTCAAAATCATGTATGCAGCACCGAGATCTTTCAACACCACCATCTCCTCCTTGAGCATGTGCCCCATGAGCCTCATCCTCTCCTGTGAATAACTCCCGAAAACCCTCTCACCAAGATCATTCAGATTTATCCCCTTTTCGGTCAGTTTGGAGGCCATGAAAAATGTCCCTGCCCCCGTTGAATTCTTGAAGTTGTTGGTATCTGTCAACATCCCTGTAGCAAGTCCCAAAAGAGAAGAATAAGGGAGATTTTCTACACTGTTTCTCACCTTCGCAGTATTCATCAGGATATAAAAAAGAAGTTCACAGGTGGATGAAAGGTCAACAACCGAGCAGACAAGATCAAAACACTCCACTTGCGGCTGGGGATGATGGTCTATCAGGATTTTTCTGGCCGATTTGTTTGCAGAAAGGATATCTCCAAGCCATTCTGTCCTGCTCATCTTATTGAAATCCAAGCAAATAATAAGTTCTGCTTCATCAATAATCTGCTTCACCGCCTCCCGCTGATTGAAATAAATCATATACTCTTTGTCTGGATCCAGAAATGAAAGGAACTTGGGATACTCATTTGGGAAAACAGCAACAGGTTTCTTCCCCTGGGACTCCAGAAATCTTACCATTCCGGTTACAGAGCCCACCGAATCTCCATCGGGATTATAGTGTCCGACTACCACTATCTTTTCCCATTTTTCAATCTCTTTTTCAAAATCTGCTGCAAATTTTCTCGCTTGTTCTATCATTATTGACCTAATTTGTTTCTGCAAAATTAAAAATATATTGCAAGTACTAATTATTATTTTTACTTTTGTAGGTCAAAAGACGTTAGATAGAACAATAATAATTATCAAATAATCAAATGAAAACTTTAACCAAAATTCTGACTTACTTTGTATTCCCTGTAATCATCGTAGTATTGGGATACCTTCTTGTAGATAGCATTATGCAACCTGTAAGATTTGAAAATGAAGTTGATAAAAGAAAAGATGTCGCTATCGAAAGATTGAAAGACATCCGCGATCTTCAAGTAGCTTACAAATCTTCTTACGGTAAATTTACCTCTGATGTTGACTCATTGGTAGATTTCTACAATAATGGTACTATCACAGTTATCAGACAAATCGGTTCTATGGACGACTCTTTGGCAGTTGCTCAAAAGAGAGTTCGTCGTGACAGTATTAAAATTGCAGTGAAGGATACACTATTCAAAAACAGAAGCAACTATGTAGTAGACTCTATCAAGTATATTCCTTTCGCAAATGGCAAAGAGGTTATTATGGAAGCTGTTGTAAAACTGGTTTCTGGTATCAATGTTCCTTTGTTTGAGGCATCTGTTCCATATGACGATCTACTCCAAGGCTTGGACAGACAACTTATCATCAACCTTAAAGCTGAACAAGAGAGACTTGGCAGATATAAAGGTCTTAGAGTTGGTAGCGTAACAACCCCTAACAACAACGCAGGTAACTGGGAATAATAATGGCTAACAATACAGCTAACAGATTAACCATTCAAATTGATTTGAGTGGTTTTTCTTTTAAGATAACCACCCCTTCCGGGGAAAAAGTGAAATCTGGAGAGAGGTCATTCCCATCGGGAATAGAGGAAGAATCTCAGATTGGAGCATATTTGGAGAAAGAGCTGAAAAACAACTCAACTCTCGCGAAACAATATGCTTCAGTAAGTGTCATATCCTCAATTTTCAAATATACCCTTGTTCCATCCGAATATTATGACCCCGAAAAAATGGGAGAGATACTCTTCGACGAGCATTGCAAAAGTGATGTTCAGGAGTATGATATAATGGACAAAGCTCTGACCGTTTCACCAGGTTACACTATTTTCGCTATACATAAAGGGATCGTTTCAGCTATCAAGAATATTCAGCCGGATGCAGAATTCACCCCGGTAGTGTATCAGATGATTGAAAAGATTCCGACATTCAAGGAGAACAATAAAATACTTCTCCATTTTGGCAAGGAGAAGACAGATATAGTTGCTGCTGAGAGAGGGAATCTCCTTCTGGTCAATTCCTTCCCTGCACCAGACCCTATCACTACCCTCTACTACCTTTTTATGGTAATTAAAGAGGTGATGTTCAACCCGGAATTCACCACATTGCAGATATTTGGAGATATTTCAAAAGGATTGAAGAAAGAGGTGTCAAGATACTTCAAAAATATAAACATTCATTCACTATAATACAATAAGGTATGAGAATCATCGGTGGAGATCTCAAAGGGAAAACAATCCTCCCATCAAACGGTTTCATGGCCCGTCCCACAACCGACTTTGCAAAAGAGGGACTTTTCAATATGCTCATCAACCGATATGATTTCTCTGAGTGCAGAGTATTGGACCTCTTTTCTGGTACCGGGAGTATCTCATACGAATTCGGCTCAAGAGGGTGCCCTGAGATATATTCAATAGAGATGAACCCTCTTCATGCCAACTTTATCAAGAAAAGTGCATCGCAACTCGGATTGAAAGGGATGCAGGTTGTAAGACACAATGTCTTTGACTTCATTGAGATTTGCAAGATAGATTTCGATATCATTTTTGCCGATCCTCCATATGATATAGAGGGGCTCGACACAATTCCCGATAGAGTCCTCTCCAAAGGGATCCTCAGAGAGGGTGGCACACTGATTCTGGAGCATCCGAAGACATATAATTTTGAATCACACCCACGTTTCAAAAGGGAAAAGAGGTACGGGAATGTACATTTTTCATTTTTTGAATAATTTGTGATAAAAAAATTTGCAGATACAAAAAAAAGACCTACATTTGCAATCCCAAAAGGGAACCAGACGAATTGGTGCGGTAGTTCAGCTGGTTAGAATACCGGCCTGTCACGCCGGGGGTCGCGGGTTCGAGTCCCGTCCGCACCGCAAGAGCAGCACAACATTGCTGCTCTTTTTTTTTACCCATTCCCCAACAATCAAAGACAAATAAACTCGAACCCGCGAGCCCCAAATATTGCGAAGCAATAAAATAAACAAAAGCGCGGGATAACTCACGGCGCAACCGTGAGTTCGAGTCCCGTCCGCACCGCAAGAGCAGCACAAATCTGCCGGCTGCAGTCTGTCGGATAACCTTTCTTTACTATCGGATCACGTGTTTTGTCCTTCTCATCAATATCCTTAACTTTGTACAATCAAGTTTAACAGTAGATTAAATATGGCTTATATCCCTATTTCCATTAAAACCGCTGTAGCAAAGATTAACGAAAGTTGGTTCTTACCTGCGATTCAACGTCCATATGTCTGGGGTAACAGATATGAATCTGAGAAATATATTTGCAAACTTTTCGACTCCATTTATCAAAAGTATCCCATCGGCGTACTGATCATGTGGGAGACTAAATCCAGAGTGGCTCATCGTGAATTCTTGTCTGATTACAAACAAGGGGATATATATAAGAATGTTGATGAGGGTCTTTGGGGACGTAATAAGTTTTTGGTCTATGACGGTCAACAGCGTCTACAGACTCTCTATAGTTGCTTGAAGTATTCATTTAACGGGAGGCTTCTGGTGTTCGATTTATCTTATGATTTTAGACATGATGAAGACTCGAACACGGGTTTTCGCTTCGTGGATCAGAATGAGCAATTAAAACCCTTCGATCTGAAAATAAACCAATTGTTTTCTTCTACACCAGATGATGAAGAACGTGCCAGATTAAGAAGGAAATATACAAAGCAAGCTAATGATGAAGCTACCGAAACCCTCATTGAGACTAACCTGAATAAACTGTGGGAAGTCTTTGTTGGAACAGGAACCGAATCTTTGGCGTATTTCTCAATTGCATCAAAGGAAGAAAACGAAGTAAACGAAGTCTTTGAACGGCTGAACACTGGAGGAATTCCATTATCAAAAGCAGATCTGCTTTACTCGAAAATCAAAGCAGTGTATCCGGATTTCGAAGCAGAAATCATGAAGTTCTCCAAGAATATGTTCATGCGTTGTCATATTGGTCTGGAATCATATGATATTCTCCAGATTCTTCATATGATAGTGAAACGTCGGTCAAGAATCGACGAGGATATCACTTCAGGCCAAGTTGAAGAGTTCAAGCAGGCCTGGGACCAACTGAAAGAGCCGTTGAATGCCTTCTTTGACGACTATCTTGTTGGCAAGTTCCATATTACCCATATGGCGATTATTAGGAATAAAATTCCTCTTCTGGTCTTGATCATTTTTTTCTTTAAGTATTACGAGACTGGTAAGAAGTACCGCCATATTGATGCTCCGACACTGAAACAGATAGACAATTTCTTCATTACTGCAGAGATCAATGATTGGGCACTTCAAAGTTATGCTGACAACTTCACCCGCATTCTCATGGAGAATCAAGACACAACATTGTTCCCGCTTGATAAAATGGTTGAGTTTGTCAAGAACAGAGGTAACAGGTGGGTAGAAGTGACGGAGACAATGTTCAAGAGCTATCGCTGGATGGCATTGAAGTTTATGATGCCTGATCGTTCATTTGAATTTGACTATTCAATGCCCAATCGCTTTAATCCGGAACTAGATCATATTTTCCCAATCCATTTAGATAATATGAACGAAGAATACCAACTATATGTGGATGTCCTATGGAATATGCAGCCAGTAAAGGGAGAGGTTAATAATATGAAGAAGAATATCCATCCATTAAGATTCTTCAAAGATCTAGATAGGCATTCTTCTGGCACGACTATCACAGGGTCAAAATATCTCTCTGCATACGATTTTATTCCCGATCTGTCAGATCCTTCCTGGAATGACTATAAGAAATTTATTCAAGACCGCAGAAAAAAGATGATGGATTTTGTAGAGGAGCATTATGGTATATCTCTGATTCCTGAAAAGGAAGATAATGAGGAATCCGAAACGGATAGTGATTCTGTGACTCTGCTCTAATCAATCAGGTACCTAGCGCACGATGAATGCGAGACGTGCTGAAACATCATGAGACAAATCATAAAGCTGTACTTTACTAATTCATTACACACCAACACTTTACATATATTCTCAAATTCCGAGTAATCTCCAAGCATCTCAATCTGTTATCAAAAAGTAGCCCCAATGTAGCCCCGTTTCTCAAACTCATGAAAAAGGGCATATGTCATTAAAGCGAAAGAACACAATCGTTGTAAATCTTTCCATTTACTTCTGGCGGAAGATCAATGATATCAAATGAACTTTCTTTATGAATAGGAATAATAGCTACGGCAGGATTAACCATACGACACACTTTCTCTAAGCATTCTTTTGATGCGTGGCCTGAGGTATGGCAGTCTACAGTGTGAGGGAACTGATTGACAAATTCGTGGAGTTCCTTATTATATGCCTTGTGATTAGAATCGATGTAGCCTTTAAACATAGAGTACACGACGCAAGTTTCATCTGGATTGCACCTAGGTAAGACTTGGTCAAGGTACCTTTGGAATGTCTCGCTTCTGCGTATAAGCATTGTGAATCCCTTGTCATGCATCCATTCGACTAATTTACTGTTAGTCCAGTGGTTCCGGATGTCAAAAATATCCTCAGTTACAAATCTATAAAGAGGTTTATCCGGATCGTATCCATCACAGATTATATCAAGCATCTTCTTCTGATAGTCATCACATAATAATGGCAGTCTTGATTTGTTATGAGCACTATAAATCGACCATAAACGATCGGCATCAGCTGATGAGGACAGAATGAAGACATTCTTGTACTTGCGCATAATCTGACGGAACTGACTGCTGATTTCCTGTTCTGAAAGCACACTCTTTGATTTCTGGCCAACATTTGTGCCTTCGGTAATCAGAACATCAATTCCTTGAGGAATGATATGCTTTTCAAGCATTGTATAAAGTCCTTTCCCAAGATATCCG
>JAZOBN010000014.1:0-14719 GCA_045595965.1 Candidatus Coprenecus sp.
ACGGGCAGGGGGAGGGGCCCGCAAGATACGAGTTCCGCGATAGCGGGACGAAGTAGATTGTGGGAGGGGCCGGAGTGAGCGAAGCGAACGGAGTCCTCCGCAATCACTATCATCCTCCCGGTGCAACCATATATATAGAAAAGAGACTGACTAATCTATACTATCTGCTGTTACCCTACCGCAACTTCAGTTCTGATTAGTGTTCGCTCTCCACCAATAATCAGAGACCTTTCAGAATTTTCTCTACAGCATTGATGAGGGGGTCGGTGCTCACTTTTGAACCGACAGCCTCTTCCATCCAATAATGAGGAGTGAGTGTCCCGATGGTAAAGATACGTTTGATCTCCGAAGCGAACTCCTTGTCACTCATCCCTGCAAAATGCTCTTCAAGCTGAAACTCGATAATGTGTCCGAATGGATAATTAGGAAGATACATAGGGCTGTTCACCATGTGTGAATAGATTGCAAGAATTGGTGAATCGTGTGTTCCAAGGACCGGTTCATAATATTTGTTCCAAACCTCACGGGCTATATTAAGGACAGCATCCCTCAACTGTTGTGCTGTAGCAGACGGGTTCTCATAAAGCCACCTCCACGTATACATATCGACAAGTGAGACACCCATTATCTCATATGCCCCCCAGAAAATATCGAGTGTGGTATTATCATCGACCTTTTGGGGATATCCGAGCAGTTTCAAATCCCTCTTCTGGAAAATAAATGCAAGTGCCTCGGTAAATGCAGTATTTGGTACACCATTCAACATATAGTGGTCCACATTGTAGAGACTCAATGTCTGCTCCACGTTGTGACCAAATTCATGAACAGCGATATTGTACCCTTTGTAGTCCATCCCCTTATCGCCGATACGGGTACGGAGTCTTGCAGGCTCCCATCTCCCTGATGCACCCCAGGCGTGTCCCGATCCGCGGGCACCTTCGACCACAATTTTGCTTGCAAGATAGCCGGCATCCTCCTTGCTGAAACCGAGATTTCTCAAAAGATTGGGAATATCCTTTTCAAACGCTTTTGCATTGGGATAACGCTTGCGTGTCTGCGCTGTAAGATCATCTTCAGAGATTGAGGAACGGGACTTGAAACCGTCATACCAGATATCGTATGGCTGGAGCTCCCTTCCAAGGCGATTTTTTATCAATTCTGCAACCTTCTTTACCTGTTCTGATGAGATAAGATTGATGAACATATCCTCAATATCCTCGGCAGATATCTCCATTCCCCCTTCAAAATTACGCTTGATCCCGGTAGGGAGTTGTGGATTGTATGGGTCAAGGGCTTGTTCCACTTTGAATGTTTCAAGGATATGGGAATAACGGACTGCCCCTTCTGCTGACAGATTTACCTCTTTTCCATCAAGGAATGTTTTGTTGGAGTATGGGGCCCAATCGTATTTCCCATTGTTTACTACATCTGCAGGGATTGTCTGACATGCAATGTGCTCCATCACTTTATAAATCATCTGCTGTTTCTCAAAAGCATTGGGAACATCTGCGTAATTAGACTTGATCTCATCACGGAGATTCCAGTGCGAAAGGAGTACCATATCTTCAGGAAAGAGCTTGCGACCATCCTCTGTAAGAAGATGTCCCATCATAATGTTGTATGCAGCAATGTAGTTCTCTGAATTGCTGTAAACCTGTGATGCTTTCTGGTTGATATAGGCTGGGACTCTATCTGTGAAGATATCTCCCATCCTTGAATATGCCCACTCAAGTCTTGACCAGTCACCCCCAAGACTATTTTTCTCCTCAAGTGTAAAGTTGGGAAAATTGAGGGCTGTAATGAAAGCGACCTTATTGGCAAACATATCATCAGAGAAATGGGATGATGGGCTGTAACCGCCGAAAATATAGTCAATATCGGTCAATTCCGATCCCTCAAGGTGTACTGGCAACTGAAGCCTTACCGAAATCTGGTTAGAGGTGCCGAAGAGGACCTCAAATGCGGTAGAAAGTTTTTCAAACAAAACCTCCTTTGCTTTATCATCAGACATTATATTCCCTTTGACAAACTCCACAAATTCAGCTTCAGTTCCATCTTCAACCCTCCACAAAGAGGCAGCCTGACGAATACCTTTTTCAACCAGGGATTTATCTGAAAGCTCTGTTTGAACAGCACTCACCGCCTGCTGGATTGTAGTTTCTGAAATATTTGACATATCTGTATTTTTCTGTTGGCACCCTCCACAAACAAGGAGGATCAAGCCTGATAAAATAGGTAATAAAACTCTCTTCATAATAGATACAAAAATAATAAAATTCACTAATTTTACCCTGAATAAGGAGTTTGGATATGAATATCGTTTTAATAGCAATTCTGGCGTTTATTTTTGGAGGTGCAGCAGCTGCCCTTATTGTAAATACCCTTGTAGGGAGAAAGTACAATGAAATTCTGGAGAATAAAAAGGGGGAAATGGAGGCAATTGAAGGGGAACTCCGCTCCAAAGTAGAGCAACTCACCGATATGCAGGAGAGCCTGATAGAGGTAAGAATTTCTGAGGCAAATCTTAAAAAAGAGGTAGAATTGCTGCGTGAATCGGCTGCAGAGAACCAGAAACAGAACAAAGAGCAACTCAAAGAGCAGATAGAAGCCCTCAAACTTGCATTTGGGGAGTCTGCAAACAAAATATTTGAGGAGAAATCCAAATCTCTGTCTGAGTCAAACGAGAAAGACATCAAGACCATTCTTGACCCTTTGAAGGAGAAAATGGAGGAGTTCAAGAGGGAGGTCAAGGATTCAAAAGAGAAATCTATCGAGAATGCCGCGACGATGGAGCAGCAGATCAAGGCAATGATGGAGAAGGCATCCAGCCTTGGTCAGGAGGCCAGCAATCTTGCCACAGCACTGAAGGGGAACAATAAAATTCAGGGAAACTGGGGAGAGACACACCTTGAAAAGCTTCTCCAGGACTATGGCTTTGTCGAGGGTGTGGACTACAACAAACAGGAACTTGTCAGGGATACATCCAATCAGGCTGTCCGTAATGAAGAGACAGGCCGTAAAATGATTCCCGACTTCACCCTCACCTTTCCAGACAAGAAAGTGGTGGTCATAGACTCAAAAGTGAGCTTCACTGCATATCTCGATTACTGCAATGCGACAGATGACTCTGCCCGTGAAAACGCCTTGAGCCGTCACATCGAAAGTGTACGCAACCACATCAAGGAGCTATCGCGTAAAGACTACTCCCGCGGATTGGTCAAGGGTGAAAAAGAGAGTCTGAAATATGTAATAATGTACATCCCCAACGAGACAGCTTTCCAACTCTTCTTCAAAGATCATCAGGATGAGTGGAGAGAGGCATTTGACAAAGGTGTAATCGTTACAGGAGATCTCTACCTCATCACTATGCTGAAGATTATCCGCCTCACCTGGGATGAAAACACCCGCCGTCAGAACTCCGAAAAGATACTCGAAACTGCATCAGAACTGATCAATCGCGTAGGTGCTTTTGTGGAGACTTTCGAAAGCATCGGTGTAGGGATCAAAAAAATGGATGACAACTTTGAGGCTGCTAAAGCAAAACTCTACGGAAGAATATCGGTAGCAACAACCCAGAACAAACTGATCAAACTTGGAGTAGAGTGCAAAAAACCAATCCAACTCCCCTCTACAATAGAAACAGAATAGGGTTCTCTACCATACTACCTTTTCTCTTCGCAGAGGCATAGTCATACACCTTGCACCACCACCTCCACGAGGCAATTCTGAACCGTCTATGGTCACAACGCATCTCCCAGGTTGAGTTATGTCGTATTTCCCAATTATCACATCCCAGGCAGAGACTATATCAAAATTGTGCTTCGACAACTCATCCAGAGTATTTGTGTTTCGTGCGTATGAGATCACCTTCCCGGGGGCGAAAGCGAAGAAATTTGCCCCGCTGTGCCATTGTTCCCTCTCCTGTACCCAACTGTCATCTTTACCTCCGCACACCACAGGCTCAAGATCCATTCCAAGACTTCTCAATACTGTCGGTATATTTGAGACAGTGCTGATGTTGGAAACTCTTCCGTTATCAATGGTTATATGTACTGTCCTATACTGGTTGTCATTCAGGATAAGTGGTTCAAACACCATACATTTATCCCTGTCCAGGAGGGTAAATACCATATCAAGGTGGATAAATGATTCGGGAGAACGGGGCAATTGCTGAACAATTACATGTCTTACTCCGGTAGGAGAGTTCTGGCACAGACTCGAAACTATCATATCTATCCCCTGTGTGCTTGTCCTGACCCCATTTCCGATAAGGAGGATATCCTCTCTTGCAATAAGAATATCACCCCCCTCCATGTATATATCCTTGTTACCTGGCTGATAGCTGTGGGCATTGATTATGCCGCAATCAAACACCCCGCTCCCCTTGTATATTGCCTCCATAATCAACGATTCGCGCATCCTCACCTGGTTTGCCATTCTGCAGACAAGTGCATTGTTGCCTATTGTTACCGAAGCATCACGTGTAAAATAGAAATTGTACAGAGGGAACAACGCATAATACTCTTCATTCAGAAACGCTGTCAAGGTATCTCTTCTGGATGGTAACCCCTCAATAAGGGCTTTAGCCAACTCCTTTGACGACATCTGCATCAAGTCATCAAAATACTCCGTAACCCCCTCCATAACGCATATTTTTCCCACCAGGGATTGCCTCTCGTTCTCATTTTCAAGAACAAGTTCGAGGAGATTCTTAATCTGATAGACATTTGCCACTTTTGATAAAACTCCTTCTAATTGCCTGTACTCATCCTGGGCGATCGACAAATTGAGGATATCACTGTACAATGCTCTCTGAGCATTGCGCGGAGTCATATTTTCAACTTCAGCCCCCGGATGGTGCAGAAGAACTGAGTCAAGTTTCCCAATCTCTGAATTTATATCAATTTTAACTGGTCTGTATTCCATCTCTACAAATATTTTGTTTTATCATAGACTGTCAGGTCTGTCATCATATTCTTGAATCTTACCGGATCACGAGGACAAATCATAAGTACATCCGGTGTATTCACTATCATAAAATCATCCAGTCCTTTGATGGCAAGCAACTTTTCCGATTCGGTATTTACAATTATCGAATTGTTGATCTTATCCATCATCAACTCATCACATTTGATATAGTTCCCATGTTCATCCTTTTGGGCATGCATATACAACGACTCCCAAGTTCCGAGGTCTGACCAACCGAATGAGGCCTTGAACACCTGTGCTTTGGAGGTTCTTTCCATCACGCCATAATCGATGGAGATGCTTGGACACTCATTGTAAATGGTATCTATATAGGCTTGTTCTTTATCGGTATAGTAGTATTTATCCCCCATAGAGAAGAGGTTTGCGACCTCCGGGAGACATAACTCCATCTCCCTCTTGATACTCTTTGCATTCCAGATGAAGATACCCGAGTTCCAGAGAAACTCCCCACTATCAACAAGCACTTTCGCAAGCTCAATATTGGGCTTCTCGGTAAATGTCTTCACCTTGTAAGCAACATGACCGTTTATATTCTTGAACTCCTTCATCTCCTTCTGAATATATCCATAAGCCGACTCAGGCCTTGTAGGCTCGATACCGAGGGTCAGGAGATCATCATTGGCAGAGGCGTAGTCAAGAGCCGAAACGATGGTCTCCAGAAAGAGGGGCTCATTTGTTATGAAGTGGTCAGATGGCGCTATTACCATTGTTGCATCCTTGTTTTTGTGGTATATCTTCGATGCAGCGTATGCAATACAGGGTGCTGTATTTCTGCGATATGGTTCGAGCAGGATGTTATCATCCGGTATTTGGGGCAAATGTTCCTTTACAAGATCCTTATAAATATGCGATGTCACCACAAGGATATTGTCCGGATCAATTACCTGGACAAATCTGTCATAAGTCTGCTGGATAAAACTCCTCCCCACCCCCAGAATATCCAGAAACTGCTTGGGCATATCATTTCTGCTTACAGGCCAGAAGCGGCTTCCGATACCGCCCGCCATAATTACACAATAGTAGTTCTTGTTCATATCTTTCTCCCTTTTTAGAGGCAAATCGGGTAGAACGCCTCCGGAATATATTCCAATTCGTATTTATCCCCTTTTACCACAATCGACACAATGTCAAAATAGATATCCTTGCGAATTTTATACCTGGATGCATAAGCGGAGGCTGCTTTTTTGAGAAATCTCTGCTTCTGCCTCAAAACCGTATCCTTCGGCAAGACACGCTCCCCTCCCCTCAACGACCGCACCTCTACAATCCTTACACTCGCCTCATCCTCCATTATCAGATCCACCTCCAGATGTCCGACTCTCCAATTTCTCTCCCTCAGGGTCATCCCCTTTTCCAAAAGGTATTGCAAAGCGATCTCCTCCCCAATCTTCCCGTCAAATTTATCCATCGTGTCAAATTATGTTTTGAACAAATTTAGCAAAAGTATAGGTAAAAAAAAAGAGCACCCCGCAATATCGGGATGCTCTGATTTATAAATAGTGCAAGTGGGTTATTCCATCACGATTTTGATAGATTTAACACGAACTTGGCCCTCTGTCATTTCAGCAACGAACTTGTCTGTGCTTCCAGTCCAGGTAATATCCTCAGCACCTTTGGCAACTTTAGTTCCACCTACTGTAATGTCATAGCAATATTTAGACTCGGTAGGGGTAAGAACTACTTTTTTAATCTTCTTGCCATTGATAGATGTGATGCACAAAGCAGAGCCTTTGTATACTCTGATGTGGTCCTCTTTAGCCTCAATCGCAGCATTTGTACTATTGTGTTTGTAATAACCAACTTTAATGTTATCAACAGTTGCAGAGAAACCTTCACCGTAGGTAGCATCTGTTTCAGCAGCCCAAGTCTGTTTTGCTGAACCGATTGTCCACTCGATACCACCTTCTGCAGCGTTGTCAAAATCTGCCTGAGTTGCGAAGATGTATGCATCAGTAATCTGAGCAGTTCCGCTATATTCACCTCTCTTACCGATAAGGGTAATCTTATCACCCTCTTTAATGCCAAGATTTGCAAAAGATTTATTGTTAGAGAACTTAACATTACCATCTTTTACAACATAAAGAGGAGCATCAACAAGACCATATACATAGATAGAACCGGTCTCATCTACAAGGTCGAAGTTACCATAAACATCACCGTTCTTGTAGCTGCCGATGTTGTTTACTGTACCTGTAACTTTGTAGTAAGCATCACCCGAAGCTGCATCAAGTACTTGTTTTACAGTAGCAACTGTAGATGATTTAACTGATTCGCAGTAAGCGCCACCAACTTGTGGAGCATCGTTGTGAGCTGCTCTCTTACCTACAAAGGTAACAAAGTCACCAACCTGGATTCCCAACTCGCTGAAAGTGGTATTAGCTTCACCGCTTGCTTTTGAAAGACCATATACATATACAGTATCGGTACCGTCAGCTACATAGATGTTGCCATATTTATCGTTGGCAATCTTGGTAACTTTACCTGCAAGGCGGTATAGATAAAGGTCTGACACCTCAAGAGCAAGGAATTCTTCCATAGTCTTGTCCTGGATATCTTCAGGGGTAATATCACGAGGTGCCTGTTTTACAGAAACCTGAGACAATGCTTCACCTGCAGACAATTGGATAGTAGATTTTCTTTCTGAAATCTGGTCGTTAGCTGTGTAAGTAACAACTACAGTATAGTTGTCTCCTGAAACGTTGATGCTCTTAATAGACATCCAACCATCAGCAGGAACAACTGAAAGGCCACCAGCTTTTGAGGTAACTTTAAGCTCAAATTCACCAGCCTCTTTCTCAAGCTCGAACTCTGAAGTCTCTACAGAGATAAGTGATTTCTCAATATTGTCAACAGTTACGTCAACAAGTTCGATAGTACCATTGTAGTTCTTTCTTGGACCGTGAACGATAACTTTATCACCAACTTCGATACCAAGGCTCAAGAAGTTTTTAGTACCACCGTTGGCATCAAGGGTACCATAGATGTAAACCTCACCGGTTGCATCCTGCAGATACCAGTTACCATATTCAGTGTTGGCGATTCTTGTCACAACACCTTGTACCCAATAGATCTTACCGTCTTCACCTTCGTTTACCTCTTTACAAGTTGATATTACCATTTCAGAAGCACCTACAGCTTGTCTTACGATAAGGTATTGGATCTTTTCAGCAACTTTAATAGCGATTTCTGCTTGTCTGTCGGCTGTTGCCTCAGTTGCAGTGAAAGTAACGGTAGCATCAGAAGCACCGCTCATAGGAGAGATTGTCAACCAGCTTGGTACAGTTGCTTCATCAAAAGCCCATGCTGTAGTAGCAGTCAAGTCAATAGTGCTTGAGGTCTTTCCTGTTGGCTCAAGACCCACGTATGATTGGCTTACTTGTAGCTCCTCAAGTTGATTAGGAGCCTCTTCCAAGTTACATCCGACTGCAAGAGTGATAACAGCCAATATTGATGTTAATAAATATCTTAGTTTCATACTATTAAGTCAGATTGATTAGTTAAACATATATTTGATACCAACTTGTAGATACCAGCATTGGCCAATACCGTGTGACAAGTGCCATGTTTCTACACCTGGTTTCACGTTAGCGTTGGTTTTGAATACAGGAACACCGTCGCCGTCAACGTGGTCAAGTGAAAGGATACGACCGCTCTTCAATGCAGGGTTCATATATTTGCTTACGCCCCATGCAGAGTTGAACAGGTTAAGAGCATTCTTCAAGTCAACATTGAACTGAAGAGTATTTACAGAGTTACCGATCTTAACTTTGATATCTCTTGCATAACGAAGGTCAATTCTGTGTACCCATGGAGAGTAAACGCTGTATGCTTCTGCATATTGTCCTTTGTGTGAGCTTAGATATTTGTCTTGAGCGGCATAAGCCATATAACGGTCTCTGTCATCTGCAGTTGCAAATCTGTAGTCACCGTTTGAAATTTCAGCATCGGTAGGGATGTACATTACATCGTAGTTGTAGTTGTCACCGTTAAGGTCACCATCATACATATAGCTGTAGTTTGAACCGCCTCTCCAAGCTTCATAGAAGATGCTGAAGTGGTTGTTGCAAGGATCGCTGTAAGTAAGAGATGCAAATGCACGGTCAGGAGTTACATACTCAGAGTTGTGAAGACCTGCGAAGTTAGGACCATCAACTGTAGGGATGTATGTGTAGGCAGACTCTGCGTTTGAACCAGGCATACCTGTAACCTCTTTAGATACTGTGTGAGTATAAGAAGCGGTAAGGTTAAGTCCCTCCATAGGACTCATATTCAAAGTAACGTTACCTGTATAACCATAACCTTTATGGGTGTTGGTCAAAACGTAAGCGTCAGTTTTTGAATATTTGTGGTTGTCAGGGTAGATGTGACGGTTGTCAGCACCATTGAATCTTGCCCAACCAGCGTTGTCCATGATGTTCCAGTTGTTTAGGCAAACTGCATTGACAGTCTTGTTGAAGATACCCTCAACAGAGATAGAGAATGGGAATGAGGTAGGGAATGCATAGTCAATAGCAAGAGATGTCTTCCATACCTGAGGCATTCTGAATTTAGGGTCAACAGCCTGAACTTGTGAAGGTTCAACACCATCTTCAGGGGTAATGGTCAAAGGATACTTAACAGGATCGATAGAGTTAAGTTTCTTAACCATTTCGTTGATGTCGGTGATCATATCACCTTTGAAGTATTGCAAGTAGTCATCAGGGATTGCTACACCATCTTTATATTTGGTAGAGATAGCAACGATGTTCTGAACCATACCTGAGTTGGTAGGCATGTTGGTGAAGAATACAAGAGGAAGACGACCTGAGAACAGACCTGTACCTCCACGTACTTTCAAGCTCTTGTCACCAAGAACGTCCCATGTGAAACCAACGCGAGGAGAGATCTGAAGCTTGGTTGTAGGCCATTTACCTGTATCAATGTGGCGACCGTTGTAATCCAATTCGTAGATTGCGTTGTTGGTCATCACGTCTTTGTTGTCGAAGATAAGAGCATCTAAACGGACACCGTAAGTAAGTTTGAATCTCTCTGCTGCGTTCCATTCATCTTGAACGTATGCACCAGCCTGATTGAAACGTACGCGGGCTGCAGGATTCTCTTCACCATCGTAACCGTAAGTGATAGCTACGGTCTCAGGAGTAGCACCATTTAGGAAATCTTCAAGGCTATGGTAACGGTAGTAACCTGTACCATTTCTCATATATGAGTTGTCAGCCATTTGATATTCGTAGCTCAGACCAGCAGTGATTTTGTGGTTACCAGCGTAATAAGTGATATCGTCTTTCACAGTAACAACCTGGTTGTGAACACCATTGTTCCAAGTAAACAATTCATAACCTGCTGACATATAAGGGGTAACTGTACCAGTACCATCAAGGATGTCGATGAATGGGAATGGTGATGAGTTAGTACCACGGATATCATCAAGTTGTGAATAGGTAACAAGAAGCTGGTTTGACAAGTTGTCGGTCAAACGGCTGTTGAAGTCAAGAGTTACAGAGTTCACTTTGTTGTCCATTGAGTACATTGAGTTAGCAAAAGCCATTGAGTACTGTGACAGACGGCCTTCAGTGGTACGTTGGGTACAGTTTGAAGAAGAGGCGTTGGTGTTATTCCAGCCACGGTTCAAAGTGTAGTTGTAACGAACTGCCAATTTATGTTTGTTTGAGATGTTCCAGTCCAAACGGGCAAGAACTTTCATATTGCTCTCATTAGCAGGGTAGTTGGTGTAAGAACCTGTATCGTAACCGTATTTTGTCTTCAAGAAGTCAGAAACTTTCTGCATATCTTCAACGGTAGTACGTGAAATGTAAAGGTCAGGGTTAGCTACACCATCAGTAGAAGGTCTCCAACGGTTAACAACGGTAGGGATTTGTGAATACTCGAAGTTAACGAAGAAGAACAATTTGTTTTTGACGATAGGACCACCAAGAGTAGCACCATAAGTGGTGTTACGGTCTTTGTCACGGGCACCAAGTTCAGTGCCGTCAACGGTGTTACCTCTCATGTTTTCGTTGCGGTGATATACATATGCAGATCCCTTGAAGGTGTTTGTACCAGATTTGGTAATTGCATTCACACCACCACCGATGAAGTTGGTCTGACGTACGTCATAAGGTGAAATAACCACCTGGATCTCTTCGATAGCATCAAGAGAGATAGGGTTGCCACCACCAGGAAGACCTGAACTCAAACCGAAGTTGTTGTTGAAGTTCGCACCATCGACAGTGAAGTTTGATGAACGACCGTCGCTACCTGCGAAGCTCATACCGTTACCACCATAAGGAGAAAGCTTTGCAATATCAGTAATGCTTCTGCTGATGGTTGGAAGGTTGGTAATCTGATTGCTTGAGATGTTTGTACTTGAACCTGTTTTTTCTGCAGCGAATTTAGAAGTTGCGTAAGCAACAACTACTGCGTCTTCAAGAAGTTGTGCATCATCTTTCATCTCAGCGTCAACGCTTGTAACCTCAGCAAGCTGAAGGGTTACGTCAGTTACATTGACAGTCTGATAACCTAAGCATGATACTTCAACCACGTAAGGTCCACCAGGACGCATACCTTGGATGGTATAACGACCATCATTGTTAGTTACTGCTGTATAGATAGTTCCAGAAGGCTGGTGGGTAGCTACGATAGTAGCACCAACAACAGTCTCTCCTGTTGTATCTATAATACGACCAGCAAGAGAAGATGTAGTCATCTGTGCATAAGTGGCTACAGCGACAAACATACTCATTACCACAAGGGCAATTTTCTTAAATGATTGTTTCATAGATATTTATAAAGTTAGTGTAAAAATTTTGCCGCAAAGATAACAAATAGGGCGTTATTTCCACGATTTACAAGAAAAATTTTGTTAGTAAAAAATGTTACAATACCTTTGCCTCTGAATTTAATAATGTGGATAGATTTGACTGCTTGCAACCACAATCTAAAAAATGCTAAAATGCATCTTTACAGATGGTCTTGTAATGTCAAATCTCTTTCCGAAAAAGAGATTTTTTATGGCTTACTTATTTACATCAGAATCAGTTTCAGAAGGGCATCCCGATAAGGTTGCCGATCAGATTTCAGACGCTATCCTCGACGATTTTCTCCGTCAGGATCCTGAAGCAAAAGTTGCATGCGAAACCTTTGTCAGCACAGGTCTTGTGGTTATTGGCGGAGAGGTTCGTTCAGAAGATGCTTATGTTGACATCCAGCAGATTGCAAGAGGTGTCATTGAGAAAATTGGTTACACCAAAGCAGAGTATATGTTCGACAGCAAATCTTGCGGAATCCTATCTGCACTGCACGAACAGTCACCTGATATAAATAGAGGTGTGGTTGTCGAAGAGAAAGAGGAACAGGGTGCCGGTGACCAGGGTATGATGTTCGGTTATGCTTGCGATGACACCAACAATTATATGCCACTCCCACTCACTTTGTCCCACCTTACCCTACAGGAGCTTGCCAAGATCAGAAGGGAAGAGAACAGCCCTATGCCATATCTCCGTCCCGACTCAAAAAGTCAATACACTATCGAGTACGACGACCAGCACAACCCAATCAAAGTGCATACCATCGTTGTTTCAACCCAACACGACGAATTTGATAGCGATGATGCGGTAATGCAGGCAAAAATCAAAGAGGATGTGAGAAACATCCTCCTTCCAAGGGTTATTGCCCAGCTTCCCGAGAGGACACAGAAATTGTTTGGAGAGGATATAATCCTCCATGTGAACCCTACCGGCAAGTTTGTTATCGGTGGTCCTCATGGAGATACCGGTCTGACCGGAAGAAAAATCATTGTGGACACTTATGGTGGCAAGGCCTCTCACGGAGGTGGAGCATTCTCAGGAAAAGATCCAAGCAAAGTGGACCGTTCAGCAGCATACGCAGCAAGATACATTGCCAAAAATATGGTGGCCGCAGGGGTTGCAAGCCAGATGCTGATCCAACTGTCATACGCCATCGGTGTTGCAAGACCTGTAAGTGTATTCGTAAACACCTACGGCACCTCAAAGGTCAATATGACAGATGGTCAGATTGCACAGCTCATCCAGGAAATTTTCGACCTCAGACCTGCAAAAATCATCGAGAAATTCAAATTGAAGAATCCGATCTACTTCCCCACTGCCTCTTACGGGCACTTCGGAAGAGAGCCTTATGTTAAAGATGGTATCCAGTTCTTCGGATGGGAACTCCTCGATTCAGTTGAAAAAATCAAACAACATATACAGCTATGAGAACACAGATCTCCTCAAAAATCATTCTGCTCGCAGGTGCAATTATGATGGCCTTCGCTATCACCTCCTGTAAGCCCGATGTTCCAAACAGCGTCTCAATAAGTGCCGACACAGTCACTGCAGAGGCTTGTGAAGAATCACTCTACATCCTGTCAGGGAGAGAGTGGACAATATCTATCTATACCGATGTTGCCTTTACCCAGACATGCAACTGGATCTCACCATCTGTATCAAGCGGTACAGGGAACAACTCCAACATCACACTTTCAATTGCAGAGAACACAGATATCAAATCGAGGACTGCATTCATCCGTGTAAGTTTTGGAGATGAAGCAATTATAAAATCACTCACTCAGGATGCCAAGATTTCGGGTCCGAGATGGATGGAACTTCCCAAAGTGGACACCACCGCTACCAAGTCGTTTGTATATCACCACACAACCATCAAAAACAACAACAGACGCAACTTCTCTATGCTTTACGATACCGAAAACAGAGTTGCCCTATGGGTTGCATACCCATTGTGTGATGATTACCTTGGATCAACAGGGAGGACAGACAAATGGGCTTATGACCCCAAAATCTCTATGGATGCTCAGCCAACACTCAACCAGAGCTGGGGTGTATCGGGATATGACAGAGGTCACCAATTGCCATCTGCTGACCGCACATGCTCGGTAGAAACAAATGCAGCAACCTTCTATTTCTCGAACATGACTGTTCAGAACTCATCATTGAACCAGGGTATTTGGGGTAATCTTGAGATGAAGGTGAGAGACAACTACGCTGAGAAATGTGACACACTATATGTAATTACCGGCCCTGTTCTCAAACTGAATGCAACAGACCAGATCCAATATATCAAAGACCGCTCAGGCAAAAAGGTGGCTGTTCCAAAGGCATATTTCAAAGTCCTTTTGAAATTCAATCTGAAAGACAACACCTACTCATCTATTGGTTTCTGGTATGAAAACAAGGGATACGGCTACTCTACCCCCAAGAAAGAGGATGCACACCCTGTGACATGGATTGAAGAGAAAACCGGTATCACCTTCTTTGAGAACCTTCCCGAAAATGTATCCAAGACAGTTAAAGAGGAGTACAAACCTGCTGATTGGTCACTGAACTAAATCTGCACATCTGCCACGACGCAAGAAAATCTCTGGGAAAAGTCTGCGTCATGACACAATTCCGACGCAAGAAAATCCCCGATAAAAGTCTGCGTCGTGACAGATGCTGCACAGGAAAATGTACAGAAAGTCTTATTTGAGCCGGGAAAGTGCGAAAAGCGAAACCTATACAGTGCTTGTATTGGCTCGGAGTATCCTCCCTGTGTAACAAAGAAAAGAGACTGACTAATCTGACATGAACCCCGAAAGTTAGACAAAAAACTTTCGGGGTTTTGTTATGTCTAAAAAGTACAAGAAACACGGCTATGCAGAACGATTGAAGTATATGCATATGCTTGAGAATGGATGTAGTATAAATTATATCCATGA
>JAZOBN010000015.1:0-1818 GCA_045595965.1 Candidatus Coprenecus sp.
CGCATTGTGAAACTCCTACGAACTGGTGAGAAATGTGCTTGCAAATTGCTTGAAGAAATCAATGTGACACAGCCCACGCTATCACACCACATGAAAATTCTCTGTGATTCGGGCATTGTGGTTGGCCGCAAAGATGGCAAGTGGATGCACTACTCCATCTCGGCAGAGGGAGCAAAAGTTGCTGCGGATTGCTTGAAGGAACTGACTTCCTTTGAGTGTGAATGCGAAAGCAAGTCGTGTTGTGAAAAGTAAGGCAAGTCAAATACTTTTCCGCACGACTTCCTTTAAGGTCTATATATAGATACATTTCAATATAACTATATGAACAGGAGGTTTTCTATATGGAAACAATGAGAACAGCATGGGATTTCTTTCAAAATGAAATTCTGGGCATGAACTGGCTTAATCAGTTCATAGGGACTATTTTGAATGCTTGCGGTCTGGACACCACAGGTCGCATCGGTGGAAGTGTTCAATTCTTTATTTATGACACCATCAAGATAATGGTGTTGCTTGGTGTGCTGATTCTGATTATCTCGTATATTCAGAGCTACTTTCCACCTGAGCGAACAAAGAAGATTCTCGGCAGATTCCACGGAATAGGGGCGAATATCATTGCGGCTCTGCTCGGAACGGTAACACCGTTTTGTTCCTGCTCCTCTATCCCCTTGTTTATCGGATTTACAAGTGCAGGACTTCCGCTTGGTGTAACATTCTCGTTCCTCATTTCCTCACCGATGATTGACCTCGGAAGTCTTGTTCTGTTGATGAGCATTTTCGGAGGGAAAGTCGCAATTATCTATGTGCTTCTCGGATTGGTTATCGCCGTTGTTGGTGGCACGATGATTGAGAAGCTACACCTTGAAAATCAAGTTGAGGAATATATCCGCAACGGTCATACGCTTGATGTTCCGCAGGAAGAACTGCATTTCAGAGACCGTATGAAATATGCTTGGGAGCAGGTTGTTTCCACCGCAAAAAAGGTTGTGCCCTATGTTCTTGTTGGTGTTGGCATTGGTGCTATCATTCACAACTGGATTCCCGAAGATTTCATTGTCAAAGTGCTTGGAGACAACAATCCGTTTGGTGTTATCCTTGCTACTGTTGCAGGTGTTCCGATGTATGCGGACATCTTCGGCACAATTCCTATTGCAGAAGCACTTCTTGCAAAGGGGGCATTACTTGGTGTTGTGTTGTCCTTTATGATGGGTGTTACCACTCTGTCCTTGCCATCTATGATTATGCTCCGCAAGGCAGTAAAACCGAAATTACTCGGAATCTTCGTGGCAATCTGCACGGTGGGAATTATCATTGTGGGTTATTTCTTCAATCTAATTCAACCGTTGATTTTATAAATAATAAACTTGGAGGTATATTTTATGGCATTGTTCAATTTTGGAAAGAAGAAAGAAAAAACGACTGCTCCTGCTTGTGCTTGTAACTGTAGTTGTCCCACAAGCGAGGTTGCGGAAATCGCAAATGATTGCTGCGGAGAAGCAGTAAAGGGCATCTGTTGCATCAAGGTATTGGGTGCAGGTTGTGCATCCTGTCATCAGCAGTATGAGTATGCAAAAGAAACAGTTAAAAACATGGGTCTGTCCATAGAGGTTGAGTATATTACCGACATGGCAAAGGTCATGGAATATGGTGTTATGAGTATGCCTGCCCTTGTTGTCAATGAAAAGGTTGTTTCCATGGGCAAGGTGTTGAAGACTGCGGAAGTAGAGAAACTGTTCAAGAAGTTGGGGTTTTAATATGAGCGATAAGAAAAAGGTTGCTTTTATCTGTGTTCATAACTCCTGTAGAAGTCAAATAGCA
>JAZOBN010000016.1:0-42291 GCA_045595965.1 Candidatus Coprenecus sp.
GACGAGCAGTAGTAGTTCGGTAGAAGTAGGGTGGAAATCGAATGTGGTAGGGTATAAAGTAGGGTAGAAATGGAAAAAGGTAGGGTAGAATTGTAAAATTTGCCAATCAGATAAATAATACAGAACTTTACGCTGTCACCCGTCCGGGTGGCTGCATTCTTTTTATCATAAGATCGTTGAGGCGTTGAATTTAAAGTGAGAGAGAAATGACAGATCTTTTGATATTCATTGAGGCTACCAAAGGTACGGTTGTGGTTTGATGTAGAAATAGACTGTTAGTCAAGTAGTCAAAATTGAAAAGTTTTCGGATAAAAAACCCTCTCAGATTTGGGGTATCTGAGAGGGGCGTACGTTGTCGTTCAATTGAGGATATTAACTAATTATTAACTAACTTATTTTTATTTTTTAACACAACGTACGGAGAATGCATATTCTTTAGTGAATGCATTTGGATCACCAGAATTTTTCAGTACCATAGTAGGGAATTCACATCTTAGGAGTAATCCTTCACTATTTAAGTCTTCTACACTATAGCCCAGATAAAAGAACGAGCCGCAATTTGCGTTTTTTTGATCAGCACACCAGAGATCTCCAAGTCCTGTCATTTCCTTCATCCCTGACTGTTGGATAAATCCACTGTTAGGATAATAAGTAGGATTTGCCGGTTCACCATCATTTAATTTTCCCGAAGCACTAATTACCCAGGCTCCGTCGTTAACCTGTTCTTGAGTACCCCAGACATATTTAGGAGGGAGTACATTACCCGGCTCCGATGCGTATTCGAATTTCACGGCATATTTTCCATCGGAATCGTCTATATCTGTAGCCGTACCATTTGTACGTTTTACAAGACCTTCATACGCACTAGTCGGAGTGACCTCCCATCCTGGAGGGCAAGGGTCGAAAATCGATTTAGTGCCTTGTTTGACACAGGCAGATGGATGATTCCAGTAATATTTACTACCAGCGTATGTGGTAATTACTGCTTCTTTATAAAGATGAGTAGGATTCTTAGTGGCATCCCAAATAGTACCGCTTGTGGCACTGTTTGACTTGATTTTCGTATCTACTTCCACGCCTCTGATATTGTATAGCTGTATTTCACCAACTTTCTGCCCGTATGTCAGCAACCTCTGTGCAGGGTACGGATCTTTTCGTCCCCATTGGTAATACAAACCGAAGGATTTATATGTCTTACCACTTGCAACTCCATTCGGTCTCCATCCTAAAGCTCCAAGATGCCTGTCCATTATCCACTGATAGTTATCTCCCCAGAATCCATAATGCAATACTCTGCTATCTCTCTGACCATTTCCGGCAGTATTCCCATCATCGCCCGGGGTGTTTTTTTGAAAGGTCCCGGATGTCCAGGCTCCGGCAGCATCTGGATCATAGTCCGTTACCCAAAGGTGCCAAGACCATATAATGGAACTCCAGGCATCAGAACCATATCCGGTTGCGTCGGCTTTTCTCTTTCTTAAAGCAATTAAAACGTTACCAGCAGTCTTTTGTGTATTAGTCTCCTTTTTTACTATAATGTTGACGCGACCATCCTCATCAGAGTTGCCTCTCCCATAGTAAACGGTAGCATAATTATTGTTGTCTTCATCAAGTGTTCCGTGATGTGGAATTTTTCCTGTTGAATAGGACCAACTCTTCAATCCGGAGGACTCAGCGAAGAATATTTGTCTTCCAGGAACATCCTGCCATAGCACCTGTACTCTCCATTCATCATCAGGTCCGATTGAGACTCCACTTGCTGCCGCCGCCTCATTTACACGGGCAATAATAGGGATAGAGTAATACTCCTCTTTATTCTTAAAATCGTTGAAATAACTCTTATGGCTTGCAACTACTTCATCAGGATCAATTATGGGATTAAGAATATAGCAATTGGATGTAACTGTATACCGAATTTGTTCTATCAGCCTTGAGTCACTGATTGCATCTTTGTTTAGATAATTGTCATACGTCGCGATATTATCAGATTTTATTATTTCAGTATAGTGGGTATTTGCTGCAATATTGTAGTTTTGATACGAGTTGTCTCCTACATTATCATTTGTGTATGTATTATCTATCCCTCCGGGAAATACATTTATTGAAACCCGCTTTTTCCCGCTATTTGTCAAAGCATCGATGTATATGTATGTAGCCTTGGCGGGGGCATTTTTAGTCTTTGTCGCCGCTGTTCCGGATGTTTTTTGTTCGGCAGGGAATGTAGAGTTCTGTTGTTTGTTCTGTGGGATGTAAAGTGTCAGAACCTTGGTCTCTTCCGGGGTTTTCTGGTAGTCTGCTACGGTGTAGTCATAATATAGAATCTTAAACTGTGTAAGGCTGACTTTTCCAGGGGCGAAACTTATTTTGCTGGGGATACGCATCAGTTTTACACGTTGGGGATTTGCCACCCCGCTTACATCTATCGTCAGTTTTGAGACAACCGACTGCAGTTTGACCACAAGTCCTTTTTTATCATTATTGCTCTGCAGATCAGAACTGTTGAATGAGCCACTTCCCGAAAGGGGGATTGTGAGCCCTTTGTCTGGGGTGCTGATGTATGTGTTACTGCCATTGAGCGGTTTCAATTGATCCATTTCGCTCAGGGGGATACCGTCAGCATAAAAGTCAGCAAGAGTCTTGTCAGAATAGTCACTGAAAAATGTCTTTCCATTGATATCTTTTTTGCCGATATTGGCCACAATCCACACCAGTTTTGTCTCAGAAAGATACTCTTCGGCCATTTTTACATAATTCTTGGCCAGATTTGACTGACCACTCACATGGGGATGGTATATTGCCGCAAGAAATGGTCTCTCGGTCTCCTTGCCCCCTGTGGGTTTGTCTCCAAACTGCAATAGCCAGAAATTCTTTATTTTAAGTTCGTTGGTCTTATAATCCTCTGACTTCACTTCCGGACCACCGAACGGATCGACATCCAGTGAACACGGGATATCGATAACCTCTCCTGAGTATGTTCCCGAAAGCACATCCTCTTGTCTTTCTATCAATTCATCCCTCTTACATGAGGCAGTTGCAATCAGAACTGTTAAGAGGAAAATATGTAGCAGATATCCTTTTCTCATTTTGAGTCTCAATTAGTTTGTGGTCAAATCGTTTTCGTTGTTGACATTATACCATTTGTCTTCCCCTTCGGATGTCTCCACCTCAATGACATAATCTTTGCCTATTGATATTGTTATTGTATGCTGGCGGCCAGCAAGAAGGTCAATGGGGGCTGGCAGTGTATATTTCTCTTTATGGTAATTGTAAATGATGGTAAGTTCTGTAATTTGTTGGGGAATCAGGTAGCAGGTGGCCAGATCAACACCTGTGGTGCTGCTTGTGGCACCACCCTGGATCAAACCATCGTATGAGAATGCAAGTTCTTTTTTTGTTGTACTATAATCGGACCATCCGTCGCCATCATCCTCGACATCCGCATTTTGTGAAGCAGTCTCCTCCGAGAAGTGGAAGGTGGCTTTGTCATATACCTGCAATATGAGTTCGAATCCATTGTTTCCAATCCAGTCTTTGTTTTTGACCTTCCAGATAACCTTGGAAAGTGGCCTTTTGAAAAGCAAAGGGACAAATTCATTTCTCCATCCGGAGTTTTGGGAGATCAGAAAGTCCTCTTGTGCCGCTTTGTCAGACAGATTGGTAACATACTTGAAATATGGGGCTGAGGTGGTGGATGTAAAGAGGCTCAGACCGGAGGTGTTTTCTGTGTTCGGTTTTGAGACGTATGGCCAGTATGCAAAAAACTTCATAGCTTTATATCCTATAGATGGCCACCAGATTGTGCGGTCAAAATGCCACAGATCGTCATCAGCGGAGTAGGCTATCTGATTATGGCTGATGTAGGGGGTTGAAAAAAGAACCTCCCCGTCGCTGCCATTTGTCCCATCGTGGACAAGATAACCGAATACACCTATCTTGTCGCTGCTTTTTAATGGAGAGATATCGGCAGCACGGGTTTCAGGTGTGGGTGTATTGGGAAGGGTTGCAAAAAATCCTATAGCAACCTCCTCTTCTCCAATCTTGTTTTTGGAACAAGAAGAGACAAACAATGCCAATATTAAAGCTGGCACCAGCAATCTGCAGTTAAACTTCGAAAACATCCCTTAAAAAATTTTTTGGTAGACGGGAGGGGACATTCAACCCCGCCCGTCCTGTTTTGAAAGAATCAATTATATTGTTTTCATATCAATATCCTCTACAGAAGCAATCACAAAGTCATCAACAGAGACATCAAATGTGATAGGTACAAGTACTGGCTCTGGATCTGGTCCTGGAGGCTCTGGATTATAACCACCATTTCCATCTCCAAAAATGATGGTATAAATATATTTCTTACCTGGCTTCCAATCGAATGCTGCAGGAATGGCAATCCATTTGTTGTTATATAGTACTACATCTGTTGATGGACTATAAGTTTCACCTGCGATGTTGCAGATTTTACATTTTACATATAAATATGAGCCTTCCTGTAATTCTGGATCATTGTCTGTAGAAGGGTCCCATGCTGTAGTTGTTTGTGGCATAAGAAGAAATGCTCCGGTATGATAGTCATTCGCTTCACCTTTGTTTGTTACAAAGTTTCCAGTGCCATCATTCTTAACCGTACCAAAAGATTGCTCATATTGATAAATCCTATCCTTGGTTGGTAGAATAGACCAAGAACCAACATTTTTCAGTTCTTGGTCGTTTTGATTGCCAGTATGATTTTCGAAGTTCTCATCAGTAACTCCGGTGGGATAAGTGAACGTTCCCCTGTACGACACCTTACCAACACCAACACCATTGATTTCTACATGAAGGTTTTTATTGGTGTTCTTTGCCATAAATACAATCTGCGACAGAGCGTGACGGAAATTGACTTTTACAGGGTCATTGCTTTTTGCCTTCGATGTTACGGCATAAAGAAGGTCTTTTTGAATTGCAACCTCGTCAGCAACAGTAAAGTCTTCAATTGTTGGTACACCATCATTCCACTTGAAGTTTTGACCAGCATTTACATGGGCAAAAAATTTAACATCACCAGATTCCGGCCAATAACGGACTCCGCTCTGGTTCTCCCATTTGCCAGCTACATTATCATATGTAATCTGATCACCGTCGATGTAGGTTTTGTTATCGTGTGTAGCCCATACATAAAATTCAGAAGGCAAAAATTGGTTACAATACAATTTTTCTGCTTTGGTTGCAGAGTTTGCAACTACTCCAAAACGGATCTCATCATTGTCGCGGTTGAGATCGATGATCTGGTCGCGGGAGCAGGAGATTAGCGCGGAGGCTAACACTGCCATGAATAGGAATTTTTTCATTGTTTTTTTAATTTAATTAAATGGTTAATAGTTGGTTTTTTTAATAGGTTAGATATTTATTTCATGTTCTTCTATAATCCAGTCGTCCACATTAGGAACGAATCCGTTTCCGTTTTCGATAGGGTCAGGCAAGTCGAGTCCGTCAACTATAATGTGTACCCTCCTTGGGTTAGGTGCTTCGTGTATCTGTTTTGTGACATTGAGGGACTCGGTATCTTTGTAACACAATTTTGCACCGTCATCCATTATCACATACAATGTCATCTTGTGCAGAGCCGGATTGTCGGGATGATGACCGAATGTGAAGAATTTTCCGGTAACTGTGGATACCCCGTCAGAGTGCGACTCGAATGGGAGTGTCACTGCCTCATCGTGAAGTGCTTCGTTGGAGAAGGTGAGCATGCCGGACATTCCTGACAATGTCCCGGACATCCTGGTCACATGCTTCAGATTTTTAATGTTCCTCACTTCATAAGTGTATATGCAGGTCAATTCGTGAGGAAATAGTGTTATGATCTGCTCTTGATTTGAAGTGTTCTTGTTGTCACAGGTATATGTAATGCCATCGTCGGTAATCTCAATATCAAAAGCGCAGCACCCCCACATCATGTCGGTAGAGAGGACTGCCCTCTCTTCCTCTGCACCTTGGGATTTTGGTGCATAGTTGGCACCATTGCCGAACAAAGGCTCCAGAACATTACACTCCCTGGTATATGCCCCATATGTCCCAAAATCATCATCGTTGAAGAAGAGCATCGATTCGGTATCGTTGTTGTGACAGATGGCGCGATATTTGCCGTTTTTCAACTCAATATCTCCCCCCTCTTTCCCATTGAAGTCAAAACGGTAGTAACCCCCTCCGTCGATAGGGTAGAAAGAGACGCACATCCCTTTGGGGTTAGCATCTGGTGCGTAACTCCAATCAAAGACAACTTTCAAATTCTTTGAGTGCGGGTGGTGGAGACACAGTTCCTTGTGTCTGCATGATGTGAAGAGGGCAACGGATAACAATGTTACCAAATAAAATAATCTTCTCATCGTTTGCCTCCTTTTCCTTTATTGTAGTTGTATTTGCCGATAAGCCATACCAGAGAGATCTCTGCTTTTGTCGGCCCTATCCAGTTGCGGTATTTTGTTGCCTGCCACACATAGCAGTCGTCCTGAGGGATATACTCCTGGTATTCACCAAAAAGGTATCCAACTCCGAGTGTGAAATCGAGATTAAGACGTCTGGCCACAGGGAGGGAGTATCCATATTCCAGCCCTGCTGCGTAGTTGGCTCTGTCCCATAGAGTCCCACCTGGAACACCCCCAATCTGACCACCTTTCCCAAGTTCAAAGTCATAGGTAAAGAGTCCTCCATGAAGGCCGATGTGGTGACCGGTCAGTGGCTTTTCTTTGGCACTTCGGCCAAACCACCAGCGGAATGCCAGATCCCCACCGTAGATTCTCCAATAGTAATTGAGGGGATCAGAGTGCCACCAGGCATACATCCAGTTTGCATCAAGGCTTAATCTCCCACCAAGATAGAATTCAACGCCAATATTTGGAGTGGCAAGGGCGTCATACAGAAGATTGGTCTGTATCGACATATACAACCCTTTGTCTGACTTGGTTGAAGTCGCTGTTGCCCTCTCCTGCATCGGAGGGTATGTCAGAGGGGTGTATGGCGCCTCCACTTGTCTGGAGTGGGATATATGGGGGAGGGTATCGAGGTGTACCTTCTGAAATGTCTTGCCCAGATAGGTGATGGTAGCATGGGAGTGTCTTACCAGCGGGAAGAGGTTTGCGTAGAGCCATCTGTATGGTTTCCCACCATTAAGGGATTCAAGTTTCTTTCTTCGGGCTATGTCGTCATCTCCGAATTCTTTTGAATTGAGGATAGCGAGAACCGCCTCTTTGTCGGGTACTTTGTCAGATTGTTTGATGATTTCTGATAGACCATCCCAGTCAACACCGGGAGAGACGACGAAAATCATAGAATCGCTAAACCCAGCACTCCGCTTCAAATGTGCTATGATAGCTGCGGCCCTCCTGTCGGAGAGCCGGTCGTTTATATGTTTAGGTCCTTCTGGTGATGCACCAGAATTGACTATCACTTTCTTTATTGACATCGAAGGATTGTCAGAGCGGGAAGATATCTCGTCTATCATTTTTTTTTATGCGCTTCCCATTGTCCTTAAGGTAAGGATCAAAGTATGACTTTCCTTGATGGAAATATATGCTGCATTGTACAGTATCTTCTTGTACAGTTACTTGTGAAAATCCCTTGTGGAAAGGGAGAGCCAGCAAGAGGCAGAACAATATTTTCCTAAACATCTTATCATAAAATAAAATTAAAATGTTATTATCACATGCACATCTCTTCCGAAGAGAGTGATTCAAAATTATTTACGCTCGCTAACCTTTAATTTTTTTATCAAAATGAGACAAAAGAAAAAGCCCAATTTGAATGGGTACCTCTCCCCTTTCATGGAGGGGACAATTGCACATCTTCAGAGTTTAGGAAAAACAAGAACATCCGAAACATATCAGTCCGCCCTGGCAAGCTTCATGCGATTCCGTAAAGGAAAAGATGTGCTCATTTCAGATATTAAGGACGAACTTATGGTAGGGTACGAAATCAGCATGAGAGCCTCGGGACTCTCCCCCAATACCACCTCTTTTTATATGCGTATTTTGCGTGCTGTGTATAATCGTGCTGTCAAGGAGGGGTTAACTCCACAACAATACCCTTTCAAATATGTATACACAGGGGTTGCAAAGACACGAAAGAGAGCACTGGATATCTCCTCTATAAGTAAACTTGCAGAAATGAACCTCAAAGACGATCCTTCAGCTGCACTTGCAAGGGATCTGTTCCTCTTCTCTTTTTATACAAGAGGGATGTCATTTGTAGATATGGCCTATTTGCAAAAAAGGGATCTTTCCCGGGGGATTCTCACCTATAGGCGTCGTAAAACGGGGCAGACATTATATATAAGATGGGAACGGTGTATGGATAATATTGTGCAGATTTATAACGATCCTTCATCACCATATCTTCTACCGATAATTGCTTATGATGGAAGAGATGAGAGACGGCAGTACATAAACATGTCTCATAATGTCAACCACTCACTAAAACTTATAGGAAAGAGACTTGGATTAGATGTTCCACTCACCATGTATGTTGCCCGGCACACATGGGCAAATGTTGCAAGACAGAAACAGATTCCATTATCAGTTATCAGTGAAGGGATGGGACATACAACAGAGATGACTACACGAATCTACCTTTCATCATTGGATACCGATATTATTGATAGGGCAAATAGAAAAATTTTGAAATCAGTGTTATGTATGTAAAATCAATTATTTACAAAAAAAATCTCGAATTGTTAGGAAATTAAATTTGCATGTTATAACTTTGTCCAGTAACATCCCATCTCTTCGGAAGAGATGATAATTTGTGATTCCGTCGGATTTCCCGACTGTATATCTACGCAAGAGCAATAAATTTGATTTGAATCAATATAAAAAACCCTCTCAGAACTATTTCTGAGAGGGTTTTCTTGTTGTACCCAGAGCCGGGGTCGAACCGGCACAGGTGTTACCCCACTGGTGTTTGAGACCAGCGCGTCTACCGATTCCGCCATCTGGGCAACTGGCATTGTTGGTAAACATTGCGGATGCAAAGGTATTAAAAAAATACTAAATTCAAAACCTATTATTTTTACTATCTTTGTAAAATATGTCAAAAATGGTTTACATAAGGGATTCTTTTGCCGACCTGTTCCCCCTTCTGGAAGGAAAAAAAGAGGTCGTAACCCTTATAGATAGTGGTGTAGAGCCAATTTTTGGAAATTGTTTCCCTTATCGGAAAATTATTGTCAACACTTCCGAACAAAATAAATCTTTTACCCTTGTTCAGGAAATTTGTGAAAAATTGCTTGAAATGGAGGTGAACAGAGGGGGATTTCTCCTTTGTGTGGGGGGTGGAATCCTGACAGATGTGGGTGGTTTTGTCGCCTCGATATATAAAAGGGGGATAAAATGCGGTTATGTATCGACCACTTTACTTGCCCAGGTGGATGCATCAATTGGGGGGAAGACCGGGATAAATCTTGCCGGCTATAAAAATGCAGTGGGTACATTCAGTATGCCGGAGTTTACCTATATAAATACAGAGCTTTTGAAAAGCCTCCCCGAGAGGGAATATAAGGCTGGGCTGGCAGAGTTGTATAAGACCCTTGCTTTGAGGGATAGGGAGATGTTTCTCGGGGGAGAGGATATTCTGAAGATGATTGAACGCTCTGTGGAGATAAAAAATGAGGTGGTGAAGGAGGATCCTACAGAGAAAGGGTTGAGAAAGATCCTAAATTTCGGACACACTTTCGGACATGCTATTGAGAGGTGTGCCTCAAACAAAGTCCTGCATGGAGAGGCTGTTGCTGCAGGAATGGCCATTGCAGCCCGTCTATCCAACCGTCTGGGGTATCTGTCGAAAGATGAGATGGAGTTGTTTATCAATAAGTTATGTGCCCTGGGTTTTGAGGTTGAAGCACACTATTCCCCCAAGGATATAATGGAGGCTATAAAAAATGACAAAAAAAGGGTAGATAACGGGGTAGATTTTGTATTTTTACATCAAATTGGTGAACCTTGCATCGATACAATAAGTGTCAGCGATTTGGAAAGGGAGGTTGAGCATGTTTTGTATTAGTATCACAGATTATAGCTTTGATGACTGTCTTAAGACCCTTAAGAAGTGTGAAAAGCTCCAGAAAAAGTATCCCGACATCATTGCCGAGGTGCGTCTTGATTTGTGCAATCTTACCGAGATGGAGGTCAGGAAACTCTATATGAGTTCGTCTATCCCCCTGATGACAATATGCAGAAAAAGGACCAAAGAACAATGTGAGGCGGCTATCCAGTCTGGTGCAGCCTATGTTGATATAGATATCCTCTCTTCCGAATCATTCTTTAACGAAATAACACCTCTCCTCAAGAAGAGAAAACTGAAGAGACTCCTTTCTTATCATAATTATACCGGAACACCCACCATTGAAGAGTTGGTAGAGGTAGCAAAAAGGGGGGTGAAAAGGGGGGCAGATGTGATTAAAATAGTCACCACTGCAAATAACCTTGAGGAGGCTGACAGGGTCCTCTCCCTCTATGAATATCACCGCAAGGGGGCATTTGGGAAGAATGTGAAACTGATTGCCTTCTCAATGGGGTATATCGGCCGTTATACCAGAGTGGAAGCGTTGAATCTGGGGGCACCGTTCATGTTTTGCTCCCTGTCATCAAAAGATAAATACAATATAGGACAGTTCTCTTACCAGCAGATGGAGAAGTTTGCAATAGGGAAGATGTTGCAAGGGGAATTTACCGTCCCTGTATCCAAGAGTGTGGCTCAAAGGGTTATCGTTGCAGCTTCTCTTGCAAAGGGGGAGAGTGAGTTTTTCAATTTCAGCAGATGTGATGATATTGATAATGCCTTAGGAGTTGCAAAACAGGTGGGCGCAGAGGTGGATGTTCTGGGTGATACCGTTTCAATCAATGGAAAAGGGTTCAGGGCATTTACTAAAAAGTCTGAGCAAATTGCCCCCAATCTTATCTCTGCAATTGTCCTTCCGAGCACTTTGTCTCTATATGTCGGGGAGTCGGGTCTTTTATCTCGCCTATGTATCCCCATTGCAGCACAACTCGGTGAGGGGGTTTCAATTACCGGTGGTGGGACATTGTTGGCCCGAGAGATGTATGGGTGCAAGGAGAGTCTTGAGGAGTTTGGTGCCAAATGTATCCTCTCTGCTGAAAATACACTTCCGGCAATAGTGAGCGGCCCCCTCTCCGGAGGGAAAGTTACCATTTCGGGTAAAAAAGGTTCACAACTCATTTCGGGATTGTTGATGGCACTCCCATTGAGTAAGAAGAACAGCCAATTGAGAGTTACCAATGCTACAAGTCTCCCATATATCAAACTGACTCTCGATGTCATTTCGCAGTTTGGAATAGAGATCTCTTATCAGATTGACGGAAAGGATATCGTGTTCGATATACCGGGAAAACAATCATACAAGCCTGCAACATTGAAGATGGAGGGGGACTGGAGTTCTGCTTCAAATTTCATTGTGGCAGGGGCATTGTTTGGAGATGTACTGATCAAAGGGTTGAGGATGGATAGTTGTCAGGCAGACAGGGCAATAGTCGATATTGTCCGAGGATGTGGCGGTTATGTTGAGGAGGAAGATGGTGGTTTGAGGGTAAAAAGATCCCATTTGAAGGCCTTTGAGTATGATGCAACAAATTCTCCGGACCTTTTCCCTGTGCTGGCTGTGCTGGCGGCATATTGCGAGGGGGAGAGTGCTATCCACGGAGTTGAAAGACTCAGGAACAAGGAGAGTGACAGGAAAGAAGCCATTCTTCAGAATTTCAAGAAAATGGGGGTTAATATAGAGGTGGAAGATGGGACAATGTACATCGAAGGTATCTCCCCTGCAAGAAGGTATGTGGAGGGGAAAATGTTGGCAAAAGGGAATTACCAGTCGTTCTTTGACCACCGTATTGCAATGGCGGTGATGATTGCCTCCCTTGGTTCTACAGAGAAGATGACTTTGGACAATACAGAGTGTATAAACAAATCTTTCCCTCAGTTCAGTCAGATATTGAAAACCTTAAAGAACGGGTGATATGAACTCTTTCGGAGATAATTTCAGAATCGCAATTTTCGGGGAGTCTCATGCCCCTGCAACAGGTATTGTGCTGGATGGTGTTCCAGCTGGCATTGAGTTGTCCCAAAACGATTTTACTGCGGACATCCTCAGGAGAAAAAGTGGTTCTTTGGGGACTACCCCACGCATCGAAGATGATATTCCGGAGATCTTGAGTGGGGTCGCTGACGGTTGTACAACAGGTGCTCCATTGACTATAATCTTCAGAAACAATAATATTAAGTCACAAGATTATTCCTCTTTCAGAGAGGTCCCAAGACCAGGACATGCAGATTTTGTGGCAAGTATTAAATATAATTTCCACAACGATATAAGGGGTGGCGGCCATTTTTCGGGACGCCTTACATTGCCTTTGGTAGCTGCAGGTGTGGTGGCCAAAAAGGTTATTGACCCCATCTCAATCTCTGCCCGTCTGATACAGGCAGGGGGGATAAATCTTGATTGTCCACCTATGGAAGATAGCCGTTTTGTCGCCCTTTTGAAGAATACTATCGGGGAGGGTGACTCTTTGGGTGGAGTGGTGGAATGCAGATGCACCAATGTTCCTATTGCACTTGGAGAGCCTTTCTTCAACTCTGTGGAGTCGATGATTTCCCACGCAATGTTCTCTATTCCCGGTGTCAGAGGTGTGGAATTTGGAGATGGATTTGCCGCCGCCGCGATGAAAGGGTCACAACACAATGATTGCTATATAGACAATGAGGGGAGATGTGCTACCAACGGAGCAGGTGGGGTGAATGGGGGACTTACAAATGGAAATGAGGTGATCTTTAGAGTCGCTTTCAAACCGACATCAAGTATCGCCAAGGTGCAGAGGAGCTACAACTTCATCTCTGAACAAGTAGAGGAGATCTCCATACCGGGGAGACACGACGCATGCTTTGCCTTGAGGACACCGGTAGTGGTTGAGGCTATGGCTGCAGTTGTTTTTGCAAATTTTATAAAATAAGATACCTATGAGAAAATTTTTGTTTTTGATCGTTTCAGCATTGCTGATTGCTGGTTGTTGCTCTGAAGAGGAGACCAAACTCCAGAAAGTGTTCCCCGAAAGTGTCGGAATGGATTCAAAAAGATTTGAATTGGCCGATAGCGTAATCAACAAGGCAATTGCCGACAGTGAAATACCAGGTGCTGTCCTTGCAGTCGTAAAAGGGGATAAGCTGGCGTACCTTAAGGCATACGGCAACAAACAGGTGGTGCCAGATACAATCCCTATGACCGAGGAGACTGTATTTGACCTTGCTTCAGTAAGTAAATGTGTGGGTACCACCCTTTCAGTATTGCAGTTGGTAGAAAATGGGCAGATCCGCCTTACCGACCCTGTGCAGAGATATATCCCCGGATTCCAGCAATGGACCGACCCGGAGACAGGGAAGAAGACATCAATCCGCATTCAGGACCTGTTGTCACACTCTTCAGGAATCATTGCATATATCAATATGAGGTCATACCTTGAGAAATATGCACCCGGTACTCCCGATTCTCTTATCAAGCATATTGCTCAGGAACTCCCTTTGAGGTACAAACCAACAACAGGATACACATACAGCTGTCTGAACTTCATTACCCTTCAAAATGTTCTTCAGAATGTGACAGGACAAACCCTTGCAGATTATGCACAGGAGAATGTTTTCGGAAGGCTTGGCTTGAAACACACAGCATATCTTCCCCTTGAGCCACAAGCCCGCGAAAGATCTCTTTCTGCAGTTGTCCCGAATTTCCTTGATCTGGTTGCACCTACAGAGGTACAGGAGAATGGCTTGCCACTTAATGGCGAAGTTCATGACCCTACTGCAAGAGTTGTAAATCTTGGAAATTCCGGAAATGCCGGAGTCTTCTCAAATGCTGAAAATCTTGCTGTAATTGCAGCTGCCATCATGAATGGTGGAGAGATCAAGGGTCGCAGAGTATTGAGCCCAATGATGATCGAGACCATGATGGTGAATCCGAAGGAAAACGATCCATCAATCGAGCGTAATCTGGGTTGGGATACCTACACCACCGGAGCCGGTACTAAAGGTGATCTTTTCTTGACACAGCCAAATACCTTTGTACATACAGGCTATACAGGAACATCAATGATGTTTGATATGGATAGAAAATGTGCAATTATCCTCCTTACCAACAGGGTACACCCTACAGACGCTGATGGTGTAGTGGCAAGAACCCGCGCAGTTGTAGCCAATATAGTCGCATCAAGTATACTTGAATAAGAGCACTTGATATTGAGAAAAAGGGGGCCAACCAAAAGTCGATCGACTTTGAAGTTGGTCCCCTCTTGTTAGAATATTTCCGCTGCTAACCGCTAAAGATTTGATGTAAGATACCAGGTGTAAGCGATATAACCGATAAACAATACGGCACCTCCGACTCTGGAGATTTTCCCTCTGAAACCAAAATATACAGTCATTAGGACAGCTGCAAGCATTACTGCATAATCTATGAAGGTGATACCACCTGTCTTGAGCGGCATAACTTCAGAACCTACACCCAAAATAAGGCAGATGTTGAAGATGTTGGAACCGACAATATTACCCAATGCAAGTTGGGTGTTCTTTTTGAGTGCTGCTGTAACTGATGCTGCAAGTTCAGGAAGTGATGTGCCGCAAGCAATGAGAGTGATTGAGATAAATGCATCACTTGCACCGAAATTACGGGCAATTACGATAGCCTCTTCCACAAAGAAGTGGCACCCTGTGATAAGGACACCAAGACCCCCAACAACCTTCACCAAAGCGAGGCCCAATGAGTCGATCTTTTCATCTTTTGATTCCTCTGCAGCAGGGGCAGGATTTGCCAATTTGTTCTTTGCATCCCTACGGAATGAGTTCCACATATAGAAGAAGAACATTACAAGAAGGATTACTCCATCAACTCTGCCGATAACAGCCTCACCACCAGTGAAGAAGTTGAATACAAGAACAATAAGGAGAATAGAAGCTATTACGCAGAGAGGAATCTCAAATTTGAGGTTGTTCTTATCCACAGGGATAGGAAAAAATATTGCAGTCAGACCAAGGATGGCAAGGACATTAAAAATGTTGGAGCCGACAACATTTCCAATAGCTACTTCGGCATTACCCTGGATAGCCCCTATGGTGCTTACAACAAATTCTGGAAGAGATGTTCCGATACCGACAATGGCAGCACCAATAACAAAGTCGGATACTTTATAACGTTTAGCGATAGCTACAGATCCGTTTACAAGGTAATCTGCGCCCAAAACAATTCCCACAAGGGAAACAATAAGAATGATATATTCCATAAAAATCTTTTTAAGTGTTTGATAATCAGTAAATAATGCTTATAAAAGCGAAAAAAGAGATTTATGGATGGATTAAATCACGAATTTGCGTAGTCTGATAAAATGGTGATATGAAGATTTGATTCCGGAAGGGAACAATGTGAGGTCCTCACAAAAATGGTCCATCATCAATGGTTTGGGAATCTTACCATCTCCGCGATGTGTAAACAACTGGTACTTGACCCGCCTTTGTGATGAGCAGTTGTCGGCATTGCGTGCGGAGGAGAATCCTCTGAGATTTATATTTGATATTGTCCCGACCGGTTCGTAAGGGGTCAGATCTGTCTGGGTATCTTGCGATATGACACATTCAACACCGTGTGTTGTAGTGGTAGAATGTGCCCCATCCATCTCTTGTATAAGGGAAAGGGCACATAATATTATGGCGATGTAAATGAGTCCTCTGTTTTTCACGCCGCAAATGTAGCGTTTTATTTTATTTTTCAATGTGTTTCATGGAGTATTCGCACCCGCAATACTGCTGGTTGTAGAATTGTTTGGCCAATTCATTTCTCCTCTCATAGAGTCCCCCTTTTCTCCAGTTTTTGTCCCAGAATCTGCTTCCCGGGAATATCTGTTCTGCGTATCGGCCAGCCTCATTGATCTGGTTTATATCTTTCCATCGGGAAGAGGCGAGGGTGGTGGTAAAGAGGTCAAAGCCATTTGCTGCTGCATACTCTGCAGTGACACACAGACGGTGTTTGAAACATTCGAGGCACCTTTTTCCCCTCTCAGGCTCCATCTCAAGAGTAGCAATATCCTTTTTCCATCTTGTGTGCTGTACATCCCATTCCAGAGAATCTTTGTCGACAACAGCGATTCCGAGAGAGTCTGCATATCTTACAATCTCCCCCTTTCTTTTCAGATACTCCTCTTTAGGGAAGATGTTGGGGTTGTAGAAGAGTATGGTAGTGGTATAGTTATTGTTTGTCAACCATTCAAGAATGGCTGCCGAACATGGTGCGCAGCAGGAGTGTAACAGGATCTTTTCCATATTGCACAAAATTAAATAGAAAATTAAAATTGAGAAAAATGAAAAGAGTAAAGATATTTTTTGTGGCCTTGGCCATGATGTTCTCTGTGGGTATTTCAGCCCAGAGTGAGAAACCCGTTGTAGGGGTCTATCTTAGTGGGGGCGGTGCCCTTGGATTTGCCCATATAGGGGCACTTCAAGCTTTGGAGGATAGGGGAATCTACCCCGATGTGATTGAGGGCTCGAGTATGGGGGCTCTTGTAGGAGCCTATTATTGCAGTGGGTATTCCCCACAGGAGATAAAAGATATAATCCTTGAGGACAAATTCTATATGAAGTCGAAAATTTTCGCAGTTGGTGGGGCGCAAGTTAAGGGCGCTTCCATTTACACTCATAAAAAGGTGAGGGACATCCTTACAAAAGATATACATGCCGAGACCTTTGAGGAACTGGATAAGAAATTTATCCTGACAGTTTCAAATCTTACAGATTCCAGGACAGAGAAAAGGGATTCTGGAGACAGACTGATAGACTGGCTTCTTGCATCAATGTCCATTCCGGTAGTGTTTGAACCTGTAATTATCGGAGGGAAGGTCTATATGGATGGGGGATCGTTGAACCATTTTCCTACACAATATATCAGACCTTATGCAGATGTTTTGATAGGGATAGACGTCATGCCTCCAAAAAAGGAGGTGAAGGTGGATAATATAAGGGATGTGCTGACGGCCTATATACACTCTCTGGCAATTTCAAGCGGACAAAAAGGGAGGGAGATATGCGATTATGTAGTGGACTGTCATGCTATAGACAAGTATGAAATGTTGCAATTCAATGAGTTTGAGGAGATATATCAGATAGGCTATGATACGATGGTGGAGTACTTGAATAAAAATCCACAACTCATAAAGGATTGCAAAGAAAAACTCCAGAAGAGGTGGTACAACTTCTGGAGGTAATTCTTATTTGAACAGATGTCAGTCAATATTTGGCTGGTCCCAGACAACACTCTTGTCGCAGTGTATCATAGTCACCTGGTCGCCTGTCTGGATGCGGAAGTCCCCCTCTTCAAGGGTCCATTTCCCGTCGTAATTAACAAATGCAAGATCGGTAGCGGGGAGTGAAAGTCTGACTATCTGGCTCTCTCCTGGGGCAAGGGTCACCTTTTCAAAGGCCCTTAGCCTTCTGGAGTCAGGTACAAGAGTGGCAAAAATGTCACTTGAGTAGAGGAGAACAGCCTCTTTGCCTGCAATATCCCCTCTGTTTGTCACTTTGACCTCAAATTCAAGGATATCTTCTGATGTGAAGTTCTTTTTGTTGACTTTCAGATCTTCGTATTGGAATGTTGTATAACTGAGACCGTGTCCGAATGGCCAAAGCACATCAATACGAGCATCGTAATTGTATACCCCCTCCATGGTGGCAGAGACTTCCGATACCTTATAGTCGTAGGTGGAGAGCATATTGATGAATTTGGGATATGTGTAGGGGAGTTTGCCGCTGAAGTTCTCACGCCCGGAGATCAGAGCAGCAAGGGCATCCCCTCCGTAGTTTCCGGGCAGGATGATATTTACAACTGCCTGAGCAAGGGGTTCGATATCATTTATGATGCGTGGACGTCCCCCATTCAAGACAAGAACAATGGGTTTGCCACTCTTGGCAAGTGCTTTTACAAGCTTTTTCTGGTTGGCAGAAAGGTTGATATCCTCTACGTTGCCGGGGGTTTCACAGTAGCTGTTCTCCCCGATGCAGGCTACGATTACATCACAATCCCGGGCAGCCTGAACAGCCTTGTTGATTGAAGCTTCGGTGCACCTCTCCTGTTGCCATTTTCCGAATCCGGGGAGATAGGTTATCCCTGGTTCATAACGGACGTTGGTTTTGCCGTATTCATTGCACAATGCCTCAAAGATGGTGTTGAAGTGTGAAGTATAATCATTTGCTTTATCTCCCTGCCATGTATAAGACCAGCCGCCGTTGAGGCAACGCATCTCATCTCCGTTCGGGCCTGTGACTAAGATCTTTGTCCCCTTTTTCAAAGGGAGGAGACCATTGTTGTTTTTGAGAAGAACTTCAGATTCTACTGCTGCCTGATATGACATCTGCTGGAACTCTTGTGATCCGAATTTCTCATATTTGTCCAGATCCCAATTGGGGTTGTCGAAGAGACCAAGGCGGAATTTCAATCTCAATACGCGACGGACAGCATCATCAATACGGGAGATAGGGACAGCCCCCTCTTTGACAAGCTCCACAAGATCGATGCAGAACTGCCAATCATTGGGGATCATTGCCATATCTATACCGGCGTTGATTGCAAGGCGGACAGCATCTTTTCTGCTTGTGGCAACCCTTTCTCTATTGTACAGGTTGTCAATGTCAGCCCAGTCGGTCACAATCATCCCATCCCAGTTCAGATCCTCTTTGAGCCATTTGGTCAAATATTCATAATTGGCATGGAAAGGGAGCCCCTCATTGCTTGATGAGTTCACCATTAGTGAGAGGGCACCAGCCTGAATGCACTCTTTGAAAGGTTCAAAATAGCGTTCACGCATATCGGAGTCTGTAACAGAAGATGGGGTTCTGTCACGCCCCGATACAGGGACACCATATGCCATAAAGTGCTTTATACATACCGCCATGTGGTAAAGGTCAACATGGTTGGGGTCTTCACCTTGCATACCCAAAGTCTGAGCCCTACCCATCTCCGCTTGAAGATATTCACTCTCCCCATAACTTTCCCAAAGTCTGGGCCACCTTTGGTCACGACCTAAATCCAGTGTCGGAGAGAATGACCATGGGTTGAGAGAGGCACGGGATTCATACGCTGTCACCTCTCCCATATTGAAAGCGTGCTCCCTGTTGAATGTTGCAGCAATGTTTATCTCTTGTGGGAAGAGGGTTGCATCTGCAATATATGATGCCCCGTGAATCTGGTCAAGTCCATACAGACATGGAATTCCGATCTCCTTCATCGATTTCTCCTGAAGTTCTCTGATCATGGAGGCTGTAAGTTCCCTTGTCTGAGCCTGAGCGCTGATAACATTGAGAATTGACCCTACCTTGTATTTGGTGATTACTGAATCGAGAATAGATGGGATCCATTGTGGATTGCCATTCTCATCTTCGTTCTGGAAAACGGTAATGGTAATCTGTGCCATCTGTCCAACCTTCTCTTCCAGAGTCATTTTCTTGAGTATCTTCTCAATCTTTGCCTCTATCTCCTTGTCTGTCTCAATTGCGGGTGCAGCTTTGTGCGCACATGAGGAGAAAAAGAGAATTGCACAGATACATAAAGATGGGACAACAGTCAGTTTCATATTCTGATATCTAACTAAAACGGTATAATTCTAAAACTCAATTTTTGTGGTTCAGAGGTGCGTACTTTATATTTTTCATAAGTTTCAGCGCCCCATGAGTTGTCTCCGCCGACACCTGTCATTCGGGAGTCGATACAAACCTCTGTGAACTCTCGTGGTGTGATGTCTGAGACATGTGTCTGCTTTTTCATCACATTGCGTGCACGACCGACATCGTGTGGATCGTTCTCTACAAAGTTGTTCCATTGGTATGGAGCATCAGACTCTTCTGTGTCGAAATCCTCTACAGAATTGTGCAGTGCATTGAACTCAAATGGCTGGCCGATGGCACAGACAACGAGACCTCTCCCTTTGGCATTCTTGATCTCCAGCCAGCGGACATCCACCCTGTGACCGTTCTCCTGAGGTCTTACGTAAGGGACATACATATCTGAGACATTGCAAGAGTAGATATTGAATCCTGCGCCATCTTTTCTATCGCAATAGTTCTCCCATGGACCCCTTCCGTAAAATCTGACATTTGAAAACTCTTGTGGCATCCTCCATCTTACACCATATCTTGGTGCCTCTTTCAGTGACGCTTCAGACATGTTTGCCTCCACAGTGAGAGCACCACTGCTCTCCAGAGTATATTTTATCACATTTTGGCAATTGAGGTCAGCATGATTATAGACAACAGTAACAACCCTTTTTCCGTCAATTGTCTCGTCGGTCACTTTTGCCGGTGTGTTCTCTTTACCATAAACTTTCCAGGGCTGCCATCTTGCAGGGGCACCATTGCCATAATCGTTGTCGATGGGGGCTCTCCAATAGTTTGGTCTGATGCCGAAGCCGTCAGCGATATAATCTACCCCACCAACAGAGTATTTTTTAATAATGCCGCTCTGAGAATCTACCTCAAATACAACATTGGCTTTTTTTGCAGATGCAGCTATCGGGAGGTTGGTGTTGTCGCAGAGAGGATATTGGTTCCAGCTCTGTTCCCCGGAGAAATTTACATAATAATCGTACCCCTCCTCTATTTTGAATTGTGGTAAAGTGATGGTGAGGGTGTCATCAGCGGGGATATTTACCTCCACCTTGCCAGAAGAGATTACTTTTGATTTTGCCCTTTTCGAATATGCTTCAGGGATAGAGATTATTTCATAATTGTAATACTCTATCTCCTTGAAGTAATTTCTGTTGATTGCTCTGTAAGCACCATTTCCATCGGGTTCAATCCAGAGGTTCTGATAAATGTGACTGATCTCATTCATTGCAGGGTGTGGAACTCTGTCGGGACCGATCACTCCATTGCATAGGAAATTTCCGTCACTTGGAGCATTGACTCCGAAATCACCACCGTATGCCCAGAACTCTCTTCCGTTTTCATCAATCTGGTGAATACCCTGGTCAACCCAGTCCCATATAAATCCACCTTGAAGATTTGGTGCAGCATAGATAACATCCCACAAATCTTTGAAATTTCCGGTACTGTTGCCCATCGCGTGTGCATATTCACTCAAAATGTATGGTCTGTCGGTCTCTTGTGCTGCCCACTCTGCCATTTTGAAGGCACTTGGGTATTGTGGGCAATAGATTTCTGTATTCCACTCAAGGATAGCCCTTTCGTGTTGTACAGGGCGCACCTTGTCAAGCCCTTTGAGGTAGAGGAATGTCTGATAGAAATTGTAGCCGTTGCCTGCCTCGTTTCCCATAGACCAGTAGATGATGCTCGTATAGTTTTTGTTGCGCCAATACATGTTTTTGATCCTTGCCATATGGGCATTGTAGAATCTCAGGTCATTTCCAAGTGTGCCACCTTTGCGGAGGTTATAGTACATTCCGTGGGACTCTATATTTGCCTCGTCACATACATATATGCCGTATTCATCACACAATTCATAGAAATAGGCCGGCTGGGGATAGTGGCTGCAACGGATAGCATTGAAGTTGTTGGCTTTCATCAGTTTTATATCCGATTCTGTCTGTTCACGACTGATGACGTGGCCTGTATGCTGGTTGTGTTCGTGAATATTTACCCCCTTGATTTTGATTGCCTTCCCATTGACAAGAAGTTGGTTGCCTACTATTTCCACTTTTCTCGGGGCAAATCTGAAAGCAATCTTTTCATATTCGTCTCCACCATTTGATATCGCTATCGATCCGTTATAAAGAACAGGATTTTCAGCACTCCACAATTTCCACCCTTTGAATGGGACTTTGAAAGATTGGACTTGGGTACCCCCAGGGGCAACGGAGAGTTCCCCCTTTCCCCCTTCATTGAGGGCCTCTCCCAAAGTGAGCTCTACTGAAGCATTGGTGTTGGTGCTGTTTTTTACCACAACATCCAATTCAAAATAACCGCTCCCGGTAAGGCCGTCTGAAGAGAGCTCTTCAACAATAGGGGTAATGGTATAGTCGAAAATATGGACTTTAGGCTGTGCAAACAGATAAACATCCCTCTCGATACCGCTCAATCTCCAGAAATCCTGACACTCGAGATAGCTTCCGGTACTCCATCTGTATATCTTGAGGGCAATTACGTTTTCCCCTTTTTTCAAATAGGGTGTGAGGTCGTACTCTGCAGTATTCTTTGAGTCTTCATTGTACCCGACCTGCTCTCCATTTACATAGACATAGCAACCACTCTTGGCTCCGCCGATATTCAGATAAACCACCCTTTCACCCCAATTGTCGGGGATATTGACAATTTTTCTGTAAACACCTACAGGATTTTTATCAGGCAGATGGGGTGGCTGGGGTTTGTATGGTTTGAATTCATATCCGTGATTTGTATAAATTGCGGTACCATAGCCATTCAATTCCCAGTTTGCAGGGACCTGTATCTTGTCCCATCCACTGCTGTTGAACAGAGGGGAGACAAACTCCTCTTTATATGAGGCATCGCTTTCACTCCACCAGAAATCCCACTCCCCATTAAGGGAGATAACAAATGTTTGAGGATATCTCTCCCCTTGAGCACCGGCAATCTGTGTCCTGGGGGTGACTTTCCCTATCTCTGCTATTTCGCTGACAAGGTGTGGTTTCTCCTCTTTGTTGTTGTCATTGGCAGCGATCCCTGTAAAAGGGGCAAGGAGCAGCAGTGTTGAAAATATGATGCTGATAAATTTCATGCTATCTGTTTACAATCTCTTCTATTTGACTTCAAATTTATATATACATGTATGAGTGTATTTCTCACCGGGTTTAAGTAATGTAGAGGGGAAGTTGTCGTGATGGGGTGTGTCGGGGAATTTCTGTGTCTCCAATGCAATCGATTCACGATAGCGCAACTCTTTGCCATATTTCCCTTTAGATGTCCCGTCAAAGAAGTTCCCACTATAGAATTGCATTCCGGGCTGGTCGGTGTATACCGACATGAATCTGCCCGAATTTGATTCATATACAGATGCAGCAAACTCTACTCCATCACCCTTGCGGTCAAGAACCCAGTTGTGGTCGTAGCCGCTACCGAATCTGATCTGCTCATTGTCTGCATTTATCCTCTCACCGATAATATGGGGCTGACGGAAATCGAAAGGGGTACCGGTAACATCTGCAATCTCTCCCGAAGGGATAAGCACCTCGTTTACAGGGGTGGTTGCAGAGGCATTGATTACCATCTCAAGATCTTCGATTGTTCCATTGCCCTCCCCTTTGAGGTTGAAGAATGAGTGGTGGGAGATATTTACATGGGTAGCCTTGTCGGTAGTGGCAAGATATTCCACCTTGAACTCATTTTCAGGAGTGAGAGTATAGGTCATGGTAATTGAGAGATTTCCAGGCATACCATCTTGTCCGTCAGGACGGAGATAGAACAGAACGATGGAGTTTTCACTCACCTCTTTAACATCCCATACGACCATATCGAGCCCTTTAAGACCACCATGAAGTGTCTGGCCATTGTTATTCTGAGGGAAGTTGTAAACCTCTTCCCCTATTGTGTATGTCCCGTTTGCAATTCGGTTTGCATAAGGACCTACGACTGCACCCAGGAAGCGTTCGCCGGGGTTGTTGATATAATTGTCTATATTATTGTATCCCAGGACAATATCATCGTATTTCCCATCTTTGTCAGGTGTCCACAGTGATACGACACGTGCTCCGAAGTTGGTAACCTGCATAGTGATATCACCACCCTTCAGGGTGTAAATAGATACCTCTTTGCCATCAACTGTGGTCTGGAAATCTTTTTCGGGGAACAAAATCGGGGCATCACACTTTCCACATGATGCCATAAGTGTACATGCTAGAGCCATAATTGCTAATTTTTTCATAATCTGTGGATTACATTTTCTTACATTAGATTTCTAACTTGCGTGCGCCATCAGAGATGACAACATCGTAAACTTTTGGTTCGTGTCCGCAGGCTGCACAGAATTTCTCTTTAGCAGTGGCGATGAATGAATCATATAGTTCGCTCTTTACAAGGTTAATGGTACATCCTCCGAAACCACCACCCATAATACGGGAACCTGTTACACCACACTCTTTTGCTATGGTGGCGAGCAGATCAAGCTCTTCGCAGCTCACTTCATAATCTTTTGACATTCCCCAGTGTGTTTCATACATCCGTTCACCCACTGTTTGAAGATCCCCTTTTTCCAGAGCAGCGCAGACATCGAGAACACGTCTCTCTTCCCCTATTACATAGCGGGCACGCATATAATCCTCCTCAGAGATTTTGTCCTTGACGGCATCAAGTTTTTCCATTGTTGCTCCGCGAAGTGTCTCCTGACCGAGGATTGATGCAACCCTTTCACAAGATTCACGACGTTTGTTGTATGGTGAGCCGACCAACTCGTGTTTTACTACAGAATCGAGCAATACAAGGCGGTAGCCGAATTTTTCAGGGTCAAATGGGAAATATGCAAACTCCATGGTAAGGCAATCCAGACGGATAAGATTCCCTTTCTTTCCGAAAATTGAGGCGAACTGATCCATGATTCCGCACTTCACTCCACAGTAGTTGTGCTCAGTGGATTGTCCGATGCGTGCAAGCTCAAACTTGTCAATTTTGTCGTTGTTATAAATATGGTTCAATGCAAATGCGTAGGTGGATTCCAATGCTGCTGAAGATGACATGCCGGCTCCTAAAGGGACATTGCCAGAAAATGCGGTATCGAAACCTTCAACTTTTCCACCACGCTTGAGGATTTCACGAGCAACACCAAAGATGTAGCAAGCCCAGGATGGAGAGGGTTTATCCTCCTCATTGAGTCCAAACTCTACATAGTCCTGCAAATCGACAGAGTAAGCGCGTATTTTGTCTGTCCCGTTTGGTTTGATTTCAGCAACCATTGCTTTGTCAATGGCGCCTGGGAATACGAACCCCCCATTGTAATCGGTATGTTCGCCTATAAGATTGATACGCCCTGGAGATGTATACAATTCACCCTCTGTACCGAAATGTTCTGAAAATTTCTGACGTATAAGTTTGATATCCATAATATTCGTGTTTTATAATGATTATTTGACCTCTGGTAATGCCATTTGGAAGATCTGGCGAACACGCTCCATGTCGTATTTTTCACTACGGTCGAAGTAATAGACACCGTTCTGTTCCTGCTCAACATCTGTAAGCTGTGTATAGCAGAATCCACAAATCTTGTCGCTGTGGCTTATGATTGCTCTGACTTGAGATTCAAGACGTTTGTAGAAATCTTCTTTTGTCAAAGCGGCGTTACCATAACCCCAGGAGTTCTCCTTAGAAGGATTTGCCTCAACACATTTGATCCCCCCAAATTCATCAATAATGTAAGGGACTTTCCCGTCATAGTAAAGATGGTCCAGGGTGTTTGTGTTTATCTTACCGGGAGCCTGCGGCTGATAGAATTTCTCTCCATTCCACAACATGTCGTGCAATTTTTCGGCATCTTGTTCATAACTGTGTGTGGTGCAGAAGTCTGAAATGACATATAGACCTCCACTTACAGTGTTGACAGGACGAGAAGGGTCAAGTTTACGTGTCAATTCGTATACATCTGTAAGAAAACGTCCCATCTCATTAGTAGTTGGTTCCCACTCTTCGTTGAATGGTGTCCAGGTCACGAGGGCAGGGTGATTGCGGTCTCGTACGACGATATTTGTCCACTCTGAGATGAAGTTGCGGGCTGCTGCTACTGAACTTGAGTTTTTGCCCCAGGATGCCATCTCACCCCAAACAAGGTAACCCAATTTGTCTGCCCAGTAGTAGAAACGCTCTTCAAACACTTTCTGGTGAAGACGGGCGCCATTGAAACCGGCAGCCATAGACATTTCGATATCCCCTTTCAGTGCCTCGTCAGATGGTGCGGTCCATACTCCGTCGGGATAGAATCCCTGGTCAAGGACAAGACGTTGGTAATATGGTTTGTTGTTGAGGTAGATCTGTGTGCCGTTGATATGGATTTTACGCATACCTACATAGCTGTCCACTCTGTCGATAACTTTGGCAGAGGCATCTTTCACTTCATATACTACATCATAAAGGAAAGGGGATTCCGGGCTCCAAAGTTTGGGTTTTTTGATGGGGATTACTACAGGTATACCTTGTGAAGCCACAACATCAGATTTGGATACCACCTTATCACCATCTTTAACTGTGATGAAAAGGCGGTTTCCGTTGGACAAATTATAGAATGTAGGGGTAACTACAATCTGGTTCTGATCTATATCTGTGAATACCTGTACCCTTTCCAGAGCACAAGGGTCAACAGCTTCCATCCATACTGTTTGCCAGATACCTGTAGTACGGGTATACATGCAGCCATGTGAATGGAGTTTATGTGATTGTTTGCCAGAGGGGAGATCTTCACTTCTGAGGTCGCTCTCGGCATGAACTACAAGATTGTGCTCTTTCCCGTCTGCAACAAACTCTGTAATGTCAAATGAAAATGAGTCAGAACCACCGAAGTGACGACCGACAAATTTACCGTCTATAAAGACTTCGGATTCATAGAATACTGCTCCAAAGTTCAAATTGATATTTTTTTCTTTCCAGTCAGCCGGTATCTGAATGGTGCGTTGATACCATACAGCGTTGATGAACTCGGTATGTGCTACCCCGGACAGTTTGCTTTCTGGGGCAAAAGGTACGATGATTTTACCATCAAACCCATTTGATTTTGAAAAGTCACGTTCGTGTCCGGTATCTGCCAAATCAAGGGTGAAACTCCATTCACCGTTGAGATTGACCCACGCATCACGTTCAAATTGTGGACGGGGGTATTCAGCGCGAGGCTGTTGTGCAGATAGTGCCACAGCAAAGAATAATGCTGCTACAATTAGAATTTTAGACTTCATATCAATTATTTATTAAAATATCCTACAGTTTGTGCAAGGGTGATTATCTCCCCCCCTTTAAGATTCAATTTTTTGGCAAGCACAGGTTTGTTGATCATCGCCCTTGTTACAGTAGCAAGTCCTGCCGATGCACAGAATAGGTATATGTTCTGCGAAATGAAACCGGTATCGACATAGGCAGTCTCGACAGTCCCCCTCTCATCTTTTCCGGTGATCTTGGTGGTATCTGCTACAAACACAATGTTCAGGGGGGCAGTTGCAACAAAATCCTGCTCTCCGGTACAACTCCTCAAATCCTCCTCAGAGAGGTGGGTCAATGTATTTTCTGCAGGGTTGTAGAGGTATAGACCGGTTGACAAGGTGATATATAGTGAGGTCTCCTGTCTGTTGTGGGAGGATGGTGCAGTTCTCCTTTTTCCTCCGCCACCGAAACCGAAACCTGCCCAAAGAAGATCGGATAAGGTCTGCAAGTCGAGTTCTTCAGGGGAGAATGTACGGGATGAGCGCCTTTTCATCAGGGCTTCCATTAAAGGAAGTCCCCCCTGACTTTGAGGAGTAGGGAGGACAATATTTTTCAGTGCCATATTATTCTACTATTAAAATTTCTCCGGCATCTTTAACAACAGCCTCTTTCCATTTTTGGCTGTAGCCGGGCTGGATGGGTGAGGCAGGGATTGTTGTAGAGGTGCCATTGTTCTTGAATGATCCGTCAGGGTTCTGAACCTTCACATTACCATCCATATATTTCAGTAGCAGGTAAGAATCAAGTTGTTTCCAGGTTTTGAAGAGTGCCTCTGCCCTCATAGTAGAGTATGCAGTGAGGAGTTCTCTTGCTTTGAATGATGCTTTCTCTTTGTCTGGATCTGAATTGAGAATCTGCAACGCCTGTTCATCAATTTTTGGAAGTTCTGCCACACAGTCATTCTCCCACCTGTTGGCAACAGCCTGGATATCGGGAGCAACTCTGTCGTAAAGGAGATATGCAAATTGGGCAACTCTGTTCATCAACCAGAACAATGAGGTCTCTGAGTAGGTAAGAAGGGAGCCGTTACCCTCTTTGATGCACTCTGGAACGGCACTGATTGTGGTATATACAGGGGTGAGGCACGATGTTGCAGCATCATCGACACCAAACCAGATAACGCCACCAACTTCATCAGGCAACCAGTTGCGTGACTGACAAAGTACCCAGAAGCCTGTTTGTTGGGTAGCAATTGCCCTTTCGTTGAGGTATTGTTTTCCATCAACCTCAAAATACATAGGTCTCCAACGGTAAGGGAGGGCGTGTCCACCAGCCCCTACATCCTGAGTCATATCCATTGGGGTACCTTCGTAGTGGTCTCTCATAACATCTGCAAGGGCCTTGGTAGATACTTTCTCTGCAGGTTTGATGAACAGAGGCATCTTGTTGGATGGGTTCTTACCCATTGCAAAGTCGAGATAATCTTCTGCTTTCTTGTCGTTGAACATCCCTTTGCCAAGGATGTTGTATGCGCTCCATACCCTTGCTTCGCAACCGCGAAGACCGCTGAAATCTGCTGGGCAATATGCATCGCAGAAACTGAAATCTTCATCAGATCCGCTGTAATACCCCATTTCGCGTGCGAAATCAACAACATCATCAGAGTAGATCCAGTTGGTGGGGTCGTTGAAGTTGATCTTGTCAATGCGAGACTGGTTTGCGTGTGCGCAGATATATCCGTCAGGAACCCTTGCAGCAACCCATACAGCACCTTTTTCTTTGGTCCCTTTTCCCACCATCTCCATAATCCATATTTCATTTTTGTCGGCAATCGAGAAAGACTCTCCGCCAGAGGCGTATCCGTGTTTCTCGACAAGCTGGGTCATGATGTCAATTGCTTCACGGGCAGATGATGCACGTTGGAGAGTTACATAGATCAAAGAGCCGTAATCCATGATTCCGTCGGGATTTGGAAGCTCTTCACGACCACCAAATGTGCTCTCTACAATCGAAACCTGATGTTCGTTCATATTTCCGACAGTCTGATATGTTTTGCCGATTTGTGGAATTTTACCCATGAATTTTCCACTGTCCCAGTTGACGATGTCAAGTGATGATCCTTTGGGGAAAATCCCGGCAGGTTTGAAATAGAGTTCACCATACAGAACATGGGAGTCGGCAGCATAGGTAACCATTACTGAACCATCTTTCGAAGCCCCCTTGGATACAAGGACATTTGTACATGCATCAGTGGGTTGATACATCAATGCAACGGCGATAAGGCAAATAGCCGATTTGAGATACTTGTTGATCATAGTGTATAATGTTTTATATTTATTTGCTATTTTTGCAAAGATATAAAAAATGAAGTATGAAAAATAGAGTTTTTGCGATATTAGCTGCCTTGTTTTTTGGAACAATTTCACTTTCTGCCCAGAACCAGCAGCCACCTGATCCCGAAGAGTTGGCGGCATCAGAGGCCATCAGACTGGAGAAGTTGCTGAAACTTGAACCTCACCAGGCATTTTATGTAGATTCTATCCTTCGTCACGACATGATGGCGCTTCAGGACGAGATGACAAAAATGGGTGAATCGGGTATGAGGGATTACAATAATTTCAAGATAGTCCAGGACAAATGGATCAATCAGATAGATTCAAGTCTGAAGCAGGTGATGACACCCGAACAATTCACCATCTATCTGAAAGATGTAGGACGATATAAAAAAGAGAAAAAAGCAAAGAAAAAAAGAGATTAAAGAGGGGTGGGTACCGCCCTTCTTTTTTCATAGTGGACCGAATAGCGGATTCCACAACTCTTTATCATAGGGACAAACAATTCAAAATTTTCACCGATTCTCTCCTTTTCGTGGGCATCAGAGCCAAAACTGATGAACTCCCCACCGAACTCCCTGAATCTTATCAGCAGCATAGGATCCAGAACAGGTTGCCTTCCGTTGACATTGAGATAGGTTTTGGTGTTGATCTCAAATGTTTTCCCGTTCTGGGCAAGTCTTTTAAGAATTGAATCAAGCTGGTCGCCAAACTCAGAGTATGTAATGGAGCACTCTGGATATGGGGCGTAACGGGCGATGTAGTCGAAGTGGCCAAGAATGTCAAAATTGTCAAACCCGGAGATACACCTGTCGATAACTTCCAGATAGTGGCCATATGCCTCTTTATAGTCGTAAGGGATGTAGTAATTGCCGTGGAATGGGTCTGTACCGTCGATGAAATGGAGGGATCCGATTACAGAGTCGAAATTATAAGAGGATACAAGCTCTTTCATTTCATCAATGCAGTGTGGCTGCATTCCCACTTCGACCCCTTTCAGGATGTTGAAGCCACTCTGGAGAATCATCTCATCGATTGCCTTTTGTTGCTCGATAGGGTCAAATTTGTATGACAAAGTCCCTTCCGGAACATCAAAGTCGTAGTGTTCAGAGAAACAGATTCCGCCAAGCCCCCTCCTTTTAGCAAAATCTACCGCCTCATCGAGGGGAGTTATGCTGTCCACCGAATAACACGAGTGGGTGTGATTGTCAAATAGTACCATGCCGTTAAATTTCTGCAACTCTCCACTCCCCTTCGGTACGTACAATAATAAGTGTATTGTGGATTGTAGGGTCGGGTGCAGGCATAATTACATCGTAGCAAACTTTAATAGAGTCTTTGGATATGTTCTGTACAGAAGTGATGGCGGTCTGGACATTTGAGGAGATATCTACAATTTCCTCTTGTACCTCCTCTTCAAGTTCATAATACTCCTGGATAGCAACCGAGAGGGCTTCATTGAGGTCTTGTGTGCAGCATCTTAAAGCACTCTCATAATCGGTTGAGAAATATGCACTTAAAAAGTCATTTGCAACAGATGTCGCCTCTTTGGTGCTGTTGGAACAGCTTGTTGCTACAAGGATGGCAAGTGTAGCCAAAACGGTACAAATCTTTTTCATATTCTTTATTTATCAAGTTCTACAATAGTAATTCCTGTCCCCCCCCTCTCAATGTGTTCATCCCGGAAAGATTTCACCCCGGGGGTTATCTTGAGGTATTTTCTGATCTCCTCCCTGAGGATTCCGTTCCCTTTTCCGTGGAGGATGCTCACCTGCCCCATATCGACCATTATCGCATCATCTATAAATCGTGTTACGATCTCGATAGCCTCATCAAGTCTTTTGCCACGAATGTCGATATTGGGCTGGAAATTGAGTCTCCTCTCCGAGAGTGAAGAGGTGTCGTATGTGCTCTTCCTCTCTGCTGGTTTGAAATGCTCCTTGTACTGCTTTACTGAGAGGGGTTCCACTTTGTCTATTGACATTTTTGTGATGATCTCCCCTATAGCGATACTCACATTTTTCCCGGCAATTTTTACCACCTCTCCGGCTACATTGCCCCCCTTGACCTTGACTTTTGTACCCACCTCGATAACGGCGGGCCTTTTTTCGGCCTCTACTGTGGCAACGATATTCTCTGAAGGGTCGTTTTTTCTCCTCTCCCTCTCCTCTTTCCGTTGCTGTTGCCTTTTCTTCCGCTCGATGATCTGATTCATCTTTTTCTCAATCTGGGCATCGGTGGCGGTATTACTCTCCTGGGTCATCTCCAAAGAGAATGTGTTGAGCTCTTTACGGATAAGTTTGGTCTTCTCTTTATCTGCCTGACTCTCCCGGATCTCTTTGATTGTGGCTTCGATTTTCTTGTTGGCCTGGGCAAGAATCTCCTGAGCCTCTCTTTTAGCCTCTTCAATAATTCCTTTGCGGACAGATTTTATGTCGCCGAGTTCTTTCTCGTATTTTTCTGTTATGCTCTCAAGGGTCTTGTCTGTTGTTTTGATCCTGGCAAGGCGCTCTTCGAGTTGTTTTTTATTTCGGGCAATCTTGCGGAGATTTCTCTCAATAGTTACAAAGTCCTGACCGGCCCTCTCTTCCGCTCCGTGGACAATGTTCTCCGGAAGCCCCATCTTGCGGGCGAGTTCGAAAGCGAACGAATTTCCCGGCAGTCCCATCTCCAGTTTGAAAAGGGGCTCAATTTTCTGCACATCAAACAACATTGCACCATTTACAACCCTTTGGCTGTTCCCTGCGTAGAGTTTGAGGTTGGTGTAGTGGGTGGTAATTACTCCGTAGCACCCCCTTTTCTCAAGTTCTGAGAGGATCTCTTCGGCGATAGCTCCACCGGCAGCCGGCTCTGTTCCGGAGCCGAATTCATCGATAAGGACCAGGGAGTCCTCTCCAGCCTCATCGAGGATGTTCTTCATGTTCAGAAGGTGTGAACTATATGTACTCAGGTCGTTCTCAATGGATTGGTTGTCACCAATATCAATGAATATATCTTTGAACAGTCTCAGTTCTGAAGATTCAGCGGTAGAGATCAGCAACCCCCACTGAAGCATATATTGTAGCAGCCCCACCGTTTTCAGGCAGACAGATTTACCTCCGGCATTGGGTCCTGAGATCAGGAGTATCGATTTATCTCTGTTCAATACCAGATCGAGTGGGACAATATTCTTCCCCTCTTTTCTCAGATTCTCCTCCAGCAGCGGGTGCCTTGCCCTCTGGAGCCGGAGTTCTCCGTTTGTAGAGATGACAGGTTTGCCTGCAGCAAAACGGGATGCAACAGTTGCCTTTGCCCTTATGAAGTCGAGTTCCCCCATGTATTCGGCAGAGAGTATGATTTCTGGGAGATATGGACGGAGGAATTCGGTAAATTCGGTCAGTATTCTGATAATCTCCCTCTGCTCTGCAAAATGGAGCTCCCGAACCTGATTGTTCAGTTCGACAATCTCCATCGGTTCGATAAATGCTGTTTTGCCGGAGGCAGATTCGTCATAAACAAATCCGGGAAGTTTCTTCTTGTTCCCCACAACCACAGGGATCAGCATCCTGCCATCCCTGACAGAGATACTCGCCTCAGAGTCTGCTATCCCATCTTCCTGTGCCTTTTTGAGGATGTTCTGTATTCTTCTGGAGATGGTCCCCTCTTTCTCCCTTATTGAACGGCGAATCTCGAAAAGGGAGTCGCTGGCATTGTCACGAACCTCCCCGAAGCGGTCCAGTATGGTGTCGATACGGCGTGAGACCTCCGGGAATGTCATTATCGGCTCAGACATCTTTTTCAAGGTGGGGTATTCACCCTCTTTTGTGTTTTTGAAAAAGGAGAGAATCTTGCGGAGGGTCTCCAAGGTCTCTTTCAGTTTGTTGAGCGAAATGAGGTCAATATATGAGTACCCCGCCTGAAGAGGGATGAGAAATGGGAGACAATCGGAGAATCCACTATCTGGAAACGAAGACTCGAATATGTAGATAAGTCTCATTTCATCGGTCAGTGACAACCTCTTGACCACCTCTTGAGGGTCGGTAGAGAAACACTCTTCGGCTGTGCGGTTGCGACCGTAATCGGTGCTGCATTTCGAAGCAATGATCTCTCTGACCTTGTCAAAACCAATCTTGGGCTCTATCTTTTCGGGGTGTATCATGGTGCAAAGATAAAAAGTTTTATATCTTTGTGGAGAACAAACAGGATTAAAATAGGTGATTCCTTCATTCTCACTACTTGCTATCGCGGCATATTTGCTCGGATCGGTTTCGAGTGCCATATTGTTGTGCAAAATAGTGTATCATCAAGATATAAGGGATCATGGAAGTAGAAATCCGGGGGCCAATAATGTCCAGAGAGTTTTTGGATGGAAAGCGGGTATTTCTGTCTTCCTGTTTGATTTCATGAAAGGGGTAGGGGCTGTCTCTTTGGTCTATCTCGCCCCTGTTTCTCATGATAGTGAGGCGTTTGTTCAGTGGCAAATAGTTTTCGGCCTGTGTGCATTTATCGGCCACCTTTTTCCACTCTTTTTTCAGTTTCGTGGAGGAAAAGGGGTGGCTGTCCTTGCCGGGGCGATGTTCGCTATACATCCCTGGGGTGCATTGATGTCCATTATTTTGTTTGGAGTGATGTTGGGGATAACAAGGTATACTTCAGTCAGTGTCCTTTGTGCAGCGGCATCCTATCCTCTTTTTGTAAATCTTCTCTTCGGGCTCTGGCTTGATCCGCAGATTCCATACACTATAAGGATATTCAGCGTAGTTGTGGCATTGATGCTCCCATTGACCCACATAAGCAATATCAAAAGGCTTCTTCAGGGGAAAGAGAAGAAGTTTGCACTGAAAAAGCCCGTCAGGAAAGTTTAGTTTTTGTAGGAGTTCTCTATGGCGAGTTTCAATTCGCTGATACTGCTCATTGTCTTGATCTCCCCGTTGTGTACAAATGAGATATTTCCGGTCTCTTCAGATACCACAATGGCATCAGCATCGGTTTCGGCAGTTATACTGCATGCGGCCCTGTGTCTCATACCATATTGAGGCGGAATATTGGGATTCTCTGTTACAGGGAGGGTACATCTTGCTGCGACAATCCTGTTGTTGTCAACAATCATCGCACCGTCGTGCAAAGGGGTATTCTTGTAAAAAATATTCTCTATAAGGCGACGGTTGATCAGAGAATCTATCTTGTCCCCGGTATCGGTGACAAATTCCAGAGAGGAGATGTGTTTCAAAATTATAAGTGCCCCGGTTTTGCTCTCTGAGAGTCTGTTGCAAGCCTGGGAGAGTTCTTCTATCGCCTCAAGACCAAGATCCTTTCCCTGGCCGAAAAGGAATTTTGTCAGTCTGCTTTTTTTCTCTGAGCGAACAATTGAACGGGTTCCAAGATGGAGGAGGAATTTTCTGATCTCCTGCTGGAACAGGATTATCAGAGCAATTACCCCCACACCAAGTATTTGCCCGAGGATGGAACTCAGGAGTTTCATGTTCAATGCCTGCACGATGATCCAGAAAATGTACAGGATCAGAATACCCACAGCAATACCGATCGCTGAGGTGCCGCGAAGAATTTTGAACAACTGATAGATGATGAATGCTACCAGTATTATATCAATAATATCGACAACAGATATATTCAAAAAATCAAACATGCCTCCACTATATATAAAGTATAGTGCAAACTTAATGATTTTCCCCGAAAATAACCAATCTCATTTACCGTTACCTTCTGCAAATCAATCAGGCAGACCGCTCTCAATGGTAGGGTATACTCCACTTTCCCAGCTCCAGTGGTACTCACAACCGGCATAAGATACATAAATACCTTGTGCATAAGCACTGCTGGGTGCTCTGGTTTCTGCGATTGTTATGGCACCGGCGTGACCGCTGGCTATAGCGGTATTCATATTTGTTACCTTTTCAGAAGAAGAGGCAGCATCATTAGATTGATAACAACCGGAAAGTTCTCCAAAAGTGACACTGCCAGATATTGTTGTTGACCCGTAAAGATCGCCCTTGTCAGAGGATTGGACTGTGTAACAACCCAATACCTTTCCTTCGGAGTGGTTCAAATTTCCGACAATGCCACCATAATGATTTGTTAAGGAACCCCTCACCTCTGTGCTTTTGTTGATACACGCCGCCACCAAAGGGGCGTCCCAGGCACTTGACCAGTGAGTGTCATCTTTTATATAACCTACAACGCCTCCTACATATGAATAAGTAGTGGTTGTTGCAGAGACCTCCCCTTCATTGGTGCAAGCAATAACGCGAGTAGTCCCTTGAATATTCCCGACGATACCTCCAATACCATTAGTACTGATGGAGGGATTGAGAGTTGTTACCTTTCCCTGATTGGTACATTTCTCTATGCGGGGATATCCATCATAAGGATGTGCACTGCCAACTATGCCACCAGAATTAACAGAATTTGCTGTGATTTCCCCTTTATTTGTACAATTGATGATGGTGGCAGATCCGGTCAAGGTTCCGGCAATTCCCCCAATATGCCATGCACCTTCGACAGAGCCGTCAAATGTGCAATTGGAGACAAGAATTCGATATGTATATTTTGAATTGGTTGTAACATTATTTTGGCCTGCAACCTCTCCAATAAAACCTCCGGCAATCTTTCCCCTATCATACGCATCTACTTCAGATGGAATAGTGACATAAGAGTTTGTTATGCTGCAATCGGAGATAGTCGCTCTCCCCTCTATTATTCCCGCCATAACTCCGGCAATATGATGTCCACAGATCGCTGCATCATCGAAATTAAGATTCCTGACAGTACCTATCATAAAATAATCACCACGATCAGACGCTACATCATCTGTTGATATTTTTTTGAAGAAACCAATTTGTTGCTCTTCAAACGCTCGTATACGTAAACCGCTGATTGTATGTCCCTTGCCATCTACTTTTCCTATATAGCCATAAGCCTGGCCGACTGGTGTCCAGTTGCTTGAACTCGGTTTACCATCGATTACACTGATACCATCAACGGGAAGTTGGATATCGGCTTCCAATGTCAAGTGTACCGGATAGTATTTGTAATCTACCGGTGCGTCTGCCGCTTCTGCTGCCGCTGCCCACGCGTAAAGTCCGATATAGTGGTAGACAGTATAGTGTTTCAATTCATAATCTTTATTGTAATAAGTCTCAGTAATAGTTGATATAGTGTGTGTCTTGACCATATCGGATTTGTCCACCTGGTAGAGTTGTCCTGATACAAGTTGTCTGTCTCCAAGAGGGGTGTAATAGTAATCATCACCACATCCTGCAGATATATGCCAGTCATTCAGTTCTGAGGTTGTAGATGGAACGGCAAACCAAGCCTCTACCATACCTTCATTGTTTGCTACCAAAGGGGCAGAAGTGGTAATGGAGTTCGATCCAACCCCAAGCAGGCCGGTAGCATTCAGAGATACGTTTACCTCTTTGTCTACAAAAGCAGCGTCTGTAAGTTTAATTGATACAACCGATGTCGCATGCTTGAAACTCAGGTTAATCCCCTCTGTACTCTGTCCCGATTGGACATTGAGTTCAGAAGCCAACTGCATAAAATCCCCGACGTCTGCTTTTGATCCGCTTTGCGAGGTGAGGGCTTTTGCACCATCGGCAGGGTATGTCGCTGTGATGGTTGCTGAGGCTGGAAATGTAGAAGGGAAAGGACCATTGTTCCCGTCATATTCAAATTCATCACCTGATACCCAATTGAATACATAGGAGTCTTCCCCTATGGTGAGAAGAAAATCGTCACCGGAAATCCACTCCACTTTGGTTTTACCATCGGCAGATTCCCCCAAAGCTACTTTGGTGGTTGGTTCATCAGATATGATACGTGCATAGATTTTTACATTCTCCACTCCGGAGATAATAGCCTGTTCATCTTTACTGCAGGATGCACACAATAGTACAGCAAGTGCTGAAATTAAAAATATGTTCTTTTTCATAGCTCTAACTCCAAGGTGTTTCATTAAGGTCATCAATACTTGTTGCAAAGCCTTTCTCGACTTTGATCTCTTGTACCTCCAAAAGTGGTGGAAGGTAAGTTTCTTTAACTAATTCCATAATGATATATAGTTTATAGGTTTTTCCTGGATACAAATTTATATCCGACCATTTTTTTAGTTGTGCAGAATGGTGCATAAATTATACTTAAAGATGTATGTAGCGATTTTTTTTGGTAAATTCGCCACATGAGATGGATTGAGGGGTTATTGGATTTATTATATCCGAGAGAGTGTTGCGTTTGCGGCAAAATTCTGGAAATCGGGGAGAAATTTCTCTGCAACGGATGTCACGATGATATTCCGTTTACATATTATTGGAGCTGGATGGAAAATCCGGCTGAGAAAAAACTATGGGGGAGAGTTTATCTGGAGAGGGTAATACCCCTGTTTTTCTACTCAAGGGAAAGCAAGTACATCAATCTTGTTCACAGAATCAAATATCGGGGGGATATACCACTTGCCCATCATCTCGGGAAGATGCTTGGGGAGAAGATTTTTGTTGCAGGAATTGATGTGGATGTTATAGTCCCAGTACCGCTTCATTGGAGGAAAAGGTGGAAAAGGGGGTATAATCAGTCAGAGGAGATAGCCAAAGGGGTGGCAGAGGTGCTGTTTGGGAAAAAGATTGGAAGAAAGAGGGTGGTCACAAATCTTATCTGTCGCAAAAAATACACCCCAACCCAGACAAAAGTGGGTATGGACCGCAAATGGGAGAATGTCAAAGATGCATTCGCCATCAAAAACGGTATCCCTGATAAATATCAACACATCCTATTGATCGATGATGTTTTAACTTCCGGCGCAACCCTTGAGGCCTGCGCCACAGTTCTGATGGAGCAGCTTGGGTGCAGGGTGAGTATTGCCACGCTGGCGTATGTGGAGTGAGATAAGCTTTTGGCCGCCGAATCGTTATTCGGCCAGGAAATGGGCTGTTTTTCTGGCCGCTAAAGGTCGGTTGGGGACAGCGGCCAAGAAAAGGGCCTTTTTTATGGCCGAGAAACAGTACTATGGAAAGAATTACAATTGTTAAACTATAAATTTATGAAGAAGGATTATAGTGCTCTGAGCTTTTCGGAGAAAGAGAGAATTTGTGAAAGTATATTTATTGTTAACGGCCCCTATTGGCATGTGTATACAGATGGAACAAAGATGCAGAACATTTTCTGTTGCAAAGAGGATTTTAAGGCAGGTATGTGGTCTCTGGCAACATCATTGCATTTGAGTAAAGAGGTGCGGGCACTTACGTTTGAATTGATGACCAACCACGTACATCTGATTCTATCTGGCCAGCGTGAAAATTGCGTTAAGGCTTTTGACCTATTTGCGGCAAGACTCAAAATGGCATTCCCAAAGAGGCAACGGGCTATTGATTGGAGCCAGTTTAAGATGGGTATTATTCCGATAGAAAGTCTTCAGTCTCTGCGTAATGAAATTATTTATACCAATAGGAATGCGTATGTTGCCAATCCTACATACACACCGTACTCATACCCCTGGGGAGGAGGTTGTACATACTTCTGCCCATGGCTGGAATTACTGAATACATCGTTGTTGGGAGAAATGCCTATCCTGAACCAAAGGGCTTTGCTTCACACAAAAAATATTGCGTCATTGGCAGATTTAAGAGAAGTCAACTCTTTGCCATTTATTCCATCATTCTGTGATGTAAAACTCGGAGAAAGTATGTTCAGGGATGCCAGAAGTTATTTCAATTCTCTTACACGTAACTCAGAAGCATTCAGTCTGATAGCAGCCAGATTAAAGGATTCGATTTTCCTTACAGATGAAGAGCTATACACAGCCCTTTGCTCTTACATCAAAAAGGAGTACATTGTAAAGACGGTTGCAGATCTTACTGTGCAGCAAAAGATAGACACTGCCCGGCATATGCATTTCAACTATAACGCCTCCAATCAACAGCTTCGAAGAATGCTGCGAATTGATATAGCGATTCTGGAGGAATTGTTTCCATGAAAGATTACGCTTATCTACAGCTGCGATGCTTCAGATCACTGAGGGTTGAACGGGGGTCGCGGCCAGGAAATGGGCTGTTTTTCTGGCCGCCGAGGGTTGATTGGGAGCGACGGCCAGGAAATGGGCTGTTTTTCTGGCCGCTACAGGTCGGTAGGGGACTGCGGCCAAGAAAAGGGCCTTTTTTATGGCCGGCATATGTGGAGTGAGTTGGATAAATGCAGAGTAATTCTGAGTAACATCATTAAGTTTTTTTATTTAATTTTGTCTTATGTATGATATACTCTTAAACCCTTAATACAAAATGACTATGAAGATTTCCAAGTTTTTTCTGGCTGTCGCCACTTCTGTTTTTGTAATTTCATCTTGTGCTCCCTCTTTAGAGCAGCGTACAGATGATGCTATCAAGGCTGTTATGGAGGAATTTCAGGTTGTAGGTCTTGCTGCAGCAGCTGTTAAGGATGGTGAAATTGTATATAACAAATCTTTCGGTTACAAAAACCTTGAAGAGAAGACCCCCCTTGCAAATGGTGATATAGTAAGGATCGCATCTGTTTCAAAATCTTTTACAGCTACAGCATTGATGCAATATGTAGACAGAGGGGTAATCTCTCTCGATGATGATGTGAGCGACCTGATCGGTTTCAAAGTGAGAAACCCCCACCATCCCGATATCCCTATTACCCTCAAGATGATCCTTTCCCACACATCCAGCATAAAAGATAAAGAGGATGACTATTTTACATTGGACCATATCAATCCGGCAACCAATGGAGATTGTGCAGATTCTTATTTCACATATGCCCCAGGAGAGGCTTACAACTATTCCAATATGGCAATAAACCTTTCGGGTGCAATTCTTGAGAAGTTGTCAGGTGTCAGGTTTGACAACTACATCAGAGACAGCATCATCAACAAACTTGGTCTTTATGGCGGACACAATGTGGACTCTCTGGATGCAAGCAAGTTTGCCATGATTTACAAAAAGGTTGATGGAGAGTGGGTGATGTCAGACGGTCCCTACAAAAGCAGGTCTGAGGATATGGCCACCTATAAAATCGGCTATAATGCACCTATTTTCTCCCCTACAGGCGGTGTGAAGATGTCTGTTGAGGATTTGGCAAAATATATGATGATGCATATGAATGATGGCGAGCTTAATGGTGTACGGATTATCTCCCCTGAAAGTGCAAAAGCGATGCGTACCCCTGTACCTTTTACAAAAGAGGGTGGTGTGCAGAACACATATTGTCTTGGACTTGGACAGCTTACAGGGCAGGTACACGATCCCAAATATCAGGTTCCCGGGACACTTATCGGCCACTCTGCCGGCTCTTATGGTTTGAGTGGTATCATGTTGTGGAGCCCTGATGACCAATGGGGTGTGGTGGCTATGGCAACCGGTCTGGTCCCCATTGAGGGGAAAAGTTTCTTGCAAGCAATTGCAGAGGCCATCTATCAGGCCCGTATAAAGGGGGAAGAGTAGGACTCGCATCAACCACATACGGCACACATTTAAGGCACTCTCCGGATTCTTTTTCGGGGAGTGTTTTTTATGTTTTGGACCATATATCCCTTTGTGCAGAGTCAATGCACGATTGGGCACACCTCTTTATGTGTCTGTATTGGTATTTTTATCAAAACAATATACAAACCGATACAATTATGGAAAATAATTACTACGAAACACCTCAGCTGGAGGTTCTGGAGATTGCAGTGGAGCAAGGCTTCGCAACATCAACCGTTGATTATAAAGAGGGGTGGAAGCTGTAAGACTTATCTAAATGTGTAACAAAAAATTCAAAACAATGAGAAGAATATTTTTACTTGCTGCTATTGCAGTATTGGGTTTCTCATCATGCAAAAAGGATGAAAAACAACCACAGCAGGACCCAATCCAATTGACATTGACTGCAGAAATTGAAACACCTGCTACCAAAGCCACATATACCTATGATGAGGGGATCAAAATGGCCTGGGGAGCAGAGGAGAGCATAACCATCGTCACCTTTAAGGACGACAAGGCTGTGAGCGCCCAGAACCTCTCTTCATCCGGGGAGGCTGGTAGAAAAACCGCGACATTCTCAGGAAGCTTTACCCCAACAGATGGAGCAACATATATTGCATGTTATCCCCCTCTTGCAGAGAGAAGTGGATATTGGAATACAGAGGTGGAGTCTGGCAGGGACTGGGGGCTTCGCATCGAAATGAATGAAGATGAATTTTTGACATGGACATCTACGAACCCCCTAAATTACCAATCCGAAAATGGCTCTTTGGACATCTTGAAAGTTGGAGATGTTATGGTAGGAGATGTGGAGATCAATGAAGGTGTTGCCACCACCACTTTACGAAAGACAATATCAGTATTGAAACTTGTACTTAATCTCCCTGATGTGGCGGTTGGAGATAAGTTGACCAGTGTTCAAGTTCATTCCCAGGGAGGAAAATCCATTACTACAGGCACATGGATACAGTATAATCAGATGGAAACACCCTTTATGTGGTATGGCGGCGGGATATCCACTTTGCAACTTGGTCTTGGCAGCGCGGAAGGGATGGATACACCGGGTAACAAGCAGCTGGTAGTCTATATTCCAGGTGCTCTTGGAAAAATTCCTGAAGGAAATCTGGTAATAACAGTATATGGGAATAATGGCCAATATGTCAAAACAATCTCAATTCCAGAACAAAAAAATATGCAGGCGGGATTTGTGTACACAATAACTGCGGATTTGGTAAAGGAGTAAAACCTATGCGATAAACCAAAACATACTTAAACATGAAAAACGAAGAGGCTGACAGATTTGATGTGACCCCCAAAAGTTGGACGGTTTAACATTATTAAGAGGCTGACTTAGATTGGAACAGAGCTCGGTATTGCACCGGGCTCATTCCTTTTAGCCTCAGTTTGATTCTATCATTATTGTAGTAGCGTATATACTTAACCAGTTCCTTCGCGAACTGCTCTACACTGTCCCACTCCTGCAAATATAGCAACTCTGACTTCATAAGTCCAAAGAAGTTCTCCATCATGGCATTGTCAAGACAGTTTCCTTTGCGAGACATACTCTGCACTATATTCCTGTCTTTCAACGCCTTTTGATATCTCAGATGCTGATAATGCCATCC
>JAZOBN010000017.1:0-25612 GCA_045595965.1 Candidatus Coprenecus sp.
AGAGAAGTTAAACGCACTTGTGCCGATGGTACTGCCCTAACCCGGGTGGGAGAGTAGGTAGCCGCCGCCCTATATAAGCCTTCAGAATCTATGGTTCTGGAGGCTTTTTTTTTGTACTCAAGGGATTGTTTGTATCTTTGATTAAATTTTGTGTTATTATGAAACAACTACTCTCTTCAATTCTATCTCTATCCTTTATATTTATCTTCAGTTCCTGTCTTACACAAGAACCTGATTTAACTTTAGAGAATAATTCACTGACATCCTCTATTATCTCACAGTCTTCATGTCTTCCTGTTTCTGATGATTCACCTGAGTTGGTACTCTCTGCAAACGGTAATACATTGTATGTAAGAAGGGTAGATGTTCAAAATTGCTCTTTTGAATTGGCTTTGCAGGTATCAAATGAAGGAAATACAATTCATATTACAGAGAAAAACGTTTCCAATAAACCACTCGATAACTGTAATTGTAATTATCAGTACAGTTATCAGATCTCAGGAATGCTACATGGACAATATGTCCTTTGCATTGAGGGACGCGATCCTGTATCTTTCAAATTTGACAACTCTTTGAATAAAACATTCTAATTATTCCTTAAATATAATATGGCACCACAAAACAAAAAGACTATTTCACGTCGTGAAGCTCTACGCCAAATTGGTTTCGGTACCCTGGCGCTGGCTGGCGGCTATTCACTTATTACCGGATGCAAGTGTTCACAAGGATCCAATGGTCATAATTCCCCAGGCAAATACGTTATGGCTGTAAGGAAGGATAACCTGACCGGCAGGGAGGTCTCTCTCCTTGGCTATGGATGTATGCGTTTCCCTACATACGAAACTTCAGAAGTAGATGCAAGGGGGAGAAAGAAAAAAGCGATTGATATGAAAAAGTCTCAGGCCATTATTGATTATGCCTATGAGAATGGTGTCAATCACTTCGATACTGCATGGAATTATCATAATGAACAATCTGCTGTTGCGATTGGACAAATGTTGAAGAAATATCCTCGTGAGAGTTTCACTTTGGCTAATAAAATGCCAGGCTGGTTGATTACAAGTCCACAAAAAGCGCAGGAACTCTTTGATGAGCAGTTGAGAAGATGTGATGTCGAGTATTTTGATTATTATTTGTGTCATGCTATCTCCACAAAAGAGGGGTATGACAAACCATACGAGGAGTTGGGTGGTTATGATGTACTTGCAAAGGAGAAGGAGAAGGGGAGAATTAAAAGGCTTGGTTTCTCATTCCATGGTGACAAAGAACTTTTCAAGTATATTTTGAACAAAAGACCATGGGATTTTGTATTGTTGCAGATCAACTATATCGATTGGGTAGATCAGGAAGCTGAAATACTTTATAATGAGTTGGTTAAGAGAGGTATTCAGTGTATGGTGATGGAGCCTCTCAAGGGTGGGGCACTTGCCTCTCTTACACCTGATGCCAATGAGATCCTCAAGGCTGCTGCTCCCGACAAATCAATAGCTTCTTGGGCTTTCAGATATGTCGGATCTCTTCCAAATGTCCTTACTGTCCTAAGCGGTATGACAGAGATGGAACACTTGAAAGACAATCTTGACACATTCTGCAACTTTAAGCCACTTAACGATGAAGAAAGGGTGGTACTTGATAAAGCTATTGCAGAATATAGACGATACAAACAGATAGGATGTACTGCATGTAAGTATTGTATGCCTTGCCGTTATGGTGTGGATATCCCAGCAGTTTTTGCCGCATACAATAAGTGTGTGAAAGAGAGCAATATTCCAGATATGGAGGGTGCAAGAGATGATAAATTCAAGAAGAAGAGCCGTGCATTCCTTGCAACATATTACAATACAGTTCCAGAAGGGGCAAGGGCAGAGAGATGTATCGCCTGTGGTGCATGTACATCAAAATGTCCTCAGAAACTTGATGTTCCTGGTTTGATTACTAAAATCAAATCTATGGTTAAAGAGTTGGAGAATAAATAGTTATATGTTTTTGCAAGCTTTTAGTGCTTGAGCAAGCTGGTCAGGGCAGGAAGTTGTCTTCCTGCCACATCTGATCCCTTCAAGTCTTTTGACAGCTTCATCTATAGTCATTCCCTGGGAGAGGGCTGCGACCCCTTGTGTGTTTCCGCTGCACCCACCGATGAATTGGACTTTCTCGATGATGCTGTTTTTTATTGTAATGGTGATCATTTGTGAGCACACTTGCGCATCTGTCTGATATTGAATTGTGAGGGAGTTATCTTCTCCCTGAATTTTACCAATTATTGTTCCCATATAGAAATATTTTATCTGCTTCTACCCAATCAATTTCCTTCATCTCCTCCAAGGTCAGCCATACCCCTTTCTTGTGTTCTGTAAGGACAATATCTCCTTCATTTATAGAGCACTCCCAGAAATTCAGGGTAACTGAAAAATCGGGATATGCGTGGGTTAATGCACCTATTTTCCGATTGGCGGAGATCCCAATTTCCAATTCCTCCCTTATTTCCCTTACCAGGGCATCCTGCTCAGATTCACCCGACTCTATTTTTCCCCCTGGAAATTCGTACTTGAATGAGGTGTATTGGTATTTTGTTTCCCCCCTTTGTACACAAAATGTTTTGCCGTTATTGACTATAACAGCGGCCACAACATTGTAGTGAGGTTTTTTATTGATTGGTTTCATGGTTCAAAATTAGTAATTTTGCCACTCAATGGAAAATTTGACAATCATAGAGAGGAAGAAAGGGATCAGAAAGAGAATTTCTACCCTCAAATCTGAAGTAGATTCTTCTTGGAAAGAGTGTGCTTCAGAGGAGATTCTAACGAGGGTTGAGAGGCTTCAGATTTTTAACGATGCCAGGACAATACTTTTCTATCATGCACTCCCTGATGAGGTGCAAACTGCTTCATTTATAGATAAATGGAGTGGGTATAAAAGAGTCCTTCTACCCTTGGTGAAAGGAGAAGACCTCATCTTGAAAAAGTACGAGAAGGGGAAGGTGGTACCTGGGTATAAAGGGATTCCGGAGCCGACAGAAGATGCTGAAACAATTGCACCTGAAGAGGTGGATCTCGCTATTATTCCCGGTGTTGCTTTTGACTCAAATTGTAACAGATTGGGGAGGGGAAAGGGATTTTATGACAGACTGGTACCCTCTTTGAATTGTAAATTGGTGGGGATATGTTATGATTTCCAGATTGTAAATGAGATCCCATGTGAAGATTTTGATAAAAAAATGGATTTAGTTATGACACAGACAAGTACTTTCAAAAATTATAAATACAAACATATTATTTTCGATGTTGACGGGACTCTGCTTGATACAGCAAAGACGGCAATGACCTCTTTGAAGCTTGCTATCAAGGAGTTGCTTGGTAAAGATATGGAGATAGAGAATCTGATGTTCTATTTTGGGATCCCGAGTGTCAAGACTGTGAAGATTCTCGGATTCGAGGACGCCGACCAGGCTATTGACAGATGGGAGACAATATACAATGATTACAGGTATCTGACATCTCCATTCCCTGGGGTTGAAGAGATGCTTGAACAACTCAAGAAAGATGGGCTGAAGATCGGAATTGTCACCTCCAGAAATGAGATTGAGATCAATAATGACCCCTACCTGAAGGGATGGGATAAATATATAGACCTCCTTATAGGCTCTGCCGATACAGTAAACCACAAACCGCATCCAGAACCTATACTTACTTATATGGAGAGGATGGGGGCCACCCCTGAGGAGTGTATTTATATTGGAGATACACTTTTTGATTGCCAGTGCGCCCATGGTGCCGGCCTTAAATTTATCCTTACCCAATGGACAAAACCGGCTGACCCTGCATCAACTAAAGAGTTGGAAGAATCAGCCGACTATATTGCTCACAGTGTGGAGGATATAATGGATGTCATTTAGTCGACAAACTGCATTTTGTAGTATTTTGCAGTAAGTTTTTCCCCTGTTGCCCTCTCAATCATATCGTTCCACTCGTATTTCATACCTGGTGCGAATACTTTCTCGTTCATCCACTTGCCCACCTCTGCTGCATTAGTGTCGTAGCAATCAAATTTCATGTCATTCTTGCCTGTGATGTTGGTGGTGATGTAGTGGTGCATTTGTGATGCGAGGAGTGCCCCCAACTGGTAGTTGTGGTAGTAGCAGGGGTATAGTGCAATGTGTATTTTTGAGGCCCAGTCGGGTTCGTCGCGCCCCTGAGGGGCTTTCATCATCTGGTATTTTTCTACTATATCCCACCATAGTTTGTTGAGATCCTGCTCAGGATTTGCGTACATCTCTTTTTCGAAGCGGTAAACGACCTGAGTCCAGCGGGAGAATACAAGTTGCTGCAGGCGTAGTGAGTTGAAGCACTCCTCAGCGATTTCCCCCTTTTCCTGGTCTGATATTCCGAAGTTCTTCTGGATCCACTCAGGATTGCGTGAGAGTCTTTCGAATAGCATAGCTACAGCTTCTGTGGTGAAAGTGTGGGCAGCATCTCTGAGGATATAAGGATTTTCGGGGGTATCGTGTCCGAGTGCATATACACCGTGACCGAACTCGTGAAGCATGGTGCTCATCCATTGTTCGTTGTCTGTGATGTTGCAGAGGATCCTTACATCGGAGTTGCCATCAATATCTGTGCAGTAAGCGTGCTGATATTTTTTCTCCTTTGGATACAGGTCACTATTTGCCATAATTTTCTCAATGTCAAGACCTATACTTTTATAGAAATCTATGGTGAGCTGTTCCAGATTCTCCCCTTTGTAGTATTTGTCAAGATCTACAGGGTAGAGCTCGGGGGCCTCCTGAAAGAAACGGTTCTGGTAGTGCCAAGGCATCAATTTTGATTTAGGGATGCGGTATCTCTTTGCAAATTTTGTATCAATCTGGTCCTTAAGAGCCGCAAAGCCATCTTTGGTCATCAGATCGAGTTCATCAAAAATTGCTGAAATCTCCTCCGGATCCTGTCCGGAGAGTTTGAGACTCATAGTGTGGTAGTTGTCAAATTCAAGTTCCTGAGCCACTTTGTTCCTTAAACGGACAATCTCAAGGACATCTTCTGCAACATAGTTGCCGATAGCTTTATGCCCTTTCCATACCTCTTCAAGCTCTTTGTTGTCGGTGGAGGTCCGGAGGATCTCTTCCACTTTGTTGTCATTGATCTCTTCCCCTTTGTATTTTGCCCTGAACTCTGAATATTTCAACTCAAGGGCTGCTTCTTTCTCAATTATGAGGTTGAGAAGGGCGGTATCTGCCTGGTTGCTAAGGTAGGTGTCATAGAGTACATCAAGCTGACGTTTCAGTAGAGGATCTTTGACCTCTCCACCCTCTTTGAGTTTTTTCAACTCCGCAAATACCTCTTTATCAGAGAAAAGTGTGGTGAGCTCCATATTGATCTGGGAATACTTCTCGAACTCTGCTGCATCTCCCGTAGTGGTACCTTTCCAGTAAGCCTCCGCTGATGAGGTGCGTAGAGGGGCCATTTTCTCCTCTACATTCTTAATGATCTTCTCAAGTTTCATCTCGCTTTTGTTTCCGCAGCCTGCAAGTAAAAGGGTAAGGGCTGCAATAAGATATAGACGTAAATTTTTCATTATTGTATTATTTGTGACAAAAGTACTCAAAATATGTTATAATATGTTATCTTTGCCTATAATCACTTAGTATAAGTAAAACTAAACATAACAAACAACAATGAAACAAACTCTTTTTACTATGCAGGAGTATACTGCTCCTCAAATCTACATCATCTCTGTAGAGACAGAGAGGGGATTTGCAACCTCATCTGAAGGTGGCCTTGAAGGTGGAAATTCACAAAACGGATCATGGTCATAAACTGATTGTCAAACATTAAATATTTCGTGAAATGAAAAAACTATCTTTTATTGTATTGGCAATTTTGTCACTTTTTGTAATAGACTCTTGCCAGAAGGATTTCGTAAATGAAACTCAGGATAATTTTATTGTTAAAGCATCTTATGAAGATGTGTTGGATAGTGATGGGACCAAAGTCAGTATCAGTGAGAGCGGTAGTACATTTTCTCTTGCCTGGGAAGCAGGAGATGTAGTAAATGTAGCCAACTTAACTAACAATGTTTATAAAGCAGATCAACCTATGGTGGGCTCTCCAGATGGGGCAAATGCAATGTTCTCAATCTCTTTGCCAAATGTTGATGGAGATGTGACAGATTATATTTTGACCTCTTCTTCATTTGTGTCAAGATCAATATCTCAGGATAAATCGAAGAACTTCCTACGCGGAGCAATTGCTACAAGCCAGTCATACGATGCGAACAGCCTTGCTGAGTCCTCATTTCTGGTGGCAATCAATAAAAATTGTCCTGTAGGCGATCCGGGTGAGTCATTCTCATTCAAGACTATGAACTCATTTCTCAAATTTGAGGTGACAAATGGTGATAAGGTGAATTATCCTAAGATGTACCTTTATAATATAAAGGTGGAGACAGTGGGTGAGGAGCAGATAGCAGGTAGATTCGGTATTAATTTGCTGAGCAATACATGGAGCACAGCCTATGGTGAAGATACTGGTATCAATGATTCTGACAAATCATCTGTAATTATGTTGAATTGTGGCAATAAGGAGATTGGTGACAGTCCGGTGGCATTCTATGTCGCAGCTGCTTTCGGTACATACAGCAAAGGTCTAAAGGTTACCTTTACTGTGAAAGACGGTAATGACAATCTCGGTGAAGTGGTAAAATATATCAGCAATAACACAGAGATGACCCTTCAGAGAAATGTCCTCTACAAATACCCTGCTGTGGCACTTCAGCCGCAGGCAGTAGTTGTAGATACATATACACTGATCTCCACTATTTCAGCTATCAATACTACAGATACATACTATATGGCAGCTAAGAAAGGGGACAATTATCATATTTGGGGTGGTACGTTCAGCGGTGGACAATTGGTAACCGGCGAATATACCTATCAAGACAACGTTTTGACCGGAACAGGTGATATGGAGGCTGTGAAGTTTGTCAGCACCGGAGTTGCCAATCAATATAATGTTATGGTTGGAACTAAATATTTGGTTTCAGATCAAATTGCTGCTAATAAGATGGGTTTGGCAGATTCTGCACCTGCCCCATTTGTTATTTCAAACGATGCCAGAGGTGGTATAAGGATGTTGTATGGTTTTACTGATGTAGAAACTAATTGTGTGCACCTTGCTTCAGCAGGTACTGCCTCTTCAAAATATATTCGTGGCTATCTGGGCTTGCCTACAGTAGATAAAGGAACTGAAGGAATTTATTTCTTCAAGAAGAATTAAAGGATATAATTGAAATACAATTTTGAGGCAGTTGCAAATTTTGTGACTGCCTCTTTTTATTATTGGATAGTTCCCTGCGATTTTGTAATTTCGCAAGGATAATGTTGCAAATATTAATAAACTCTAAAATATATAATTGTTATGATTAAATTGTCTTGCAATCCTTCAGCTGAGTATTTGGATAAAGCATTGAAGGCACTGGATATCCTTGATGAGGGAAATGGCCCGGGAAACGATTTTTTGGGATGGAAAGCTCTCCCTGTATCAACACCTGAATCTCTTTTCATGGAGTGTGACCAAGTGGTCGAGAAGTGGAAAAATCTGGGTGTAGAGGTTGTTGTTGCAATCGGTATCGGCGGCTCTTATCTTGGTGCAAAGGCTACTATTGAGGCACTTTCCCACAATTTCGAATCTGCTATGCCATCAAAAGGGGCAAGGGTGGTCTTCGCCGGACACAATTTGTCGGAAGACTATCATGCTGAGCTTTTGGAGTATCTTGAAGGGAAATCTGTGGCAGCGGTTGTGATCTCAAAATCGGGTACTACAACAGAGCCTGCCCTTGCTTTCAGAATCATCAAGTCTTATATAGAATCGAAGTATGGTAAAGAGGGGGCACGTGAAAGGATTGTCGCAGTAACTGATGCTGCAAGGGGGGCTCTGAAGACTATGTCAAATGATGAAGGGTACAAGACTTTTGTTATCCCTGATGATGTGGGTGGCCGCTTCTCTGTCCTTACCCCTGTAGGCCTTATCCCTATTGCTTTGGCAGGGTATGATATCCGCGCACTTGTAAAGGGCGCTGCCGATATGGCCGCAAAATGTTATCAGCGCAACCACGACAATATTGCAGTAAGATATGCCGCAATCCGTAACGAATTCTATGATCAGGGGAAATCTATTGAACTCCTTGTAAACTATAATCCTAAACTCCACTCTATCAGCGAGTGGTGGAAACAGTTGTACGGAGAATCGGAGGGTAAAGAGGGGAAGGGAATTTTCCCTGCTTCAGCTACTTTTACCACTGACCTCCACTCTCTCGGACAATATGTGCAGGATGGTCAGAGAATTTTGTTTGAGACTATGTTTTCTGTGGAGAAGACAAACAAGTCCCTGGTTATCGGGGAGGATGCCCAGAATCTTGACGGGCTGAACTATCTTGCAGGAAAACACCTCGAATACTGCAACCAGATGGCAGAGGCGGGTTCGCGTCTTTCTCATATGGATGGTGGTGTCCCTTGTATTTCGCTCTCAATGGAGAGAATCAATGAATACAACCTTGGAGAGTTGTTCTACTTCTTCGAAGTGGGTTGCGGTGTAAGTGCATATATGCTGGGTGTCAACCCTTTTGACCAGCCAGGTGTAGAGGGTTACAAGAAGAATATGTTTGCACTCCTTGGCAAACCAGGTTACGAGGCACAAGGTGAAGATTTGAGAAAGAGATTGTAGTGTATCTATGGCAAGGGGTTTTTTACAGCAGGTTGCAAAATTGTACCTGGAGAAAGAGGGGGAAAAGGTAACAGATTGCTGTTTTGTATTCCCCAACAGGAGATCCTCCCTCTTTTTTAAGAAATATCTGGGAGAGGAGCTGGACCAACCTCTGTTTTCGCCCACCCTTACCACAATAAATACTCTCTTTTCTGAAATTTCGGGATTGAAGGTTGCCGACAAGATCTCTTTGTTGGTGGATCTCTATTCGGAGTATAATATCTCCTCATTTGACGAATTTGTCTTTTGGGGAGATATTATTTTGAATGACTTTGACGACATCGACAAGTATATGGTCGATGCGCAGAAGTTGTTCACCAATATACAGGATCTCCACCAGCTCGATAACGGATATGACTTCCTTTCTGATGAGCAGATTAAGGCGATAGAGTCTTTCTGGGGAACATTGAACAAATATTCTGAAGGGGAGAAGGAGCAGCAGTTCCTCTCTTTGTGGAATAACCTTTATCGGATCTATACCAATTTCAAAGAGAGACTTCTGAAGAAAGGGGAGGGGTATGAAGGGATGATATACCGTTCTGTGGCTCAGAGGGTGAAGAGTGCAGATGGCCTTCCCGATTGCCTGAAAAAATATAGAAAAATTGTCTTTGTAGGGCTCAATGCCCTCAATGAGTGTGAAAAAGAGCTTCTCTCTTTCCTTGCCAGAGAGGGGGTTGCAGATTTTTATTGGGATTTCTACGGAAAGGAGATCAAGGATGAATCGAACAAATCCTCCCTTTTCATGAAGGAGAATGTCCTGAGATTCCAATCATTGTATAAGTTGCCTGATGAGGAGATAACCGATACATTTCCCGAGAGGGAGATCAAAGTGATCGGTGTCCCCTCAATGGTGGGGCAGGCGAAGTGTGTTTCGGGGCTTATCAGTGGCCTTGAACCGTTTGAGACCTCCATTGTCCTTCCCGATGAAAACCTCCTCTACCCTGTGATGAATTCTATTCCGGAAGGGATAAAGGAGGTGAACGTAACGATGGGGTATTCCCTGAAAAATTCTCAGGTGGCATCGTTTATGGGGCAGATCGGCCCATTGTGGAAAAAATCGAAAGAGAGTGGCGGGGTGACCCATTTTTACCACGGAGGTGTTGTCTCTCTGCTGGAACATAAATTTATCCAGGACTGTGAAGATGTTGCACCCAGGGCGAACCGGATCAAGAGGGAGATAATTGAGGGGAATATGATATTTGTCCCTGCAACCCTCTTTGAAGGGGAGGATTTGCTGGGGCTTATTTTCTGCCAGAGACCAGAATCGATGGCAGACTATCAGATTGCCCTTCTTCAGGAGCTTCAAAAAGGACTTTCACCTCTGGATAAGGAGTTTGTCTTCGGTTATTTCAAATGTATCAACCGTCTGAAAGGGTTCAATCTCAATATCAAGGATGATACATATTTCAGACTTCTGGACCAGCTTGTTTCGGGAATCTCAATCCCATTCAAAGGGGAGCCCCTATCCGGACTTCAGATAATGGGACCTCTTGAGACCAGAGGACTCGATTTTGAGAATGTGATAATCCTCTCCTGCAACGAGGGGAAATTCCCATCGAAGAGTGTCAGCAGTTCGTTTATCCCATACAATCTGAGAAAGGGGTTCGGACTTCCGAATTATGAGTTCCAGGACTCTATATCTGCATACCACTTCTATCGGAGCATCTTCCGGGCGAAGAGGGTGTATCTCCTCTATGATACGAGGACTGAAGGGGTTAGCCGTTCTGGTGAGGTGAGCAGATTTGTAAAGCAATTGAAATATCACCACGGGGCAAAAGTGGAGGAGTCGGTTGTCTCCTACACATTGGAAACTGCCCCTGAAAAGGTGGTGTCGGTCGCAAAGAGTGACGAGATAATCAATAAGTTGCTTTCGTTGAACTACTCAGCCTCTTCAATCAATACATATATCGATTGTCCATTGAAATTTTATCTTCAGTCTGTGGAGAAGATAAAGGAGGAGGAAGAGGTGATGGAGCAGGTGGAGGCAAATGTTTTCGGAACGATGTTCCACGAAGTGATGCAGAGGATATATGAGCCTTATTGTGGGGAGATAATTTCGAAAGATATCCTGAAGCAGTGGATAAAAGATGAAAAGAGGATAGTGGGGATGATTCATGATGTTTTCCGGAAAGAGATGAAAATCAAGAATATCGAAGGGAAAAACAAGATAATAGAGGCATTGCTGCTCCGCTATGTAAAGAGGACGCTTGAACACGATATGGCAAAAGCTCCATTTCCCTTTACGAGTGTCGAAGAGAGGTGTTTTGTGGAGAGTAAAATCGGAGAGTCGGGGAGAATAGTGAAGTTCTTCGGCATCATAGACCGCCGTGACGGTATAGATGGCAATGATCGTGTGGTGGATTATAAAACAGGTTCTTATGCATTGGCCTATCACGATGTAAATGATATGTTTGACCTTCCATCAGAGAAGAGACCATATACCGCCCTGCAGATGATGTTGTATCTGTTCTTGCTCAAACAAAAGGGGCTGGTCAAGGATATTGACAGAGTTGAACTTTCGGTCTGCTCGTTGAAGGATCTGTTCGCTGTGGGGAAAGGGGCCTCAGTGGGGGTTTCAGCAAAGGATTACGAGTTGTTTGAAGAGAGATTGTTCCGTCTTATAGATGGAGAGATATTGAATAAAGAGCTCCCGTTTGTGGCAAAAGGGGAGGGAAAAACGTGTGAGTATTGCCCATACTCTGTAGTTTGTAACAAGTAGAGTCATGATTGAGGTTTGCAGAGCATCTGCCGGATCAGGCAAGACATATAAATTGACCGGAGATTATATCCTAAAACTCTTCCAGAATGGAGACAAGGATGGGTATAAACACATTCTGGCTGTGACCTTTACAAACAAGGCTACAGATGAGATGAAGCAGAGAATATTGGAGAAACTCTATTCCCTCTCAACTACAACCGAGAAAGATGAGATATATGACAATATATTCGCTTTGGAGAACCTGCAGAGGATGGGGCCACAGAGCAGAGATAAATATATCAGGGAGAGTGCCGGTAAAATTCTCATAGAGATTCTCAACGATTACAGCCAGTTCAATATCAGTACTATAGATAAGTTTTTCCAGCAGACAATGCGCTCCTTTGCAAGGGAGTTGGGCCATTTCTCTTCGTATAATGTCGAATTGGACAGTGATTCTGTCCTCTCTGAAACCCTTGATCTGATGATGGATTCGTTGAGTGAGAACAAAGGATTGCTCGATTGGATGATAAGGATGTCGATAGAGTCAATAGAGAGGGGAGAGGGGTGGAATCCACTGCCAAAACTGATGGAACTTGGGGGGCAACTCTTCAAGGAGGCCCTGAAATTGAAGCAGAGGGAACTCGGTGTCACCATTGCAGATAAAGGGGAGATTGAGAAGTATCGTGCGAAAATGGAGTCAATCATTACCTCATTTGAAGAAGAGAATATGAAAATAGGGGATCAGGGGTGCAGATTGATTGGGGAATCGGGATTGAGCTGTGATATGTTTTCCGGGGGGAGCCGTTCACCATTTTACCTTTTTGAAAAATGGAGCAAAGGTGATATAAAATCCCCTACCGCCACATTCCAGAAACTTGAAAACAATGTGGAGAAGTGGTACACCAAAAGTGCCGGTGCAGAGGTTAAAAATAGAATTGAAACTCTATACAGTTGTGGTTTGAATGATCTTGTGTCACAAGCTGTAACTCTATATTCCGAGGATTATATCCTGTACAATTCTGCCCGGATGATCTCCCGAAACCTCTTCACGTTGGGGATTCTCGGGGATATTTACGAAGTTCTTCAGAAGTACTGCAAGGAGAAGAATATAGTGCTCCTGTCGGAGACCAATGATGTGTTGAACAAAATCATCGATGGGAGTGACACCCCTTTCATCTATGAAAAAATGGGTGTATGGCTTGAACACTATCTGATAGATGAGTTTCAGGATACATCCAAACTCCAGTGGGCAAATATTCTCCCTTTAGTGATGGAGAGTGCCGACAAAGGACATGACAATCTGATAGTTGGGGATGTGAAGCAGAGTATATACCGCTGGAGAAATTCAGACTGGAGCCTCTTGAATCAGAAGATCTTTGAAGATTTAAGCAAATACAACATAAAGGATGAATCTCTGGAGAAAAACTGGAGAAGTTTGAAGGAGATTGTCATTTTCAATAACGACTTTTTCCTCTCGGCCGGGGAGAAGCTTGAAGAGAGATATAGAGAGCATGTGGGGATAGAGACAAACTCGATGATTGCCAGGATTTATTCAAATTTTGAGCAGAAGGTGGCCTTGAAAAGTGAGGATCCGGGACACGTAAAGATCTCATTTGTCTCAGATGAAGAGGATAAAAAATGGAGGGATGTGAGCCTTGAGCATCTTATCGGGGATATAAAGATATTGATAGGGAATGGTTGGAGTTTTGGAGATATGGCGGTCCTTGTGAGGACAAATAAAGAGGGGACAATGGTGGCAGAGCGTCTGTTGGATGCCGGTTACAAGATTGTTTCCGATGAATCTCTGATAATTTCAAGTTCGCAGAGTGTGCAGAAAATAGTTACTGCACTCAAGTTTATCTCCACCCCTGATGACCCGTTGATGAAATTTGTATTTGACGGGGTTGAAATATCATCATCCGAGAAGACACTCTACAACATTTGTGAAGATATAGCAAGGCAACTGCCACCTCAGGATAGACTTGAAGGGGCGTTCATACAAGCCTTTATGGATTGTGTTCTTGATTATACATTGACCAACGGATCTGATATTGAGGGGTTTGTGAAATGGTGGGATGAGACAGGAAGGAAGAGGTCAATTTCTGCCCCAGAAGGTGATGATGCCATCAGAATCATTACGATACATAAATCCAAAGGGTTGGGATTTCACGTAGTGTTTGTCCCGTTCTTCAAGGAGGAGCTATACGATGCAAGGGTTGAGGATGACGGGAAAATTTTGTGGTGCACTCCCAAGGTTCCCCCATTTGACGAGATGAAAATCTTACCGGTGGCCTCCTCTTCCGCTATGCTTGATACAATATTCGCATCAGAGTATCAGGAGGAGATTCTGTACAGTTATATAGATAAAATCAATGTGGCATATGTCGCATTTACGAGGGCCAAATCGGAACTTCTGGTATATGGCAAACTTCCCGATTTCAAGCAAGATGGCTCATATACAAAAAGCTCAATGAGTGATATACTTTATAGCTATTGTGGAAACAGGAACGAATATGAAAAGGGTGAGTGGGTCGTAAAAAATTCGCAGACCATAGGTGGCTGTAGTGCGGTAGATGGTGCAGATGGTGTATTTGTCTCTGAACCGATAGGAGAGCGACTTAAACTCTCCCTCTCTTCAGGTGACTTCTTCTCGATGGAGAGCAAAAGGGGAAGGGGTGTGGTGTTGCACGATATCCTATCCAAGGTGGCAACTGCATCTGATCTTGAAAGGGCAGTTGATGAGGCACTCTCGGAGGGGCTTATTGCTGTTGAGGAGCGGGATGAAGTGCTGTCAGATCTCACCCAAAGGATAAGTTCGGTAGCTGACCGGCACTGGTATGACGGGACATACGACTTCAAGAATGAGATAGAGATCATCCTACCTGGTGGAGAGTTCAGACGTCCAGACAGAATAATGGTCTCTGGAGAGAAAGCAATAGTGGTAGATTACAAATTCGGTCAGATCAAGAAATCATCATACATCAAGCAGGTCCAGAGCTATATGACATACCTCTCCCAGATGGGCTATACCGACACCAAAGGCTATATATGGTATCTGGAAGATAATGATGTGGCAGAGGTATAGTCTATGCCACGACGCAAGGAAAGTCCTGGAGAAATGTTGCGTCGTGACAGGAAATGTGCTGAAATAGGGAAATTTCTGCCGCGACGCAATGTAATACAAAGGAAATGTTTGCGTCGTGACATGGAAGGTGGCAGGAGAGGGGGGGAGAACCGGCTAAAAATTTACCTTCAGCATATCGTAGGCAGGTGTGACGTTTTCGGGAAGGAAGAGTGAAAGTTCGCTGTGTTTCTCTATCTGGTGTGAGAGGTGGGTAAGGTAAGTTTTGTGTGCACCCACTTTACGGGCCACTTCCAATGCTTCATCAAGACTGAAATGGGATATGTGTTTCTCCCGTCTGATAGTGTTGATGACAAATACTGAGACACCTTTGAATTTTTCTATCTCTTCATCGGAGATGTAGTTGGCATCGGTCAGGTAACCGAGTTTGCCAAACCTGAATCCCAGAACGGGGAGCTTGTAGTGCATTGCCCTGACAGGGATAATCTCCACTCCATTGATTTTGAATGGTTCTGTCCCGATAGTGTGGAGTTCAAATTCGGGAACTCCGGGATATTTTTTTTCGAGAAATGCATAGGAGTACTCCATTTTCAGGGAGTCTTGTACTCGGGGTTCGCAGTAGATAGGCATGTTCTTCCCGGTGATGTAGTTGAAAGCACGGACATCATCCAGTCCGCCGGTATGGTCCTTGTGCTGGTGGGTAAGGAGAATTCCGTCGAGAGATCTGACATCCTCCCTCAGCATTTGTTGCCTGAAATCGGGTCCGGCATCAATTAGGACTTTGATCCCTTCGTATTGGATAAGTGCAGATGTGCGGAGTCTCTTGTCTCTTGGATCTGTCGAATCACATACATCACAATGGCACCCAATCAATGGTATCCCTTGGGAGGTGCCTGTCCCTAAAAATGTAATTGAGTTTTGCATGCCCCAAAGGTAATGAATTTTCCATATTATTATTACCTTTGCCCACCTAAGAAAATCGCTATGAAAGGTAAGTTGTATTTGGTCCCTGCACCCTTAGGCGGTGTGCCACAGGAGGTTATTCCACAATATGTTTTTGAGCAGATTGCTCATGTGAAACATTTTGCAGTGGAGGAGTTGAGGAGTGCCAGAAGGTATCTTTCATCGATAGGATTCAAAGGTCGGATAGAGGGGCTTGAGTTTTATGAGATAAATGAGCACAATACTTTTCAGGATGCAGAGAAGATAGTGCAGGTACTGATAGAGGGTGAAGATATGGCATTGATTTCGGAGGCTGGACTTCCCGCTGTTGCAGATCCAGGGGCTAACCTTGTCGATCTTGCCCATAGAAATGACATTGATGTGATCCCTTTTGTCGGACCATCTTCTTTGATGATGGCCCTTATGTCATCCGGCATGAATGGACAATGCTTCGCTTTCAATGGCTATCTTCCGGTAAAACCAAATGAACGGAAGGCCAAGATAAAGGAGTTGGAGAAACGTTCCAAGGTGGCAAGACAATCGCAGATTTTTATAGAGACCCCTTACAGAAATGATGCGATGTTTGGTGATATTCTTGAGGTGTGTGACCCTTCTACAAAGGTGTGTGTCGCTGCAGATATCACTTTGCCGAGTGCATTTATCAGGACAAGGAGTGTACAGCAGTGGAGGCAGAATAAGATCTCTATCGGAAAAAGGCCATGTGTATTTATAATAATGGGATAATGATTATGGGAACATTGGTTATAGAGGATATGGTGTTCTTTTCACACCACGGATGTTTTGAGCAGGAGAGGATTATCGGGAATAAGTTTATAGTTAATTTCTCAGGGAGGACAGATGTAACGCGAGCAGCGGAGAGTGACAATCTGGATGATGCTGTGAACTATCAGCTGATATACAATGTCATTAAAGAGGAGATGTCAATACCTTCTAATCTGCTGGAGCATGTAGGTGGAAGAATCCTAAAAAGATTGAAGGTGGAGTTCCCTGCTTTGGTGAGTGCCACAATATCTATCGCAAAACTCAATCCCCCGATTGGAGGACAGGTGGGCTCTTTCAAAATGGTAATGTCGTATGGTGATGAATAGTAAGGTTGCATTTGTTACTCTGGGGTGTAAATTGAACTATTCGGAGAGTTCTACCTATGCAAGGGAATTTCTCGATAACGGGTATGAGGTGGTCCCCCCAACCCAATCGGCAGATGTGTATGTTATCAATACGTGTTCTGTCACAGACCATAGCGACAAGAAATGCAGGAATATAATCCGTCGTCTCCACAAAAGGAACCCCGATGCTATAATTGCTGTCACAGGTTGCTATGCACAGCTCAAATGTGATGAAATTCTCGCTATCGAAGGGGTAGATATTGTTCTTGGTGCAGAATATAAGGGATTGCTTTATGCTGAGGTTTCCAAATTGGAATCAAAGGGAAAATCACAAGGCTTTTCGTGTGAAAGAAATAAAATTGAATCGATCTTTCCTGCATTTTCGACAGGGGAGAGGACCCGCTCTTTCCTTAAGGTGCAGGATGGATGTGACTACTTCTGTGCCTATTGTACTGTTCCGATTGCGAGGGGAAAAAGCCGCAATCTCCCAATAGAATTGCTTGTGGAAGAGGCCGAGAAGATTGCTGCCTCCGGAATTAAGGAAATTGTCCTGACAGGGGTCAATACCGGGGATTTCGGAAAAACGACAGGGGAGTCATTTCTCGACTTGCTGAAAGCATTGAACGGGGTGCAGGGAATAGAGAGATATCGCATCTCTTCTATCGAACCGAACCTCCTCACCGAAGAGATTGTTGAGTGGATAGCATCCGGAACCAAATTCTTGCCCCACTTTCATATTCCGCTGCAGTCGGGATGTGACCAGATCCTCTTAAGGATGAAAAGACGCTACACCACCCGGATGTTTGCAGACAAAATTGCCTTGATCCGTAAAAATATGGAGAATGTCTTCTTTGGAATCGATGTAATTGTCGGTTTCCCAGGGGAGACAGATGAACTCTTTATGGAGACATACCATTTTCTCGAGGAGATAAAACCGGCTTTTATCCATATTTTCCCATATTCTATCAGACCAAATACCCCTGCTGCATCTATGCCGAATCAGGTGGATAGCCAGCAGAAGGATAAAAGGGTGAAGATGCTGGAGGAACTATCCGACAGACTCCATTCGGAGTTCTGTAATCATAACAAAGGTAGAGAGGAGGAGGTATTGTTCGAGAGTACCGTAAAAGGGGGGATGATGTTTGGCTACACCAGAAACTATATAAAGGTGGAGGCCCCTTACGATCGTCAGAAGATAGGGAAGATTGTTAAGGTTGTTATCTGATTACTCTTTGCTTTGCTGATTCTCAAGAGCCCTCTCTGCTTCAAGCATCCTTTGGGTTTCATAGGCCTCTTTCCGTTTTTTGCTCCAGAAGATATTTCTCAGAAGTTCGCGGAAGGTGTCAAATTCGTCCTGATAGGTGAAGCCGATACCGTTACGCTGGGTATTGTCGAGATAATTTGAATAGTCATCTGCTGATCGGGTAAATGCATTCATACGCATCTTGCCGTTCTTGTCAAGTTTTACCTCTGCCTCAAAATTTCCCCCCCAAGTCTGTGATGAATTCTGGTTTGTCCCCACATTTCCGTTGATAATGACACGGTTGTTGAATGCCTGATAAGAGAGGGCCACATCGAACATGTCGTGTGTTTTCCCATCTGCTGCCGGCTGGTAGTTAAGACCAAGGTCAAGAGGTATTCCGAGCTGTCTGAAGACGTTGTTGAACTGGTTTGAGAGCATCTCCCCGGCATTTGAGTAGAGGATGGTGGAGTTATTGAATATTCCAGACTGCTCATCAGGGATGAAGCTCCCCGATAGGATAAGGGCCATAAATTGCTTCTGTACCTTGTCATCTGTACTCAATGCACTCTCCACTCTACCTTTGGTGATAGGGTCAAGATCCTGAACATCGACAGAGAAAGAGACATTTGGATCGGCCAGCGGTCCAGAAAGGTGTATGCCACAATCGACACTCCTTCTGTTGCCTACTGAACTTGTGTCTGCAATGAGGGTAGATACAGATGCTTTAGTCTGGTATGTTGCACCCACATCAAGGTTAGTATTCCTTATATCGCCATTGAAATTGATTGTACCGCCATTGTCTATGATGAAGTCTTTGGCTGTAATACCCAGAAGAACAAGCTTGTAGCTTCCTTCATCAATGGTATAGTCACCTTTTAGGTCAAACATCTCTTTTGCAGGGTTGATGGCAATGTCGATGTTGCCGTTTCCGCGACAGCGGAGGATGTCACCAAGTTGTTTGTTTATCTCAACGAAGAGCTCAGCATTGTTTGATATAGAGGCCTTAGCCTGCAGGGTGAAATTGGATTTTTGTCTTTGTATCCTCTTTTTCTTGTTGAGCTGAATGGTGTATGGGTCATGCTGGATACTTGCTGAGGTGAATTTCAACAGATCCTTCTGAGTGGCCGATGATGCAGAGGAGAGGGGGACATGGATGGCTGTCTTGGGCGATGTTGAGACTATCACATCTGCCAAAAGGTTATTGAATGGGCCTGTCAGGTTGATTAGTCCGCTTCCGTATGCAGAGCCATAGAATGACTGGTTATCCTGTTCGGTGGTATTCAGGCATTCAAAATTTTCAAACTGAAGTGCTGCATCAAGGTAGAAGTTGGTGAAGGAGTTGTGTCTCAATGTACCATTGACTGTCGCTTTGTTGTTGAAGCGATCATATACATCTATGTTTGAAAGGGTTATTGCACTGCGCGAGAGTCCAATCGGCCCATCCATGGTGTAAGGAACCTTTGTGTATTCGGGGGTGAATTTGAATTGGTTGAGCCTAGTATTTTTGCTGGTCATGGTAAGCTTCCCAAGGGGACCAAGCAACTCTATGTCTCCAGAGATGGAGCCGGAAATGTCCTGAAGGATGCTGTTAGTAAATGGCTCAATAAACCTGAGGGCAAAATTTCTGAAATTGATGTCAAGATTGACGAACTTCCCTTTAGGCTGATAGTAACCGACAATATTCAACGGGGTAAGCCCATCGTGTCTGTTGAAGGCAAGGATATTCATCCTTTTCCTCTCCTGATCCCATTTGCTCATTATCTTCATGCTTCCCCCATCCTGTCCCAGGACGCTGATGCTGTCACCATCCATATCCATAAGGATACTTGGTGTGCCGTATAGATCGCACGCGTACATTTGACCGGAGAAGATGCCGTGCATATCAATGCCCCTTTTCAACAGTTTGTCCAGGAATGAGAGGTTGATCCGGTTGATGGCCACAGAGATGGTGTCTGTAGGATCAGAAGAGATTGTCCCATCGATATTCACGAACTGTTCTTTATTCTGAAGAGAGAAGTTGTCGAATGTAAACCTTTTTTTGCTCAATTCTACAACAGAGGGGGTAAAATGCCATTCCAATCCCCTTATGAAGAGGTCAGAGTGGTCAATTCCGAGGGTGGTGGCAATGTTGCCGGAATCGGTACGGGATAGCCCTATTTGTGACGAGAAATCGAGTTTGTTGCCGTTCTTTTTCTCATTGTCAAATAGATAAGAGAAGTTAATTACCCCTTTGTCAGATATTATTTTTATTAGATTCTGCTCTATTTCAAGATTTCCTCCAAGATTTACCTTGTCACTTGTTATGTTGCAGAAGATGGTGGAATCGGGAGAATCGAGATCCAGTTTGAAGTTGCTCAGAAGGGTAGAGCCCAATCCCCAAGCAGGGGAGTGGATATCGAGCATAAGGGAGTCTTCAGGGGTATATAGAAAATTGATTGTAGAGTTGTCAGAGATATAGAGGTTTGGCAAAAGGATCTCACACACAGGTGTTATATCTGCTGTGGTAATCAGGATCTCTGTCCTCCCTTTGTTGACAGTGGTATCTTGCGAGTGGTCAGATGAGTTTGATTTTTGTGTAAAAACATCTCCCCAGTGTGAGTAAACAGTCTTGTCAAGTATCCTATTCTTAAACCTCCTGAAAGATTCGGTGGAGTGAAGATTGGCTTGTAGGAAGGGGGCATTCACATCTATTATGTAGTTTGTGTCCTGGAATGCAGATTTCATGGATATTGCCCCGAAATTGTACTCTTTTTCAGCTCCCCAATATGTTACATTCTTTATGTCAACATTGCCGAACATCCCGTTGCTGTTGGTAGAGAGGTTTGCCATGGTACGGAGGCTGATCTGGGATTTGATCCCCCTCTTGTCTATGTTGAGCTTTTGAAGATCTGCAAATGGGATATCTGCATAGAAATTGAAAACATTATCTCCTCCATTAAGGGGTTGCAGTGTGACAATCCCCTGGAACAATAGATGAAGATTGGGGTCGTGAGCGATGATCCGTCCGTCAAACAGTTCATTATCAAGTTTGCCTACAGCAAATAGGTTGGTGTAGTTGTATTGGTTGAAACCGAGTTTGTGGATGTAAAGAGAATCGATTCCAATGTGGAGTTTTTCTCCCCCTTTCGGGTTGAGTTTTATGTTGAGATCTGCATCTGCCGAGAGATTGCCCAGGGAGTTGCTTTTGAGGATATTACCCAACTCAACCTCTTCTGTGGAGATGTTGATCCCCATAATTGCACCCTTTTTCCTTCCTGGGAACTCCATATCTATATCAAACTCAGCATCTCCGACTGTGGAGAGGAGTTTGCCATCTGCTTTGAAATCGTACAAGGTGCCGAGAAAATTACAGTTCAGTGTGCAATTTGCCTTGTTCAACAGGGGATAGGTCAAATTTTGCGTCTGGTTATGGGTGAAGTGGGCAACAATTTTATCTATCTCCTTTGTGTTTGAACGGAGCTTGGGAATATGTACATCAAAAATTGCCTTTCTCATGTTGGGTATCCCTTTGATGGACAATTTAATATCTGTAACAGTCTCCCCATTTGGGGTGTGGACGCTGAGCATGTCTGAAACCAGGTGGGCAATAGGACCTGTTACCTCGCCAGTGACGTATATCTTGAATGAGTTCCCCTGAAGTTCCGGAGTGAAGAATCCGATTGTCCTGAAATCGAGGAGTGTCTCTTTGAAGTCTACCCCTAAGGCTATTTTTCTAAGAAAATCCTTTATTGATCCCTTGCCTGCAATAGCGCTGAAGGAGAGGTAATCTGCAATGAGGGTGGTATAATTATCCTTCAGATAGATGTCATTTACCATAATGGTCCTGTCGGCAAAACGGATGTGACCGGTGAGGTATCTCAATTCGATTCCACACTTTTCAGTGGCAGCAAGTGATTTGATATCAGCCTCTATTGCCCCATCCGCCACTTCAAAGTTATGGAAACGTCCTGTGATTTTTGAGACCATAATATTGGTGTAGTCCATACATCCAGGGGCAACAGGCGCTTTTGGAGGACGGCAATCTACGTAGTGGAAGCCATAGTTGTTGATTCTCAATTCATCCACTTTTATATGGGGAAATGATGTTTTCTCCGGTGATTTGTTGCGTGCTGAGCGATCAATTTTGAAAATGCGGGTGATATTGGAGAACTCCTTTGAACCCTCCTCTATGTAGTGAAAAATGCCATCTTCGATGTAAACCCGGTCAAAATAGAGCCTTCCTCTGAGAAAATCCCCCGCAGAGATGTCTGCTGAGAGTTTCCCGATGTGGACAAGTGTATCTCCCGGTGTACCTGTAATAAGGATGTTGTTGATTATTATCCGGTCATAGAGTGCAATTGCCACTTTGTCAATGGAGATATTTCCGTCAAGATGGGGTTCTACTTTACCAATGACCCATTGGGCAATTTTTGTCTGCACGGAGGGGATCTGGACAGCAATAAAAAGACTTGCCGGAATCATTGCCAGCAAAATCGCAATACCAACCAATATTTTTTTACCCTTTCCTATGACAAATTATCTTTAACCAACAAATTTACAGAATATCTCTGAAAAAATCTAACGAATGGGGTAAATAATGGTGGCAGCATAGTTGCTCAATGACTTATGTGGACTTATGAGAACTTATGAGGAAAGCCACAAAGATTCAAATTTCCCTCAAAAACTTTTATCCATAGAGGATTATAAGTATTTTTGCGCATTAAAATGAACAATTATGCCAATTACAATATTAGGAATTGAGTCCTCTTGTGATGATACCTCTGCAGCAGTGATAAGAGATGGTTACCTCCTCTCTAATGTCATGGCTTCACAGGAGGTTCACAGGCAATATGGTGGGGTGATACCGGAACTTGCTTCGAGAGCACATCAGCAGAATATTCTTCCCGTTGTCCATCAGGCACTTAAATTGTCCGGGGTAGACAAGGAGGAGATAGATGCCATTGCTTTTACCAGAGGTCCGGGACTTTTGGGATCCCTCCTTGTGGGGACCTCATTTGCCAAAGGACTAGCCCTCTCTACCGGTAAACCTCTTGTGGAGGTAAACCACCTTCAAGGGCATATCCTTTCGCATTTTATCCAGGAACCAGGCAAAGAGAAACAGCTCCCAGCATTCCCCTTCCTTGCTCTTCTGGTCTCTGGTGGACACTCCCAGATTGTGAGGGTGGATGATTATCTTAAATTTGAGGTGCTTGGACATACAATAGATGATGCAGTGGGGGAGGCGTTTGATAAATGTGCAAAGATTATGGGGTTAGGGTATCCAGGCGGGCCTGTTGTGGATAAGCTGGCAAAAGAGGGGGATCCGCTCCGTTTCAAATTTGCAAAGCCCCATATCCCCGACCTGAATTACAGTTTTAGCGGAATCAAGACCTCGCTTCTCTATTTCTTGAGGGATCAGATAAAGGAGAATCCCAATTTCATTCAGGAGAATATGACCGATATTTGTGCCTCTTTCCAAAAGACACTTATCGATATCCTTATGGATAAATTGCTTAAAGCAGTAAAACAAACAGGGATCAGGCAGGTGGCGATTGCCGGTGGAGTATCTGCAAATTCGGGCCTGCGCGACAGGATCAAGTCCGAAGGGGAGAAGAGGGGATGGACAACATTTATCCCCGAATTCAAGTTTACTACCGATAATGCTGCGATGATAGCCATTACCGGGATGTTCAAATATCAGCAGGGGCTGACAACAACTTTGGATGTAGCCCCGATATCAAGGGCAATAGAGTACAAGGATTGATACAATGAAAGAATTTGAGATATCATATTCCATTGGACACAACCCTTCACAGGAGGAGCTTTTCTCTTCTGCTGCCCGTCAGATGGGGCTTCCAAAGGGAAAAGTGGCAGCAGCAGTGGTGGTGAAGAAGTCCCTCGATGCACGTACAAAAAATATACAGTACAGGTACAGGGTTCAGGGCTACTCGGTAGATGAACCGGGATATGAGCCATACAGTATACCTGAATACAAAAATGTTGCTGCAGCACAACCTGTGATAGTTATCGGTGCGGGCCCAGCAGGGCTGTTTGCTTCGCTCCGTCTCCTTCAGAGGGGGTTGAAACCTGTAATTCTGGAGCGTGGCAAGGATGTTCACAAACGTAAATACGATGTGGCAGCACTCTCTCGCGAGGGGTTTGTCCATCCCGATTCGAACTATTGCTTCGGAGAGGGTGGTGCAGGTACATTTTCAGACGGAAAGCTCTATACCCGTTCGAACAAAAGGGGTGATCTTCGTGCAGTGTTGGCCCAACTGGTACATTTCGGTGCAGAACAGAGCATTATGACAGATGCACATCCCCATATCGGCAGTGACAAACTCCCTGCAATTATGGAGGCAATCAGACATTGTATCGTGGAACATGGTGGAGAATACCATTTTGGATGCAGGGTTGAGGATTTTGTCCGCAAAGGCTCTGAATGGGAAGTGGTATGCAGAGTGGAGAACGAGGATGGCACTACCTCCAACGAATATTTTTGTGCACCATCTGTAATCCTCGCAGCAGGTCATTCGGCAAAAGAGATTTACCGCACTTTCTACGAAAACGGATGGGCTCTTGAGTCGAAAGGTTTTGCACTCGGTGTCAGGGTGGAGCACCCTCAGGAATTGATAAACAAAATCCAATACAAAGGGGCAAAACACCATCTTCTTCCACCGGCAGAGTACTCTTTGGTGGAGCAAGTGGATGGGAGAGGGGTGTTCTCATTCTGTATGTGCCCCGGTGGACTTTTGGTACCCTCTTCATCTACTGCCGGAAGTCTGGTGCTCAACGGCATGTCCAATTCACAGAGGAGTTCTAAGTGGGCAAATGCAGGAATTGTCGTCTCAATTAATCCCGAGGATGTCAGTGATAAAGACCCTCTGGCTCTTTTGAGATTTCAGGAGAGTGTGGAGAAAAGGGCATTTGATCTGTCGGGATCACTTAAAGCACCTGCACAGAGGATGACCGATTTTGTCCGTACCAGCAAGAATAGACAGGCTACTTCGGGACAACTACCCAAGAGTTCCTATTTCCCCGGATTGGTGTCGTGTTCGCTCTCAGATGTCCTTCCTGAAATGGTGGCAGAGAGAATGAGGAAAGCTTTCTTGCTTTTTGATAGGAAGATGAAAGGGTACTACACACAGGAGGCGCTTCTTCTGGCTGTGGAATCGCGCACATCATCACCTGTCCGTATCCCCCGCGATCCTGAAACACTTCAGCATATTGACCTTCCGGGAATATACCCTTGTGGTGAGGGGTCCGGTTATGCAGGAGGTATCGTCTCATCTGCCCTTGATGGCATAAACGTTGCCGAAAAGATATAAAAAGAAGGCGGTCGGATGACTGACATGAACCCCGAAAGTTAGACAAAAAACTTTCGGGGTTTTGTTATGTCTAAAAAAAGAAAGAGACATGGCTATGCAGAACGATTGAAGTATATGCATATGCTTGAGAATGGTTTTAGCCGAGACTACATTGAACATCGGTTTGGAATAAACAATAAACTTCTAGGGTACTTGTGGGCCAGATATCGTTCAGAAGGTCCATTAGGATTGCTAAAAAAGCAAAATGTAAAGGCAGATTACGCCTTCAAACTTGCTGTTCTTCGAGATATTGAGGAAAATCATTTAACTTTGGTGGACACTTCATTGAAGTATAATGTTAGTAGTAGCCAAATACAGGTATGGCGTAGAATTGCCAGAACTCAAGGTTATGACGCGTTAGCTATCACCAGGCCCAGGGGCCGACCACCAAAGAACGATATGGGAAGACCAAGGAAAAAGA
>JAZOBN010000018.1:0-39725 GCA_045595965.1 Candidatus Coprenecus sp.
AAACAATAAATATTTAATAAATAATATATTTGTAATATAAATTGTCAAAAAGATGGTTGAGTCGGGAAAAGAAAAATTTGATTTACATATAGAAGGTGGTGTTAAAGATGGGGATTTTGATGGAAAAATCCGTCCCCAGGGGTTTGGTGAGTTTTCCGGTCAAGAGAAGATTCTTGAAAATCTCAAAATATTTGTGAAGGCCGCCAAACTCAGAGGTGAGGCACTTGACCATGTTTTATTACATGGTCCTCCGGGACTCGGAAAAACAACCCTGGCACATATCATTGCAAATGAACTTGGGGTAAATATGAAAATAACCTCCGGACCTGTTCTTGACAAACCTGGTGATCTCGCAGGACTCCTTACCGGTCTTGAGCCTGGTGATGTCCTTTTTATTGATGAGATTCACCGTTTATCTCCGGTTGTTGAAGAGTACCTTTATTCAGCAATGGAGGATTACACCATAGATATAATGATAGATAAAGGACCAGGTGCCCGTTCTGTTCAAATATCTCTCAACCCTTTTACATTAGTTGGTGCCACCACCAGGAGTGGTCTTCTGACCTCCCCTTTGAGGGCCCGTTTCGGTATACAGTCACATCTGGAATATTATGATTCAAAAATATTGTCAGATATAGTAAAACGGAGTGCAGGTATTCTGAATATCGATATTGATACAGATGCTGCCAAGGAGATTGCTTGCAGGAGTAGAGGAACCCCCCGTATAGCAAACTCTCTCCTTAGAAGGGTAAGAGATTTTGCTCAGGTGAAAGGGGATGGGATAATAACATTGGATATTACCAGATATGCCCTTGAAGCGTTGAATATAGATAAGAGAGGTCTTGATCTTATAGATAATAAGATTCTTTCAGCCATCATCCAGAAATTTAAGGGAGGTCCGGTAGGTGTAGGGACGATAGCTACCGCTATAGGTGAGGATCCTGGAACTTTGGAAGAGGTATATGAACCATTCTTGATAAAAGAGGGATTTATCCACAGGACTCCCCGAGGAAGAGAGGTTACCGATTTGGCATACAAGCATTTGGGATTAAGTAAATATAATGATAACAATACTTTATTTTAATTGATATGAGAAAATTTTTAACCCTTGCAATTGCATTTTTATTGCTGTTTCCATTTAACGAAGCACAATCTTGTACTTCAGCCATTTTTACAGGTAAGGTTACAAAAGATGGAAGGCCTCTCCTTTTAAAACATAGGGATACAGGTGAGTTGAACAACAGAGTTGAATTTTTTCAAGGACCAAAATATGGATTTCTTGGTCTTGTAGATAGCCCGAGTGAAGGTGGTGTTGCATGGTCAGGAACAAATCTTGTAGGTTTTTCTATCATCAATACAGCTTCATATAATCTTAAGGATGACGATGTTCCTTCTTCAGAAATGGATAGGGAAGGTGAGTTGATGTTCAAAGCTTTAGGTGTGTGTAAAAACCTTAAGGATTTTGAATACTTCCTTGATACACTTTCCAGACCTATGGGTGTTGAGGGTAACTTTGGTGTAATTGACGCTGAGGGTGGTGCTGCATACTATGAGGTCAACAACCATAAATGGAACAAACTTGATGTAAATGATCCACAAGTAGCTCCTGATGGATATTTTGTTGTTACAAACTTCTCTTACACAGGTAGAGAGGATGAAGGTATGGGTTATGTAAGGAATCAGAATACCAGAGATATCCTTAAAAAATACATTGTTGAAAAAGGTGGTAAAGTGGACCCACAATGGGTTTTTGACAATATCTCAAGATCTTTCTACCATTCACAGCTTGATGTTGATCTAAGAGCTAAAAATCCTGTAAAATCTGGTTGGTTTATAGATCAGGACTTTGTTCCACGCAGATCTTCATCTGCATCCATGGTTTTCCAAGGGGTTAAGAAAGGTGATGATCCATCTATGACAATTATGTGGACTGTTTTGGGATATCCTCCACTTGGTGTTGCTGTCCCTGTATTTGTTAAAAATTGTGCAGACATTCCACATTTTATGGCAAAGAGTGAAAAATCAAACAATGCCCAGATGTGTGATATGGTCCTTGAGTTGAAAAAGAATGTTTTCCCTATCAAGAGGGGAAATGGTAACAAGTATTTCAATTTCGGATTGATGTATAATAAAAAGAAAACAGGTTACTCACAAGTGTTGAAAAAAACTGAAGATTACATCTTTGAAACCTTTAATGAAAATATTGAGCAATGGAGAAAAGATGGTATCACTTCAGAAACTATGGAACCTGTATACAAAAACTATTTCAATCAGATAGAGAAAGTTTACGGATCGTTTTAACAAGATGGTTTTCAAAATAAAAAAGGGTGACTCAATCACCCTTTTTTTATTCTATTAAATCGTGTCCATTACTCTATCATCAGGTTTTGGAAGTTACATGAGTAACCGTCATTTGGTTCGGTAATGACAATTCTTACAGCTTTAACAGGGGCTTCAGGATAGATATAAGCGTGATATCTATAGAAGTTTTCACCTTTTATATAATTGACACCATCATAAGAGTATTCAACATAACCTTCACTGACTCCATAGAATGGGATATTTGAATAGCCGGTAGGAACATGAATAACTTTACACTCTACAGCCTCTTCAAAAATATAGGTAAGTGTCTGGCCAGCTGCAAGTCTCTCTTTTGATCTTATTCTTTTGTTGAAATTGTATGTTGTGATATCTTCAATATTTGTCTTGGGCATAAATTCGATATCGGTCTCAATTCTCACTTTAGGAGTGAGATAATGGTGTAACTCTACATTTTCAGCAGCTACAGCTATACTGTGAAGATCTCTTGTAAAGAATGTGCTGAATCTGAAATCTTCAGGGGTATTTGTAATAATCCTCCCATTATAAACCTTCGATGTTGCTGTAGGCTCAGTTCCATCTGAAGTATATCTTACCACAGCAGAAGGGTAAGGGAGGGTGACTTTCAATTCAGAATCTTCATAAACAACCTTAGGAGGCTCAACTCTAAAAGCTATCCCCATTGCATACAATCTGTCATAGTGTTTATTGATCATCCTTGAATAGAAATCTTCATAATTCTTGAGCTCTTCATTACTCCATGCAACTTCAGCCAGGGCACTCAATCTTGGGAATACCTGGTATTCTGAGAAACGGGGAGGAAATTGCATAAGTTCTGTCCACAAACCTGCCTGAACACCAATAACAAGTCTCTCTTCTTCAGCTGTAAGATCCATATCTTGAAGAGGTTCATAGTTATAAATTTTATCAAGAGGGATGATAGCAGCCCAGTTGTGACCCCTTTCAGCGGGTGTATATTGCATATCTACATAACAATATTGAGCAGGCTGCATAACTGTAGGCTGACCCTTCTTTACAGACTCAACACCTTTTGACTGACTTCTCCATGCAACAACTGTAGATGTTGGACGGAGACCTCCAAAATCTTGTATATCATCCCAGCCCATCATCACTTTACCATATTTGTTGATGATATCTTCCATTCTCCTTACAAAATGGCCATGAAGCTCCTCAACATCTTTATAACCCTCTTTTTTCATCACAGCCTGACAGTCAGGACACTGTTTCCAATAATCAAACACCACTTCATCCCCACCTATATTTACATAAGGGCAAGGGAAAATGGCAGCAAGTTCCTTGATTATATTTTCAAGAATTTTGTAGTTGCTCTCTTTACCTACACACCATACATTATCAAACTCACCACAAGCTGATGGGGTGGTAGTTGTGGTGCCGCAAGTGACATTTCCAAAAATTTTGGTTGATGAAAGGCTGTGTCCCGGGAGATCAAATTCTGGAATAATCATCACATTTCTCTTTTGGGCATATGCGATAAGTTCCTTCATCTCCTTTTGTGTATAGTATCCACCATAACGTTTTGAACCGGACAGATATGTCGGTGGAATAGCCTCATCTTTCCCTCTCCATGCACCTTTATTTGTGAGTTCAGGGTATTTTTTGATCTCTATACGCCATCCGTTATCATCGGTAAGGTGCAGATGGAGTCTGTTGAGTTTGTGGTATGAGAGCCAGTCGATATAACTTCTCAAATACTCGATATCAAAAAATGTTCTCGAAACATCAAGCATAAAACCCCTGTAAGAGAAACGGGGAGCATCCTCTATCGATACACAACCTATCGGATACTCTTTCAATCTCATACTTGTGCCGGCGTAAATTTGTGCAGGGAATAGTTGAAGCAATGTCTGTACACCATAATACTTTCCACCTGCGTCAGCATATCTGATAACTATACCATCAACAGATACATCAAGTTTGTAACCCTCCTCTTTGATAGAGTTGTCATAAACAAATTTAATCGATTTTTCCCCATTCTCCTTAGCTATCACTTTGACAGGAAAATCGAGAACAGCCTCTATTTTTTCTTGGAGGAACAATGCTGAAAAATCTTTTACATCATCACTTACAATCACAAGATCCCTCTCTACCAAAAATTTACCCTCCCCCTGAATAATTTTATTGGGTACAGGGACAATGTTGTAACAGTTTTCAGCAACAGAAGGAAACATGATTCCAAAAATTAAGAGTACGGAAATAATTACTTTTTTCATTATTAAATATTTATTGTTTTATTTTTCCAGAATATGATATGTATTGTCTCCCCAGAACATTCAGATCTATATTACAATTGCCATTTTTGAAAATATCGATACTGAATTTACATGTTTCATTGGTCTGGTCATTCTTTGCTTTGAATGTTATAGTATATTTCTCCTTTTTCTCATTATATGTCTGAGTTAACTCGACTTTCTGACCTTCAATTATTATTGAGAGAGAATTAGAGGCAGAATATGGTGCAGAATCCACCTTCCCGATATATGGAAGATGTGTTGAAAGGGTACCATTTTCCAATGTAAGTGTATATTCAGAAGTAACACTCTGAGCCCTCATGGATGATGGGATAACTCTTTCAATTTCAATGGTGAATTTCCCGGATTCCACAATATTTTTTATCTCCCCCTTTAATTCAGTATTCATAGTGAGTCCAAGTATAAAAAGTGAGAATAATATGACTTTTTTCATGATTTTGATTTTTTGAAATCTGGGTAAAGATACAAAAATGATTGTTTAAGTGATAAAATTTGAGTAAAATTGCGTTTCTTTACACTTATGAAGGTTATTATACTGTCAGATGCACAAAGTGTCCACACCAAAAGGTGGGTAACAGCCCTTATTGAAAAAGGGGTGGATGTTGTGTTATACAGTATCAAACCATCCAAAGATGATTTCTACTCATCAAAGGGTATAAAAGGGTACTATTTTGATCTCTTTACATATAAAAGGGAGGGGACAGGTCTTTTGGGGATGATAAAACAGCATTTTGCTGCTGTCAAAGATCTCAAGAGGGTTCTTGCAATAGAAAAGCCCGATATCCTTCATGCACATTATGTGACCAGTTATGCACTTGTGGCTGCAATGACAGGATTTCATCCGCTGATTGTCTCCATTTGGGGAAGTGACATCTATATCTTCCCCAAACAGTTGTGGATGAACAAGCAGATAGTCAAATACTCACTAAGAAAGGCAGACAGAATCTTCTCCACAAGCAAAGTGATGGCTGCAGAGGCTTCAAAATATACAAGGAAAAAAATGGATATAACCCCATTTGGTGTTGATACTGATCTTTTCCAGAGGAGCGCCCCATATCCAAAAGGAAAATTTGTTGTGGGAACAGTCAAAACACTCTCCTATAAATACGGTGTTGATTATCTTATCAGGGCGTTCAAGGTTCTTCACGACAACAACCCCCTTATTGACTGTTATCTCGAAATAGTAGGGGAAGGTCCCGATGAGCAGAAATTGAGGACACTTGTAGCAGAATTGGGAATTTCAGAAAAGGTTCTCTTTACCGGGTATATCAGGAACAACATCCTTCCAAAGGTTTATGACAGATTTTCCATTGCAGCATATCTTTCAATATCTGAGAGTTTTGGTGTTTCAGCTGTCGAGGCAATGGCTTGCAAATGCCCTGTAGTGACCTCAAATGCAGAGGGATTTACAGAGGTAGTTGAGAATAATGTGACAGGAATTCTGGTTCCGAGATACGATTATAGAGCAGCGGCAGCAGCGATGCAACAATTTATAGATGACCCCTCAAAAATCATGATTATGGGTGAAGCAGGAAGGGAGAGGGTAAAATCCTACTATCAATGGAGTGATAATGTCGATGCTGTAGTCAATATCTATAAATCTTTGGTATGAGTACTCTGAAAGAGAAGACAGCAAAGGGTTTAAGTTGGGGATTTGTTGACAATTTTGTCGGGACAGGGATAACAGCAGTTGTGAGCATTATCCTGGCCAGAATATTGTCACCGGCCGAATTTGGTCTTGTCGGGATGGTAGCTATCTTTATATCACTGGCAAACTCTCTGATGGACAGTGGTTTCAGCGGGGCGCTCATCAGGAAAAAGGATGTTGGTGAAAAGGACCTGAACACAGTTTTCTATACCAATCTCACCTTCAGTCTTATCCTTTACGGGCTCTTGTACCTCTCAGCACCATGGGTATCGGAATTTTTGAATACACCTGAACTGACTGCACTTTTGAGGGTTCTTGCACTTTCGGTCGTGATAATATCTTTCACACAGGTACAGAAGGTTATTTTTATAAGAAAAATTGACTTCAAGACGCAAGCAATTATTTCACTTATAGCCTCACTTATCAGTGCCGCAGTGAGTATATGGATGGCCCTTAAAGGGTATGGAGTGTGGGCATTGGTGGCACAACAACTCTCCAAACAGGGATCAGTTTCCCTCTTTTTCTGGATTTTCTCATCGTGGCACCCTGGCTTTGTATTCTCTATAAAGAGCTTCAAGGAGATGTTCAACTTTGGGAGCAAACTCCTCGCCTGCTCTATTATCAGTGTTATATGGAATGAGATATATTCCCTTGTGATAGGGAAAATGTACAACCCTGTAGCGGTGGGACTCTACACCCGTGCAGACAAATTCAAAACACTTGTCACCTCCAACATAGGTCAGGTTGTCCAAAGGGTTGGATATCCGGTACTGAGTTCTATAAGTGAAGACCCACAACGTCAAGTGAGGGTTTACCGCAAAGTAGTAAGGGTTACAGTTCTACTCTCCAGCACATTGGTATTTGGACTTGCTGCTTGTGCAGATGCTATGGTTGAGGTGCTGATAGGGGCAAAATGGCTTGAATGTGTACCATACATCAGGATTCTGGCATTTTCCGGAGTATTTCTCCCATTGATCTTAAGCAGTGTAAACGTTTTCAATGCAAACGGAAAATCCAATATTACCCTCTTACTGGAGATAATTAAGACCGCTTTGGCGACAATTCCTGTGGTTCTGGGGATATTTTTCAATATAGATATCCTTTTGTGGGGGTTGGCAGGGGTGACAGCCCTCTCCTACCTCATCCACTCCTATTTTGTCTCCAAAGAGATTGAATACAAAACCTCAAAGCAGGTACTCGATATTGTCCCATTCATCTTGATCTCACTAATCATGGCTGCTGTTGTCTATCTGGTGGGATTTCTTGAAATCAAGCCACTTCCTCTGTTGATGTTGCAGGTAGTTACAGGGTTTGTGGTTACAGTTCTATGTTATGAGTGGATCTACACTTGCGAGGAGTACCGTGATGTTAAGGGAATGATTCTTAAAATCTTGAAAATCAAGAAAAAGTAGAGAAGATGAGATCGTTGGTGTCAATAATAATAGTCAATTACAATTCCGGAGAGCTTCTCTACAATTGTCTCAGAAGCATCCGCGATTGTCTCGAGATGGAGTATGAGGTAATAGTGGTAGACAATGCCTCTACTGACACCTCTCTCTCCATGGTTCATGAGTTTGAAGATAACCCCTCATTCCGTTTCATAAAATCTGAAGAGAACCTCGGCTTTGCCAAGGGGTGCAACCTTGGAGCGACCCTTGCCAGAGGGGCAGTTTTCCATTTTCTAAACCCAGACACCGAATTGCAGAGGGGGATGGACAGGGATTATCTCTTTACTCTCCGTTTTCCGGATAAAGTCTATGTCACCCCACTTCTCAACAGGGATGCTTCCCTTGAAAACGGGAAGATGGTTTTACCCCTCCTTAAAGATATTTTCTGGTGGAATGTGAATAGGAAGAGGGCACGATTCTGGTGTAAAGGGGCATCGGTAATCATACCAAAAAATCTTTACAATAAAGTGGGTGGGTGGTCAGAAGATTATTTCATGTATGGAGAGGACCTCGATCTGTTTTATAATTTCTGGAGGTTGGGGATAAATGTAGAAATTCTCCACACTCCGGTATTCCATTTTGGAGGGGGGTGCAGCAAGAATGTATGGAACTCCTTCGAAAGGGAGGTAAAAGTGCAGAGATCTTTCAAGCTTTTTTACAGCAAATACTTCCCAAAATGGAAATATGTAGCGGTAAAATGTTATTTTTTGCTCCATAACCTGCTGAAACATCCATCAAAAGTAAAAGGAGATATCAAAGCTTGGAAGAAAGTTTGATTTTTCTTAAGAAAATGACTAAAATTGCAAAGTTTTTTATTTCAATGATATATTATGGACGATAAGTTAATTTCTAAAGTTCCTGAAGGTCCTCTAGCCGAGAAATGGACAAAGCATAAAGCTAATATTCGCGTTGTCAGCCCAGCTAACAAACGCAAGCTTGAGATTATTGTCGTAGGTACCGGACTTGGTGGAGCTTCCGCAGCCGCTTCTCTTGGCGAGTTGGGATACAATGTAAAAATCTTCTGTATCAGCGATTCACCTCGTAGAGCTCACTCTATTGCAGCTCAAGGTGGTATCAACGCTGCAAAAAATTATCAGAACGATAATGACTCTATCTACCGTCTTTTCTACGACACCATCAAAGGCGGTGACTATCGTAGTAGGGAGGCCAATGTTTACAGGCTTGCCGAAGTAAGTAACTTGATTATCGACCAATGTGTTGCACAAGGTGTTCCATTTGCACGTGATTACGGTGGATTGCTTGACAACAGATCGTTTGGTGGTGCACAAGTTAGCCGTACTTTCTATGCCCGCGGACAAACAGGACAACAATTGCTTCTTGGTGCATATGCATCTTTGAACCGTCAGATTGCAAAAGGTTCAGTGAAATCATACCCTCGTCATGAAATGCTTGACTTGGTTGTTATCGATGGTGAAGCAAAAGGTATTATCGCCCGTAATCTTGAGACAGGTGAAATTGAAAGACATGGTGCACACGCAGTAGTTCTTGCAACCGGTGGTTATGGTAACGTATTCTTCCTTTCAACCAACGCTATGAACTCAAACGGTTCTGCAGCTTGGCAATGTTACAAGAAAGGTGCTTACTTTGCTAACCCTTGTTTTGCACAGATCCACCCTACCTGTATCCCTGTACACGGTGACCAACAGTCTAAATTGACCCTTATGAGTGAATCACTCAGAAACGATGGTAGAATCTGGGTTCCTAAGAAAATGGAAGATGTTCAGGCTCTACGTTCGGGTGCTAAGAAAGCATCTCAGATCCCTGAAGAGGATAGAGATTACTACTTGGAGCGCCGCTACCCTGCATTCGGTAACCTTGTACCTCGTGATGTTGCTTCAAGAGCAGCTAAAGAGAGATGTGATGCCGGATATGGTGTAAACTCTACAGGTCTTGCAGTATTCTTGGATTTCTCAACAGCTATCAAGAGACTTGGTAAAGAGACCATCACAGCACGTTATGGAAACTTGTTCCAGATGTATGAAAAGATCACAGCTGTGAACCCTTATGAAGAACCAATGATGATTTATCCTGCAATCCACTACACAATGGGTGGTATCTGGGTTGACTACAACTTGCAGACAACTATCCCTGGTTTGTATGCTATCGGTGAAGCAAACTTCAGCGACCATGGTGGAAACAGACTTGGTGCATCTGCTTTGATGCAAGGTCTTGCTGACGGTTATTTCATCCTTCCTTATACTATCGGCGATTACTTGTCACATAAGATCCAGGTTCCAAAAACTGACACTTCTCACCCTGCATTTGATGAGGCTGAAAAGGCAGTTAAAGAGAAAATCAACTATTTCCTTAGCCTTAAAGGTAAAGAACCGGTTGACTACTACCACAAGAAACTTGGTCACATTATGTGGGAGTATGTAGGTATGGCTCGTGAAAAAGCTGGTTTGGAGAAAGCAATCGTTGAGATCAAAGCCCTTAAAGAAGAGTTCTTGAAAAATGTATATGTACCTGGCGAAAACGCTGAGTTCAACCAAGAACTTGAAAAAGCTATCCGTCTTGCTGACTACTTCGAAATCGGTGATCTTATGGCAAGAGACGCTCTTAACAGAGAAGAGTCTTGCGGCGGTCACTTCAGAGTGGAAATGCAGACTGAAGAGGGTGAAACCAAACGTGATGATGAAAACTTCCTATATGTAAGTGCATGGGAATACAAAGGTGAAAACGCACCTGAACTTCACAAGGAAGATTTGAATTTTGAATTTGTTAAACCATCAACTCGTAACTATAAAGACTAAGGGGGATTTAATATGAATTTCACTTTAAAAGTTTGGCGTCAGAAAGACGCAAAATCAAAAGGTCATTTCGAGACCTATAAGATTGAGAACATCTCTCCTGATACATCTTTCCTAGAGATGATGGATATTCTCAATGATCAGCTTATCAGAGAAGGAAATGTCCCTGTAGCTGTAAACAAAGGTTGCCACAACTCTGGCCCTGTAGCATTTGACCACGACTGTAGAGAAGGTATCTGCGGTATGTGTTCACTATACATCAATGGTCGTGCACACGGACCTGACGAGGAAATTACCACTTGTCAGCTTCACATGCGTAAATTCAAAGATGGCGAAACTATCACTATCGAACCTTGGAGAAGTGCCGGTTTCCCTATCATCAAAGACCTTGTAGTGAACAGAGGGGCATTTGACCAGATTCTTCAGGCAGGTGGTTTTATCTCTGTCAATGCAGGTAGTGCTCCAGATGCCAATGCTATTCCTATCCCTAAGAAAGCAGCAGATGAAAGTATGGATGCTGCATCTTGCGTAGGTTGTGGTGCTTGTGTTGCTACTTGTAAAAACGGTTCTGCAATGTTGTTCGTTTCTGCACGTGTAAGTTCTCTTGCACTTCTTCCACAAGGTAAGGTTGAAGCATCAAGAAGAGCTAAAGCTATGGTTGCAAAAATGGACGAACTTGGTTTCGGTGCTTGTACAAACACCCAGGCATGCCAAATGGAGTGCCCTAAAGGTGTATCTGTATCACACATTGCAAGACTTAACAGAGAGTTCCTTTGCGCTAAGTTGAAAGACTAATTTGACACTGATTATGGAATTTTTCGCTACATCTAACGGAATTCCTGTACATATTTCAGATACCGAGAAGGGGGATATTACTATCCTCCTTCTTCATGGTTATCTGGAAACATTATATGTCTGGGAAGAGTTTCAACAACTATTTCCCAAAAATTTCCGCATTATATCAATAGACTTACCCGGTCATGGATTGACAGGCTCCCATCCGGAGATAAACTCTATGTCATTCTGTTCCGATGTCATCAAATCTGTATTGGACAAGTGCGGTGTTACTGAGTGCTATCTCCTGGGACACTCTCTCGGAGGTTATATAGCACTTCAATTTGCAAAGCAATATCCCGGTATTCTTCAAGGTATCATTATGATGAATTCAAACCCCTACCCTGATGAGCCTGGAACTGAAAAATCGAGAGAAAAGGAGATCTCCTTTATCTCCAGCGGCAGACTTCTTACCCTTGCTACCCTTGTAATTCCACAAATGTTCAAAAAGGAGAACCTCAGGTCTATGGATGAAAAGGTACAAGAGATTATTGAAGTTGCTGAGACACATGATCCTGAAGGAATTGTTGCTTCCGTCAAAGGTATGGCAGCCAGGGAAGACCATACTACATTCATGAATGAGTTGTCAACCCCTATCATCGCATTTTACGGCGATTCTGACTACTATTTCCCCATGGAAAGGATAGAGAAGCTGATTGCTTCAACTCCACATGTTAACTCCGTTATAGTCCCTAATTCGGGGCATAACTCCTATCTTGAATCTCCAACTTTTGTTGTAGAAAAGATTGTGGAGTTTATTACCACAAGAAGTTGTTAAAAGGGAACCTTCCTGCATGAATCTCTGCAGCCATCTTATACAGATCGTTGCGGAGTTTGTCTATTTTTATCTTCTCTTTTGCTGAGATAAAGATGCAAGGGGTGTGTTCTTTTGCAATCCAGGTCTTCTGGAGTTCTTCAAGGGAGTAATTCTCTGCCTTTTTCTCCTCAAAAGAGAACTCGTTCTGCTCGACGTGCTGATATGCATCAATTTTGTTAAATACAAGATATATTGGTTTATCGTGAGCATTTATATCTTTAAGAGTCTCATTTACAACTCTGATGTGTTCTTCAAAATTGGGATGGGAAATATCTACCACATGCATAAGGATATCTGCTTCACGTACCTCATCAAGTGTACTTTTGAAGGACTCGATAAGCTGTGTAGGGAGTTTTCTGATAAACCCTACTGTATCGGAAAGGAGGAATGGGACATTTTCGATTACAACTTTCCTTACTGTGGTATCAAGTGTAGCAAAAAGTTTGTTTTCTGCAAATACCTCACTTTTGGAGAGGAGTGTCATAATGGTACTTTTTCCTGCATTTGTGTACCCTACAAGTGCTATTCTTACCAATGATCCCCTATTTCCACGCTGTGAGTACATCTGCCTGTCAATTTTCTTGAGCTGGTCCTTAAGTCGGCTGATTTTCTCAAGGATAATACGCCTGTCTGTTTCAAGCTGGCTCTCACCAGGACCCCTCATATTAAGTCCACCTTTACCACCTCTCTGTCTCTCAAGGTGTGTCCACATCCTGGTAAGACGGGGAAGAAGGTATTGGTATTGTGCCAATTCCACCTGTGTCTTTGCGTAAGCCGTCTTTGCCCTTTGTGCGAAGATATCAAGTATAAGACTTGTACGGTCATATATTCTTCTTCCGGCAAACTCCCTCTCCACATTCCGGAGTTGTGAAGGTGATAGTTCATCATCAAATATGACAGTATTTATCTCGTTCTCCTCAAGAAATGTTCTGATTTCCTCGAGTTTTCCGCTCCCTACATAGCTTTTCGAGTTGGGGGATGCCAACCTTTGTGTGAACCTCTTGACGCTCTCTATCCCAGCTGTAAGGGCTAGAAATTCAAGTTCATCAAGGTACTCCTTAACTTGGTTGTCATCAATGTCCTGAGTGATGACAGCTATCACAATCGCTTTTTCCATTTCTTCCATGACCGCAAAGATATAAAAAAATAAGGGAGCGACATATCTGTCACCCCCTTAAATGGTATAGAGTAGTATAAACTATCTAAGTTGGAAAATCACAGGGAAGTTGTAAACAACTTTTACAGCTTTATCTCTTTGTTTACCAGGTGTCCATTTTGGTGATTTAGAAACCACTCTGACAGCTTCTTTGTCAAGAGAAGGGTCAACACCTCTAAGGACCTTAACATTGCCGACTGAACCGTCTGCATTTACAGTAAACTGAAGGATAACACGACCTGATACACCGTTTTCTTTAGCGATTTCAGGATATTCAAGGTTGCTTGCAACCCATTTGTTGAATGTATTTGCATCACCACCCATGAATGAAGGTTTTTGTTCTACGATTGCGAATGGAATAGGAGCTTCTTCGATCTCTTCTTCGTAAACTTCAGCAACATAGTCCATGATTTCAACACCCATATCTTCTGTATCTTCAGTTGACAAGAACAAGTCATCATCTACAACGATATCATCGTCTACGATGTCGATCTGGTCAGAAAGAACAGGGATTTTAGGTTGCTCTGGAGGTGGAGGAGGAGCTTCAGTAGTAATAGGAACGTTTTCAACTTCAATTTCTACTGCAGTCTCAGTTGCGAATACAGCCTCTTCTTTTTCAGATGTTTCCCATTCAAAAGCCATGAAAATCACTAGCAAAGTAGCGATAAGACCGATTTCAAGGAATAAACCTTTCTTCTTTTCGAGGTCTGCTTTTGGTGATTTTTTAATTTCCATATTATTTTTTTTTGCTTATTAGCGTTAAAATAAATTATTCAGAGTTCAAAGGTAATCAAATTTTCTTTGAAACACACAAATAATTGTTGAAAAAATGTTTATAGAACATTTATTTCATTCAAAACGCTATTGGTTTTTCTTACAGCTACAGCACTTGCTTTGAATTTAGCCATCTCATTTTCAGGAAGTTGATATTCGATAACTTCTTCAACGCCGTTTTTGCCGATAACTGCAGGAACACCGATGCAAATGTCGCTTTCGCCCCATTGTCCGTCAAGACTTACACAGCAAGTGTAAACTCTCTTTTCATCCAAAACAACTGATCTTGCAAGAGCTGCTGCATTAGCACCTGGAGCATACCATGCTGATGTACCCATAAGTTTTGTAAGGGTAGCACCACCAACCATTGTGTCAGCTACAACTTTTTCAGCCTCTTCAGCAGAAAGTTTGTCAGCTACACAACCACCTCTGTAGTAAGCTCTGCTTAGAAGAGGAACCATTGTAGTGTCACCGTGACCACCGATAACCAAACCGTCAACGTCGCTGATAGGGCAGTTAAGAGCTTTGCTCAAATAGTAGTTGAATCTGCTGCTGTCAAGCTGACCACCCATACCGATAATTCTGTTTGCAGGAACACCACTTGTTTTAACTGCAAGGTAAGTCATAGTATCCATAGGGTTGGAAACTACGATAATGACAGCTTTTGGAGAGTGTGCAAGAACATTGCTGATAACGCTTTTAACGATACCTGCGTTGGTGCCGATAAGTTCTTCACGAGTCATACCTGGTTTACGAGGAATACCTGAAGTGATAACAACTACATCTGAATTAGCAGTTGCTTCGTAATCGTTGGTAACACCCTTAATAACTGAATTGTAATTAAGAACTTTTGCTGACTGCATCATATCCATTGCTTTACCTTCAGCAAATCCTTCTCTTACGTCAAGAAGAACGATCTCTGATGCAAATTGCATTTGTGCTACAGCGTTAGCGCAGGTTGCGCCCACATTTCCAGCACCAATAACACTTACTTTAGACATAATTAAATAATATTAAATTTATAAATTTGGTGAATACTCTACACTTTATTCATACATTTGCGACAAATTTTACGCATCATATATGATTAAGTTTTCATGCAAAGATATAGACTTTAATCTTTCTTCCCAAAAGGTTTTGAAAGAATGGATAAAGAAAATTATCTCATCACATTCATTAAAGGTGGGGGATATTAACTACCTTCTTACCAATGACGAAGAGGTGTTGCAGGTAAACAGACAATTCCTTGGACATGACTACTATACAGATATCATCACTTTCGATACATCCGATTATGGTTTCGGAACAGAGGGTGATGATAAAATATCTGGAGATATTGTTATAAGTATAGATACAGTCAGGGAGAACGCCATTACATATGGTGCTACTTTCGAAGAAGAACTTCACCGAGTGATTATCCACGGGATTCTCCATCTTATCGGATATGATGATCATGAAGAGGAAGATATTGCCCAAATGCGTGAACAGGAAAACTTGGCCTTAAAAATTTTATCTGAATATGAATCTTGAGTATGATGTTGTAGTAATTGGAGCTGGACATGCGGGCTGTGAGGCTGCAACAGCAGCTGCCAATATGGGAATGAGGGTTGTTCTTATCACTATGGATATGAACAAAATAGCTCAGATGTCTTGTAATCCGGCAATTGGTGGTATAGCTAAAGGACAGATAGTCAGGGAGATAGATGCATTAGGTGGTTATTCTGGTGTAGTGACCGATGCAAGTACAATTCAGTTTAGAATGCTAAACCGGTCAAAAGGGCCTGCAATGTGGAGTCCCCGTGCACAGTGTGACAGAATCTATTTTTCTTGGAACTGGCGCTATATTCTCGAAACTACCTCAAAATTAGACATTTGGGCAGATACAGCTACCTCGATATCCTTCTCAGGTTCGCGTGTTTGCGGAGTGGAAACACAGATGGGCGCATTTTTTAAGGCAAAAACGGTTATTCTGACAGCCGGAACCTTTCTTAATGGAAAAATTTTCGTAGGACAGGAGGATGCAGAGTCAGGAAGGATAGGGGAGCCCTCATCATATCACCTTACCGAAATTTTGGCAGACAAGGGAATTTCCACTCAAAGGATGAAAACCGGAACACCTCCGAGAATAGATGCCTCATCTATTGATTTTACAAAACTTCAGATTCAGGAGGGTGATGTTAATCCGGAAAAATTCTCATATCTTAATTATAACTCTCCTATACAGTCGGGAGTAAAGCAGAGAGAGTGCTATATAGTCCATACCAATAAAGAGGTCCACTCTATTCTTGAATCTGCTTTTCACCTCTCACCCCTGTTTTCAGGAAAGATCAGTGGTATTGGCCCGAGGTACTGCCCAAGTATTGAGGACAAATTGAGAACATTCCCAGGAAAAGATGAACATCAACTTTTTCTTGAGCCTGAAGGTTGGAATACAAATGAATATTATCTTCAGGGATTTTCATCTTCACTTCCACTCTCTACACAATTGGATGCTCTGCACCGTATAAAAGGTCTCGAGAATGTAAAAATCTACAGACCTGCATACGCAGTAGAATATGACTACTTTGATCCGACACAACTTAAATCTTCTTTAGAGTCCAAGATGGTGGATGGTCTATATCTCGCTGGTCAGGTAAATGGTACTACAGGGTATGAAGAGGCAGCAGCCCAGGGTTTGATGGCTGGGGTAAATGCTGCGCTGTCTGTTCGTGATAAAGAGCCCCTGATCCTTAAGAGGGACTCCTCATATATTGGGGTACTTATAGATGATCTCGTTACCAAAGGTGTTGATGAACCTTATAGAATGTTTACATCAAGGGCAGAATATAGAATTTTGTTGCGTCAGGATAATGCAGACCTTAGACTTACATCACTTTCACACGACATAGGATTAGCTGACGAGTACAGATACAGGCTCATGTGCGAGAAGTATTCTAAAGTAGATGATTTGAAATCTACCCTTGAATCAACAAAAGTAAAACCGGATGTAATTAACCCATATCTTACTTCTGTTGGTTCTGCTACTGTAGATTTTTCCAAGAATCTCGCATCTTTCTTAACTCGTCCCGACACAAAAATTGAAGATATGATTCAATTTGTTCCTCGTGGAACATTTGATGTGAATAGTGTTTATGAAGTGGATTTGACCTCTTTAGTGGATGAAAGCACCGCTGTATCCAAAGCATCAAATCTCCCTTATAAGCCAGCTCCGCTTGAAATTAACAAAAGTTTGAGAGAAGAAATTCTTGCTTCAGTAGAGATACTTGTGAAGTATAGTGGATATATTGAAAGAGAGTCAAGATTGGCAGAGAAGGTTCTGAAACTGGAGTCGCTGACAATTCCTAAAGATTTCGATTATTCAAAAGTGACATCACTATCCTATGAGTCAAGACAAAAACTCCAGAGACTCAGACCTGAAACAATTTCTCAAGCTTCACGAATCCCTGGAGTTTCTCCTGCAGATATTTCTGTTCTTCTGGTTTACTTCGGTAGGTAGATCTCTTCTATTGTCGATTTGTATTGTGCGTGAATCTTAGCCCTCTTTAGTTTAAGTGTGGGAGAGAGAAGTCCGTTGTTGGGGCTCCATTCGTCAAGAATAATCCTTTCTCGTTTGATTGCCTCATGGGGAGCAAGTGTGCTGTTTACCAGTTCAACCTCTTTGTGGATCTTGGCAATTACTTTAGGATTCTTCACAAGCTCATTGTTGTCTGCATATGTTATTTTATGTTTTGCTGCCCAGAAGTGAAGTCTTGACATGTCAGGAATTATTATAGCCGAGGCAAACTTCTGGTTTTCTCCAAATACAATACAATTTTCGATGTATGAAGACTCTTTGAGTTTGGCCTCTATTGCCTGAGGTGCAACATACTTTCCGAGTGAGAGTTTGAAAATCTCCTTCTTCCTGTCTGTAATCTGGAGATATTTGCCGTCAATAAGTTTTCCGATATCTCCTGTATGAAGGAATCCATCTTCGTCAATAATCTCTTTGGTCTGCTCAGGATTTTTATAGTATCCGAGCATTACGTGTGGCCCTCTTGTGAGGATCTCACCATCCTCTGCAATTCTCAATTCTGTCCCTTCAAGTGGTGTTCCGACAGTTCCAATTACATTTATCCCCTCGACAGGGTTGTTTACAGCAATCACAGGGGAGGTTTCTGTCATACCATATCCCTCAAATATTCTCAGTTTGGCAGCATTGAAGAGTCGTACAATTTTACCTTGTATAGATGAACCTCCAGACACTATGATCATTTCATGCCCTCCAAGTGCCTCTCTCCATTTGTTATAAACGAGTTTATCATAAAGGTCTCTCCTGAAAAGATATAATCTGCTGTGGTTATAGAAGTCGAAATTGTTGGCAAATTTCCATGCTCTATTATAGATTTTCTTCTTTATTCCTGTAAGGTTTTTCCCTGCAGCCTCGAATTTGAAATACATCATCTCAAGAACTCTGGGAACTGAGCAGAATCCGTCAGCATGACAATCTGCAAGATCTCTCTGGATTGTACTTATTGATTCGGCATAATAAATACTGATACCGATGGATTGGTATTCGTAGTTCATACTCCTCTCATAAATGTGGCAAAGGGGGAGGAAACTCAACATTTTCTGAGATGAGGTGACAGGTTGTTTTTTTGCATGTGCAAGGGCATTGGACATCAGATTCCAGTGTGAAAGCATAACACCTTTTGGTGTCCCTGTGGTGCCGGAGGTGTAAATCATTGTCGCCATCTCATTAGGATATGTATTGTTTTTGATTCTCTCCACTGTTTCACGGTACTTCTCCTGGTTCTCTTCTCCGATTTTATACAGCGATTTGATACACTCAATATCTGTGTTATCGTCCATCATGTAAACCTTAGCAGGTGTATCCATCTTCTCTATGACAGGTGCTATCTTATTGTATAACTGCATGTTACCAATAAAGATAATCTTTGCATCGCTGTGGTTGAAAATATAGGTATACTCTTCGTTGCTCAAAGTGGGATAAACGGGAACATGTACCATTCCGGCAAGATTGAGACCCATATCTACAAAGTTCCACTCGGGGCGGTTGTTGCAGATGGTTATCACTTTGTCACCTTTCTGATATCCAAGTGCTAAAAAAGCATAAGCAATTAAGTGTGAGTGTTTTATGTACTCTTTAGTGCTTACTTTTACCCAATTTTTTGAAATAGATCTGCTGAGAATATCCTCTTTATCCGGATGGTTGGCCTCCAGATTTTTAAGCAGATCGAATGTCCTTGTAATTGATACTTCCATTTTTATTCAGATGTTCTCTTTAATATCTTTGATAAAAGCGTCTATGTCCTCTTTGGTAGTATTGAACGCACACATCCATCTAACCTCCATTGTCTCTTCATCCCAGATGTAGAAGAGGTGTTTTGCCGAGAGTTTTTCGTAAAGATCTTTGGTGATATATGCAAAGACTGCGTTTGTCTCTACAGGGCGGGATATCTTCACTTGAGGGATCTCTTTAAGGGAAGATTCAAGGTATTTGGCCATAGAGTTGGAGTGTGAGGCAAGTTCAAGATAAAGGCCATCCTTCAGATACTCTTCAAACTGGGCTGCAATAAATCTTGCTTTGGAGTACAATTGTGTCATCTGTTTCCTCAGGAATAGTGCTCTGCTGGGGTTTGTCCTGTTGAAAAGAACCACTACTTCTCCCATCAGAAGTCCGTTTTTAGTCCCGCCGAATGAAAGAGCATCTGCTCCGGAGTCAGAGGTTATTTCTTTGACAGAGAGGTTCATTGCTGCGGCAGCATTGGAGATGCGGGATCCATCAATGTGGAGAAATCCTCCGTGGCTGTGCATCAAATCAGCAAGCCCCCTTATCTCTTCCCGAGTGTATAGGGTTCCCAATTCTGTCGGCTGGGATATTGAGAGGACTGTGGGTTGTGAATGGTGTTGCTCTCCGAATCCATGGAGATTTTTCTTAACCTCATCGACAGATACTTTTCCATCGGTATGAGGAATAGGGATGAGTTTGCATCCGAGAAATTTATCTGGGGCTCCACATTCATCACAATTGATGTGTGCAGTAGCTGCACAAATTACAGCATCTGTGCTGTTGGTTATGTTTGCAAGGGAGAGGACATTTGCCCCTGTACCATTGAGTACAAACATTGCTTCGCAATCGCCACCGAACATCTGTTCAATATTTTTGAGCACAGAGACCGACTTGGGGTCATCTCCATAAGCAACTGCAAAACCTTCGTTTGCCTTCACGACAGCATCCATAATCCGAGGGTGAACCCCTGAATGGTTGTCACTTCCAAAACTGTGTTTCATATTGCCAAAATTTGTTTATCCATACAAATTTAGTATTTTTACGATATTTGTAAAAACAATTAAATATATGAAAAGAGCAATTTTAACCCTATTGGCCGCACTTCTTATGTTTTCATCTTGCGGCACTTATACACTCCAGAACAGTAAAGTTCTAAATAATGCAGATATGTCCTCATACAAGACATTTATGATACAACCGGCAGAGGAGGCAATGATTCCGGAAGGCCTCTCAATGGGTGATGTGAAAAATATTGCAAATGCCGTCTCAACTCAATTGAAAATGAGAGGTTATCAGGAGGTTTCCACAAATCCAGATATGATTGTCTATATGGCAATGTCTGTGAAGCAGGTAATTGAGACAAAAGATGCAATCCCTCCGGCAACACCAGGCTTTGGATACCGTTATTTGAGCCCGAGAGCATCTTATGTACATAATTATTACAGCGATGCACAGATCATCTCCGGTATCAGCAAGCAGGGGCTCCTGATGGTTGATATTGTGGATGCAAAGGAGAATATCCACGTTTTCTGTGCAGAGGTGAGTGCTTTGGCTGATGAAAAAGGGGCAAAAGTGAAAGATCTTAATGAACTTAACGAGGCTGCATCAGTCCTTTTCTCAAGATTCCCAATCCCTGCAACTTCTGCAAAATAGGGTAGCAGAATATATATAAACAAAATGAAAGAAGGTGGCTGAATTCAGTCACCTTCTTGTTTCTTGCCTCTACAGTAAATTAGCAGATAGCGTTATATTCTTCAGCTGAAAGAAGTTCGTTAACCTCTTCAGGATTGGACATTTTAACTTTAATCATCCAACCAGCACCATAAGGATCCTGGTTAACTGATTCAGGAGCACCTTCGAGATCAGGATTTACCTCTACGATTTCACCGCTAACTGGCATATAAGCATCAGCAACAGTTTTAACAGCTTCGATAGCGCCGAAAACCTCATCTTTCTCCAAGGTTTCACCCTCAGTCTGGATGTCAACAAATACGATATCGCCAAGTTGGTCCTGAGCGAAGTCTGTAATACCGATTACAGCTACATCACCTTCTACTCTTACCCATTCGTGTTCTTTAGAATACTTTAGATTGTCAGGAGTGTTCATTGTTTTTAGTTATTAGAGTTTTCAATAGTATTATGTGACAAATTTAGGAAAATTTTTGACAATTATAGCATCTTGAGTGCTTTCTTTATTATTTCTTCAAGAGTAGCAGCCGGAGTCTCTTTCAGAATTGCGCTAACAGCCTTGTCAACAGCTGCTTTGGAGAATCCGAGGGTAATGAGTGCAGTGGTTGCTTCCCCTCTGTTGCTATCAAATCCGGCAGCAAGTCCAAGGTCGGCAAAAGAGGCGGTATTTTCACGTCCCACCTTATCCTTCAACTCGATTATTGCCCTTTGGGCAGTCTTCAGTCCAATCCCTTTTACACTCTTGATTTTATTTACATCACCTGCGATGATTGCACTCTTTACCTCGTCTGTTGTCAAAGAGGAGAGCATCATTCTGGCTGTGTTGGGGCCAATCCCCGACACAGAGATAAGTTGGGTAAAGACAGTCCGCTCATCTTTGTCAGCGAAGCCGTAGAAAAGTTCATCATCTTCATGTTTGTGGTGGTAGATGTAGATTTTCCCCTCCTGCACCCCCTGAAGGGCACTGTAGGTTTGTAAAGAGATGAGTATTTTATATCCGATACCGTTGTTCTCAATCACCACGTCAGCAGGTGAAAGTTCTGTCACTATCCCTTTAATGTAGTCGTACATAGAGTTATGATATTTGTTAATCAAGAGTCAGAGCAAATTTAATTATAAATTGCATATCTTTGCCCAATATTTTACTCGGATGGAAAAAATATCTCAAATACGGTCAATGTTCCCCGCTTTGGATCAGCAGGTTTATGGGAAGGAGCTTGTCTATTTTGATAATGCAGCCACAGCCCAGAAGCCCCAGTCTGTACTCGATCTGATCAACACGATGAATTCCAAAACAAATGCAAATATCCATCGTGCTGTTCACAAATTGAGCGCAGAGGCAACAGATCTGTATGAAATGGGGAGAGAGTCTGTAAGGAAATTCATCAATGCAGCCAGAAGGGAAGAGGTGATATTTACCTCCGGGACCACAGCATCAATCAATCTTGTAGCAAATACTTACGGTCAGAATTGTATCTCCAAAGGGGATGTGGTCCTTGTTTCGGAGTGTGAACACCACTCCAACATTGTCCCCTGGCAGCTGTTGTGTGAGAGGAATGGTGGAGAATTAAGAGTTATTCCTGTAGATGAAACAGGGGCATGGAGGATGGATTTGCTCGATTCTCTGTTGGACACAAGGGTAAAATTGATTGCGGCAACGCACATTTCCAATGTACTCGGCGTGGTCAATCCTATAAAGGAACTTATCGAAAAAGGGCACAAGGTGGGGGCTAAAGTGTTGATTGACGGAGCCCAGGGAGTTGTTCACAAAAGGGTGGATGTGCAGGATCTGGATTGCGATTTCTATGTTTTTTCGGGGCATAAAATATATGCAGCTACAGGGACCGGTATCCTTTATGGAAAGGAGGCTTTGCTTGATGAGATGCCCCCATGGATGGGAGGTGGGGATATGGTAGATACAGTCTCTTTTGAGAAGACAACTTATGCTCCGCTCCCATTGAAGTTTGAGGCAGGAACGCCAAACTTTATTGCTGGGGCAACATATACTCCGGCACTCGAGTTTGCAGCAATGACTTTTGATGAAGAAGTTGTTGAGAATGAGAGAAAAATGGTCGCTTATCTGTATGAAAAACTGAAATCGATAGAGGGGATGAGAATTTATGGGGAAAGATGTGGGGAGAAGATTCCGGTATTCTCATTCTCGATAGATGGGGTCCACCATGAAGATATGGCACTGCTGTTGGACAAGATGGGTGTGGCGGTAAGATCTGGAATGATGTGTGCAGAGCCGTTGATGACAAGATTTGGAGTGACAGGGATGGTGAGAGCCTCTCTTGCCCCATATAACACCCTCCAGGAGTGTGATATTTTTATAGAAGCTTTGAAAAAAGCTGTATCAATGTTGAGATAAAAAGAGATAGAGATATGGATCAAAGATCAATTCAGGAGATTGAAAACGAGATTATCGACGAGTTTTCGGTATTTACCGATTGGATGGACAAGTACGAGTATATCATCGAACTTGGTAAATCCCTTCCAATGATTGACCCTCAGCAGAAAACAGAGGAGAACCTTATCAAAGGGTGCCAGTCGAGGGTATGGCTCTCATCTGAGTACAGAGATGGGAAATTGTGGTTTGCTGCCGACAGCGACGCAATTATCACAAAGGGGATCATTTCTCTCCTTGTGAGGGTATTCAACGGACAGGCCCCCGAGGATATTCTTAAATCTGATTTCGGTTTTGTTGAACAGATAGGACTTAAAGATAATCTTTCACCTACAAGGGCAAATGGATTGGTTTCCATGATCAAACAGATCCAATCTTATGCTCTGGTTTATAGCAGGAAGTAGTGTTATGGATAAGCAGAAATTACAGAAAGATGTAGTAAGGGCCTTAAAGCAGGTTTATGACCCTGAAATCCCGGTAAACATATATGATCTGGGGCTGATATATGAGCTGGAGATCAATGATGAGGGGGAGGTTAAGATAAAGATGACCTTGACAGCGCCTAATTGCCCGATGGCAGACCAGCTGCTCGAGGATGTACATGAGGCAGTAACAGAGACCCCGGGGGTGACAAATGTATCTTTGGAATTGGTTTTTGAGCCTGTTTGGGATAAGAGCAGAATGAGTGAAGAGGCTCTGTTGGAATTGGGATTTTTGTAATGGAGAGGGTGTATTTGTTATTGGGTACCAATCAAGGGGACAAGGAGCGCAATCTCAAGACAGCGATTGCACTTCTGATAACAGAACTTGCCCCATTTCTGGGGTCAGATGTAAAGGAGTCCTCTATTCATGAGAGTGAACCTGTAGGATTTGATTCCAACGAAAACTTCTTGAATCAGGCAATCTCTTTCAAGACCTCTGTCTCCCCGACAGATCTTCTGAAAGTGTGTAAATATGTAGAGAAGAAGATGGGGAGGGATATTGACCAGCCCCTTTTCGACCGAGACGGTAACCGAATCTACAGGGACCGTATCATTGATATTGATATACTTCTCTTTGGAAATAGGTCTGTGGATCTCCCTGAATTAAAAATCCCTCACCCGAGACTTCAGGAGAGGGAATTTGCGTTGATTCCTTTGAGGGAAATCTATTCTGAGCAGAACTGATACAGAGCTTTGAGACTTTCCAGATCCTCGAAGTCGGTTTTGTTCTCTTTTACAAAGTCGTTGATGGCATCTTTAAGTTTAGGATAGATTTTCTGAAAACCTTTCTTGTTGGCTACATATCTCTTGTTCCCCTTGCAGATGTAATATGTTACGACATATTTGAACTCGTTGTCTGTTCCGTTTTTAAGTCTGTGGTAAGAACCTGAACCATCTGATATTACAGGGACCGAGGTGATGCTTGTTGTCTCTGAAACCATTCCGTAGGCTCCGGTAGCTTTTCTTGGAATCATCTCAATAGCCCTCGATATACCGAGGGATGTGTCATGCAAAGGGGAGAGGATTTCAATATATCTCTTCTGCCATTTGGCATAGTATTTATTTTTCACATAAAGTGCCTTGATCTCATCCTCATTTTTTACAGTCATGGTATCGTTATTCTCAATAAATCTTATACCATTGTCAAAAGTGTTGACGTTTACAAGGGCTTGAGTACTTTGGCCATCTGTGAAGAGTACTGTTCCCACTGAGAAATTGGGAAGAAGATATTCCAGAGAGTCCAGATCTTTGCGGTTCTCGATTTTGTATGACTGTGCAGAAATGGTATTGACAGTCATTAATGTGAGGGTGAAAATTAGAAAAAACCTCTTCATAATCAATAATTTATAAATGTAATAAACTCTTCGAGTGAACTATTTCCGACGGGACCTGACAACACTTTGCCGGTATGGTCTATAATCGCATACAATGGTTGGGAAGCCGATCCGAAGGTCTCCATTTCGTATTGTCTGAGACGTTTGCCCAATGTCTTATATTCGCTGTCGGGAGTTTTGTCGTCAACATACAAATTGGCAACTACAAATTCCGAACCCAATTTTGAAAGGACCTGAGGTTCATTCAAAACGGTTGCCTCCATAACTTTACATACGCTGCAGGTGTGAGACTTGAATGCAAGGAAAACAGGCTTTCCAGCCTCTTTTGCCACCTTTTGTGCCTCTTCTACAGAAGGGTAGCTCTTCAAGCTTGAATAGCCGCTTTGTCCATGGCTGCCTGCTGCGTCACCAGCAGGGGCAGAGATAAAGGTTGTTGATCCGTCCATAGGGGGAATCATCCCTGAAACAGCTTTAAGTGGTGCACCGAACAGACCTGGAAGCAAATAGAATGCAAATGCGAAACAAGCAATCGCTGCTACCATTCTCCCCCAGCCAAGGCCATTGACAGGTGAGTCATGGTTGGTTCTGATGATATCAAGGAAGTAGAGCCCGAGGAGAACCACAAGGGTGATCCATACTGCGAGGAATCCAAGTCTTGAGATGATGCCCCATCCGAAATATGCATCGACATTGTATAGGAATTTCACTGCAAATGCCATCAGAACAAAAGCAAATACCACCTTCACAACATTCAGCCAGCCGCCAGATTTTGGAAGTTTCTTCATCATTCCGGGGAAAAATGAGCAGACAACAAATGGAAGAGAGAATGCAAGGCCGAAAACAGCCATTCCAAGGATTGGTTTGAGAGTTACTCCTCCGACAACTGCTGCTGCGAGGATAGAGCCCACGAATGGACCTGTACAAGAGAATGAGACAATGACCATCGCCACAGCCACGAAGAATGCTGCAATAAATCCACCTTTGTCAGCCTGTCTGTCTGCTTTATTTGCAAGACCACTGGGCAATGTGATTTCAAATGCACCGAGGAACGAGATTGCAAAGACGATAAAAAGGAGTGCAAACAGCAAGTTTGGAATCCAGTGTGTCCCCAATGCATCGGTGGCAGCTGTACTTCCGAATAATGAGACGATAAGGCCAAGGAGGGTGTATATTAAAGTGACAGACAACCCGAAGATAACCCCTTTCAGGATACCTGCTTTTTTGGAAGAACCACCTCCGATAAGAAAACCTACGGTCATAGGGATCATAGGGAATACGCAGGGGGTGATAACACCGCCAAGACCTGCAGCAAATGCTACAAGGAGGAACCAAAGCAATGATTCATCTTTTGAACCCTTCTCTTTTGTAGGTGCAGCGGTATCTCCATTTTCTACCTCAACGCTGAAAGAGACCGGTGTTTCGTTCAGAAGACACTCCTCTCCGTTGCATGTCTGATATACGAATGTGCCGTTTATGGTGATCTTGCCGTCAGATGTAGGCTTGAGGATCTGGACAAGTTTGCCACTCTCCTCGAAGTAGAATACATCTACGCCAAAAGCGTCGTCAAATTTTGTGTGGGCTTGGACTCCGTCCTGAAGTTTACCCTCCAGCACTGCTGCAGCACCATCTTCAAGCTCGAATTGTGCCGTCATCGGCCCCCCCTGAACAGGTGTAGCAGAGTAAAGGTACCATCCCTCTTCAATGCTGAGATTCAAAGTGAGTTCAATATTGCCGTCAGAAAGGACTTTGGCAGAGGTGCTTACAAATGTAGTCTCCTGTGCCTGAGCAGCGATCTGACCCCCAAAAAATAGTGATATCAAAAGTGAGAGTAGAATAGAATACAATGTTCTCATTTTTCTGTCAATTAAGTTTATTTAAGGCACAAAAATATCAAATAATTAGTATTTTTGCACCCATATAATAAAAAACGGAAAAAAATGACACAGGAAGAACTATTTAGAAACCTTATTGCACACTCCAAAGAGTATGGATTTATCTTTCCATCAAGTGAGGTTTATGACGGATTGAGCGCAGTGTATGATTATGGGCAATTGGGCTCTGAATTGAAAAACAACATAAAGAAATACTGGTGGGATTCAATGGTGAAAATCCACGAGAATATCGTAGGTATCGATTCAGCAATCTTCATGCATCCTAAAATCTGGGAGGCATCAGGTCACGTAGGGGCATTCAACGACCCTTTGATTGACAACAAGGATTCCAAGAAGAGATACCGTGCAGATGTATTGCTTGAGGACTATATTGCCAAGATTGAGGAGAAAATCAATAAAGAGGTGGAGAAAGGGAGAAAGAAATTTGGAGAGGCATTCGATGAAGAACAATTCCGTGCCACCAACCCCAACGTCCTCCGCAACAAGCAGAAAATGGACTCTGTTCACGCAAGAATGGCAGAGGCGTTGAATGCAAACGACCTTAAGGCGCTTAAAGACCTCATTGTGGATTGTGAGATCGCATGTCCAATTTCAGGGAGCAAGAACTGGACAGATGTCCGCCAGTTCAATCTTATGTTCAGTACCCAGCTTGGCAGTGTTTCTGATGAGTCGGGTACAATTTACCTCAGACCAGAGACGGCTCAGGGTATTTTTGTAAACTTCCTCAATGTGCAGAAAACAGGTAGGATGAAAGTTCCTTTCGGTATTGCACAGATCGGAAAAGCATTCCGAAATGAGATTGTTGCACGTCAGTACATTTTCCGTATGAGAGAGTTTGAACAGATGGAGATGCAGTTCTTTGTCCGTCCAGGTGAGGAGCTGAAATGGTTCAGCAAGTGGAAAGAAACCCGTCTTGCATGGCATAAAGCTCTTGGGATGGGTGACGAAAAATACCGTTACCACGACCATGAAAAGCTTGCACACTACGCAAATGCGGCTACCGATATTGAGTTTGAATTCCCATTCGGATTCAAAGAGCTGGAGGGTATCCATTCACGTACCGATTTCGACTTGAGCCAGCACCAGAAGTTCTCAGGGAGAAAAATGCAGTATTTCGATCCCGAGACCAACGAAAGTTATGTCCCTTATGTTATAGAGACCTCAATCGGGCTTGACAGAATGTTCTTGTCAGTACTTTCTGCATCGTATTGCGAGGAGGCTCTTGAAAACGGAGAGACAAGGGTTGTGTTGAGAATTCCACCTGTACTTGCCCCTGTAAAACTTGCAGTTCTTCCACTCGTGAAGAAAGATGGCCTTCCAGAGGTGGCACACAAGATCATGCACGATTTGAAATACGATTTCAACTGCCAATACGACGAAAAAGACAGTATCGGTAAACGTTACCGTCGTCAGGATGCAATCGGTACACCTTTCTGTATCACTATCGACCACCAGACACTTGAAGACAATCAGGTGACTATCAGATACAGGGACACTATGAAACAGGAGCGTATCCCTATTGATAAAGTCAGGTCTATCATTGAAGAAAAAGTAAGTTTCAAAGAACTTTATAAACAACTTGAAAAATAATTAGAGGGTCCTTTTATACAATTTTGGTGTTTTGGTCATTGATGATTTTCTCATCATGTTCCGTATTGACCACGACACAATTGGAGATGGTTGAAAATCTTTCTTTCCGCTCTGATTCGGTGGCAAATGCGCCAAAAATTTTGTTTGAGGGACTTTCTGAAATAAGATTGGAGAGGGGGCTTTACTATGCCTCCTCTTTGTCATCACCCCAGGCTAGGGCACAAGAACTTGGTGCATTGGCGGATGGGGTAGTGGAGGATCGGAAAATTGCTGAGAAATCGCAGCTCTATGTTTCGGTCCTCAACTCATATTTGAGAGCACTTAAAAGTGCATCATCGCAGAGCAGATGGTCAGATGTGGGTGTAGAGTTGAGGAGTATAGGGAGAAACATCGATTCTCTCTTTATCCGATACAATAAGCTCGGGTTGGACGAAGAGATTCCGACAGGTTTTGCAAAGCATGCCGGAAAGACCTTTGGTCTTATAGGGGAAGAGGTCATGAAGGTAAAGCAGACCAATTTTGTGAAAGATTTTGTCCTCTGTGGAGATTCGTTGGTCGCAGAGAGTTGTGATGCGCTGGTTGAGATACTTAAGGGCAAACAGATGACCCAACTGATTGATAATGAGATTGCAGGACTGGAATCAAACTACTATGCCTATTTGATGAGACAGGAGCAGATAGGGAACCTGCCATCCATCCAGGAAGACAGACACTTCATAGAACTCACCCATAAGGGGTCAGAATTGAAAGGGTTACGCAATAAATGTGTGAGTGCGTTGAGGTCGTTAAAGAACACTCATCACAAACTTTATGAAGAGTTCTCTGGCGAGGAGAAGGTCAATGTAGCACCCCAGATATTGGAATTTTACAATTTGTCAGAAGAGTTATGCAGAATGATCAACAATCTTTAGACTCCCTGAAGGAGATTCAGGCGGCCATCTCGGAAGTGGATCACAAGAGGATGGAAGAGGGCCTTTCGAAGGATGAAGTAAAACTCCTTGAGATCTCTTCTGTGGCTTTGAGGGATGCAGAGAGGCTCCTTATTGCAAAATTGCAGAAAGAGATCATTGCAGATCTCGAACAGAAGGTGTTGTCGGTGCAGAAACTCTCCCGTTCCATCAGAGCGAAGGTGACCAGAATGAACAATGCGGCAAAGTCGCTTGACAAGGTGGATAATGTGATAAAAGGGGTGGTAAAAGTTCTTGGAAAAATATTTTAATCAACATAATTTCTAACATCTTTAATACTTTTTATTATGGAAAACAAATCTCAACTTTGGAAAGCCAGTGTTAACAAGGCTTATTACGGATTTCTAACTTATACCCTGTTGGGTGGTGTTGTAGGCGCTATCGTCAGCTTGGTCTCTGGTGCTGCAGGTATTGCTTCTTTGGTTTCAGGCGGTGGTGGTGGAGCACTTGCTGGCCCTATCATTGTAGGTATTTTGGCTTTGGCTGGATATGTTTACTATTTCTTGGGTATTAAAGGTATGAAAGAGAGTGCAGCTGAGACAGTTTTGGGTCAAGGTACCGCACAACTCTACAAAGGTGCCCTTCTTGGTTTGATTGGTGCGGGTGTAGCACTTATCCCTTTTATCGGTTTTATCGGTGCTATCCTTAAAATCGTTGGTTTCGTATTTATGATGATGGGATTCAATGTAATCCGCAAAATTGCCCTCAACGAGCAGGCAGCAAAAGGTGCACAGCAACTTTGGATTATGATGATCCTTTCATTGGTGGCTGTAGCTATCAATATCATCCCTCTTGTCGGTGCAGTCATCTCTATGTTGATCAACATTGCTGTTCTTGTATTTGCATTCTTGGGTTGGAGAAACTTCTCAAATTCAGAACTTGGCACTTGCGAGGAAGATAAATAATGGGACAAAATAAAGAGTTCTTTTTGAACAGATGGTTCAGGAAGATGGCAGACTACTTCGACAGAGTGTTCGAAGTGACAGAAAAAGAGGGGTATGAGAGATCTTCAAAACTTTGCCTATGGGATTTCTGGGCAGGGGTCGTTGCTGGTGCAATTGTAGCTGTAACATCTATGATCAATGACGCTTCACCAGTTGTACTTGGAACTCTAATCACCCTTGGAGTTTTTGTATTGGTTATGTTTACTGTGTATCTGATCAAAGATATCAAACATTTTGATGACCCTGTGAAACTCATCTGGAGAATCTGCTACCTCCTTTTCATCCCAGCTTTCTGTGCCTCAATAGGTGCAATTCTGACAATTTTTGCAATTATTGTAGTGATTATAATCCTGGTGTTATGGCTGGTTTTCACCATGATCTTCGGTACAAACGAAAAAAAGAAACTCTCCAATGGGGATGTAGTGACCAACAACGGAATTTTTGGTTGGACCGGAAAATCGGGCAAGTCCTACAATAAAAGACTTGACGGAAAATACGAAGAGAATGAATAGAAAAGGGGTATAAAAGACCTGAATACACAATACTAAAGGAGGCGACTAAATCACTTATTAGTCGCCTCCTTTCTGTATATAGAGATATGACGACAGTGGCGGTAGGGTAAGTTTGGATGGCGTGGCCAAACTTACCCTACTGCCACTTCAGAGCATATGCTATAGCCTTTTGCTATTATATACAAAAAAGCCGAATGATTTGCATCATCCGGCTTTCTGCGGTGAGAGGGGGATTCGAACCCCCGGTACCGTTGCCAGTACGTCAGTTTAGCAAACTGGTGGTTTCAGCCACTCACCCATCTCACCATTCCACTGGTTAAGGACTGCAAAGGTAAAAAATTATTCGTTGTCAGCAAATTTTATTTTGTTTTCAAAAAATTTTTACCATATCTTTGCATCCGCTTTCGGGATGTGGCGCAGTTGGCTAGCGCACCTGCTTTGGGAGCAGGGGGTCCTCCGTTCGAGTCGGAGTATCCCGACAAAGTTAAAAAAGAAGCACTTACATTTTGTAGGTGCTTTTTTTGTATCCTGTCACGACGCAGGGTTTTTCCAGGGATTTTCTTGCGTCGTGGCAGAAAAAGGGGATATTTCGAAGAAATCTTGTCACGACGCAGCATTATTACAGCATTTTTCTTGCGTCGTGGCGAGAACCCATATTCAGGCACCGTTTAAACTACTTGGCAATGTTTTCGCGCATGTCGGTGTCGGCCTGGATATTCTTGATTTTGTAGTAGTCCATTATGCCGAGATTGCCGCTGCGGAATGCCTCTGCCATAGCAAGAGGGATCTCCTTTTCAGCTTCGATAACTTTTGCGCGAGCCTCTTGTGCTTTTGCCTTCATCTCTTGGTCATGGGCGACAGCCATAGCCCTCTTCTCTTCTGCACGTGCCTGTGCAATGTTTTTGTCGGCATTTGCCTGATCCATCTGAAGGACAGCACCGATGTTTCTTCCGATATCTATATCTGCGATGTCGATAGAGAGGATTTCAAAAGCGGTACCGGCATCAAGCCCTTTGGCAAGAACTACTTTTGAAATAGAATCTGGATTTTCAAGCACCTCTTTGTGAGACTCTGCAGAACCGATACTTGATACAATTCCCTCTCCAACACGGGCAAGAACGGTATCTTCTCCGGCACCTCCGACAAGTTGTTTGATATTGGCCCTTACAGTCACGCGAGCTTTGGCGATGAGCTGGATACCATCTTTAGCCACTGCTGTAACAGGGGGTGTGTTGATCACTTTGGGGTTTACAGACATCTGCACAGCCTCAAATACATCTCTCCCGGCAAGATCAATAGCGGCTGCCATCTTGAAATCGAGGGCGATGTTTGCTTTATCTGCTGAAATCAGGGCGTTGACCACGTTTGGAACGTTTCCTTTGGCGAGGAAGTGTGCTTCGAGGGCGTTTGCCTCAAGTTTAAGTCCCGCTTTGGTTCCGGTGATCATTGCCATAACTATTGTTCCGGGGGGAACTTTTCTCCAACGCATAAGGATAAGTTGGATCAATGAGATTCTTACACCTGAAATCAATGCCTGGAACCACAGTGTAACAGGGAAGAACCATAGAAGGATGATAAGTGCAACAATTGAAATTGCCACCCACACGATAATGGTTGTCATTGGTGTCATATGCTCTTGTTTTTAATTGTTATTGTACCTTTTTGATATATACTTTGTTGTCTTCTATCCTGGAGATGACAACAGCGACATTCTCGGCAATCATCCCCTCTTCTGAGGTTACCTCTAAAGAGAGATCCTGGAACCTCGCTTTCCCCATAGGGTTGATGCGGGTGGTAGTGACCCCCTCAGTGCCGATGCAGAGACCTTTCTCCTCGGGGGTGGTATCTGCCTTGCTGTCGATATTGGTTTTCAATGACAGTTTTCTCCAGGTCTTGGCTCTCAGCAGAATGATGGTGAGAACTACAAGAACGGCAATGTTGACAACAAACAAGACAATACTTGTGGTCGGACTGTAGTTGGTGTATGCCAGATAGCAGGAGCCGATGATGGAACTGATTCCCAACAGACCGGTAAAAATGGTTCCCGGAATAAGAATGAGTTCGGCAAGCATCAGGGCATCACCTAAAATGAGTAGAAAAATAATGAGTCCCATATATGTATTTATTTAATAGGTTCCACTGATAGCCCCTCTACACCGAGACCGAAAAGGATCTCTTTCAACTTTTCAGCATCCTCTTTCTTTGAGAAAGGGCCTACGATATAGACAGTCTGCCCATCCATGACCGACTTTGCAAGATCTTTGTCACAAGCCCCTTGAATGGCGGTAAGAATTCCGGAAGGGATTCCGTCAGGGTAGCTCTTCAGCAGGAGCTGGTAAGGGACGGCATCCTGTTGGGATGCTTTTTGTCTCTCCAGGATACGGGCATTTTTTACAGAGACCGATTTCCCCTTGTCGTATGCTACGATGTATGCTTTAGGGAACCCCCTCTTGCGTACCTGATTGAGGCATGACAACGCTTCAGAGTGGGTGCTGAACAATCCGACAGTGTATAGATATTTGCCCGAAGGCTGTTTCCTCTCAAAAACGGGGCTCAACCCTTTGAGTGATTTGAGAGAGGCGGGTTTTGAGGTGACAAATATCTGAATCTGATATACAAGTCTTTCCGGGAGGGTGTTGTCCTCAACAATCTGTGCTTCAGGTAAAATTTTGAACGAGTAGTCAAATTCGGGCTCCGGAACTTCAATGTTCATTTCGTCCAGTTTGCGGGTTTGGTTCTTTGCAAATTTGTACTCAAGGACGACTTTCTCCTCTTCCACTTCTTCAGACTCCTGAATTTCAATCTGTGGAATTATCCCTTGTGCAAGGAAATCCATTTCTGCCTCCTGAACAGCGGCTGTTGCCCTCTGGAGATCTGCCCTGATCCCTATTGCTTCGTTTTCAAGGGAGGTAATCACCTGTTTTAGGTAGCCTCTGTCATCTTCATTGGTAAGTCTGTCAAAGAGGGATCTGTTCTCCTCCTGTTTGTAGAGGTTGCTGTCAAGTTTTGCACTCAATACCCGCATATTTGCTACCAGGCGCGAATATTTGCTCATACCTTCATCCTCCGATTCCTCATCGGTACTCTCTTTTTGCTCTTTTGGATCCTCTTTGGGGGCAGGGTCAAGCTTTGCAATTTTTACGATATCCTCTATGTTGTCAAGCCCCTTCTTGATAGGGGTAGCGATAAATTCGAGAGGAACGATGGCAATCTTTCCATTTTCACAATCTCTGTCGGTAGCTAGCACCGAAAACAATCCTTCGGGAGAGTTGATGTAGAAAATGTCATCTGAAGTGGACGAATAAGGAAATCCGAGGTTTTCAGGAACACCCCACTCCTGTCCGTCTTCGTCCCACCGGCTTACATAAAGGTCGTAACCACCCATACCGTAGTGACCGTTGGATGCGAAATAGAGCTCATTCCCGTCGGCACTCAGCATCGGGAAAATCTCATCTCCGGGGGAGGTGATGTTCTCCCCTGCAATTTTCGGGGTTGACCAGAGGGTGTCGGTGATCATCTCTGTATAATAGATGTTCCACGAACCGGAGTTGTCCTGTGCAGAGAAATATATCTCTTCTGCCCCTTGAGGGAAGTAGATTGCGTTGTAGTATTTGTGGGGCTCATTTGTGACGAGCTGGTTGGGGATTGGAACCCAGCATTTTTCTGGAAGTTCCGCAACATGGAGGTAGAAATCATTTGCCGGAAAGACCTTTTTGGTCACTACATTGGGTGTTACGGCAAATTGAAGGAGGCTTTTGCCATTTTCACACTGGAGAATTTTCTCCTGCAATGAGAGATTGAGGAGGGAGTCCCCACTTTTTGAGAGGATCGAATTGTAGATAGATCCTGCCTCCGAAAATCTATATCCTTTATGGAGAGAATCGCCCTTCTGAAGGGTCTCCATATCTTGTGCGAATGAAAAAACAGGGGCGAAGTTCAGTATAGTCAGTAAAGATATTGCGTGTATAATCTTTCTTCTCATGTCGTTTTTACCTTTTCTTACTGCAAAAATCGTGAACAAAAATACTAAATACTTTATATATTGGAAAAAAATAGTACTTTTGTACCCTTATTTTGAAAACTAAATATTTTTAACATAAACAGATATGCAAAGTAAAGGAGCCATTAAATTTGTGGCAATTCTCATCGGGTTGGCTTGCTTGTATCAACTTTCATTTACAGCAGTCACCTACATTCAGGAAAACAAGGCAGAGAAGTATGCGGAAAAAGCTGTTGAGCTTGAGCAACTATCTCCTTCATTTTCAAAAGTATCCGATTTGGATAAAGCTTTCTACCTCGACTCTTTGAGAAAAGAGAAGAACAGATACTACATCGACAGTATCTTCTCAGAGAAAGTTTATCTTGGATTCACATTCAAAGAAGTTAAAGAGAAAGAGATCAACCTCGGTCTGGACCTTAAAGGTGGTATGAACGTTATGCTCCAGGTGGAGTTGGTTGACCTTATCAAAGCTTTGGCAGACAACAACGCTTCTACCCAGTTCAACGAAGCATTGGAGTTGGCAAAACAAAATCAGAAAGATTCACGTACAGATTTCATCACTTTGTTTGCTGAAGCATGGGATGTTGTAGCTCCTGGTGAGAGACTTTCTACCGTTTTCGCTACATACGAAATGCGTGAGAAAATCAAACCTGAAAGCACTAATGAAGAGGTTATCAAAGTTATCCGCGAAGAGGCTGAAAGTGCAATTTCAAACTCATTCAACGTATTGAGAAACCGTATCGACCGTTTCGGTGTTACCTCTCCAAACATCCAGAAAATCGGCAACAGCGGACGTATTCTTGTAGAACTTCCAGGTGTTAAAGAGCCTGAACGTGTAAGAAAACTGCTCCAGGGAACCGCTTCTCTTGAGTTCTGGACCACCTACGAAAACGAAGAGGTGTTCAATTACCTTCAAGAGGCTAACACTGTAATCAAAGAGTACCTTTCAGAAGGAGTTGAAGAGGTTAAAGATGCAACTCCTGCAGCACAGTCAGATGACCTTGTAGCTCAGGCTACCCAAGAAAGCGACAGCCTTTCAGTAGATGAGGCTAACTACGCTAAAAACAATCCTCTCTTCTTCGCTCTTAACCCAAGTGTATACAACGGACAGTTGATGCCCGGTCCAATGGTCGGTGTTTCTCACTACAAAGATACCGCATTGGTAAACTCATATTTGAACCTTCCACAGGTGAAAGCTTTGTTCCCTTCAGATTTGAAATTGATGTGGACTGTAAAAGCTTCCCAACAATATGCAGCTGATACATACTACGAACTTATCGCTATCAAAGCAAATACAAGAGATGGTAAAGCACCTCTTGACGGTGGTAGTGTAGCAGACGCAAGAATGGCTTACGGCAACACAGGTGGTACCCCTGAGGTTGATATGACAATGAACGCAGAAGGTGCAAGAACATGGGCACGTCTTACTGCTGACAATATTGGCAAATGTATCGCAATCGTTCTTGACGGTATGGTTTATTCATATCCAAGAGTTCAGACTGAGATCTCTGGTGGCCGTTCACAGATTACCGGTAATTTCACTATTGAAGAGGCAGAAGACTTGGCAAACGTATTGAAATCAGGTAAGCTTCCAGCTCCTGCAACTATCGTTCAGGAACAAGTGGTAGGTCCATCTCTTGGTAGCGAGTCTATCAACGCAGGTATGATCTCATTCGTCCTTGCATTTGTCCTCGTACTATTGTACATGTTGTTCTTCTATAGAGGTGCAGGTGTGGCAGCAAATATCGCATTGATTTGCAATGTTGTCTTCCTGTTCGGCTCATTGGTTTCATTCGGTGCTGTTCTTACTTTGCCTGGTATCGCAGGTATAGTATTGACCTTGGGTATGGCGGTGGATGCCAACGTTATTATATATGAACGTATCAAAGAGGAACTTCGTGCAGGCAAGGCTCTTCGTCTTGCAGTTGCTGACGGTTACAGAAACGCTTACTCGGCAATTATTGACGGTAACTTGACCACAATCATTACCGGTATCGTGTTGTTCGTATTCGGTTCAGGTCCTGTACAAGGTTTCGCAACCACATTGGTAGTAGGTATCATCACTTCAATGGTAACCTCTATCTTCATTACCCGCTTGATTTTCGAAGCAAAATTGTCTCGCAACAAAAATATCACATTCGACTCCAAGCTTACAAGAAACTTCTTGCAGAATACCAATCTCGATTTCTTGAAGATGCGCAAAGTTGCGTACATCCTTTCAGGCTCACTTATCGTTATCAGCTTGGCATTCATGTTCACTAAAGGTTTCACCTATGGCGTTGACTTCACCGGTGGTAGAACTTATGTAGTAAGATTTGATACCAATGTCTCTGCAGAGGCTATCCGTGCTGCTGCAATGCAAGAGTTCAACGAGACAGTTGAGGTTAAACAATTCGGTGGTGAAAGCCAGATGAAGATTACAACTAAATACCTTATCGAAGACAATTCACAGGAAACAGATGCACTTGTAGATGGTAAACTTTACAATGCCCTTAAAGATTTCTTTGCAACACCTCTTACATTTGATGAGTTCACCTCTACCGTAGATAACCCTAACGGTGTTATCAGCTCCGACAAGGTAGGTCCTACCATCGCAAACGACATCAAGAGAAATGCAGTTATCGCTGTTATCCTCTCTCTTGTGGCAATCTTCTTGTACATTGCTATGAGATTCGGAAACTGGACATGGGGTCTTGGTGGTGCACTTGCACTTGTTCACGACGCATTGATCACAATCGGTTTCTTCTCTATCTTCTCGGGAATTTTGCCATTCAGCCTTGATGTGGACCAGACATTCATCGCAGCTGTGTTGACCATCATCGGTTACTCTATCAACGATAACGTGGTTATCTTTGACCGTATCCGTGAAAATATCCAGTTGTTCCCTAAACGAGACTTGCGTGCCAACGTTAATGAGGCTCTTAACAGCACATTGTCAAGAACCATCAACACTTCAGGTACTACCCTTATCACTATGCTTGCTATCGCAATCTTCGGTGGAGAAGTGATCAGAGGTCTTGCAGTGGCTCTTATCGTCGGTATCATTGTAGGTACTTACTCTTCAGTATTTGTAGGTACACCTATCATGTACGATTTGAACCAGAAAAAATCTAAAAAAGCAGAATCCAAGAAATAGTATTTTACTATAATTTTATGATAAAGAGGAGGTGACCCGATTGAGGTTATCTCCTTTTTGTTTAATTTTGTTATCTCAATACAGATATACCATGAAAAAGCTACTCTTTACGATTCTTTTCTTGTTCACTTGTGTATTTGCTTTCGGGCAAGCCCTTGAGATATCCCTTCAAGGTGGGATCAAAGAGGTTCCCAACGATCTTGATGCAAGGGTCTACAGCCCTGTCAAGGATCAGAACAACAAGAGCTGTGCATTGATCAAGGTTAGTGTTACCAATACCTTGAAAAACCCTCTGACTCTTGAAGTTGGAGGATTGGGTGTTACCAAGAGGGAGGAGAGGGAGAATGGAGAGATATGGTTCTATGTCCCCTATCAGGTAAAGAACCTTTCGTTCAGGTGTCAGGATTATAACGATATTCCGATCATCCCCGTCCAATTGAAAGAGGCTACAGTCTATACCTTGAAATTCCAGACATCTGTCCTCGCCCAGACAGTCTATCAGGTGCAGATGTCGAGCAACTATCTGAAAATCATATTAAATGAGCCTGGAGCTACTGTCTCTATAGGGAAGACTACCAATTATGAGAAACTGACCAGAACCCTGAGCGAGACCCTTTTCAGGGAGAGGCTCGATTATGGGGAGTATTTCTATAAGGTATCACATCCACTATATACAGACTATACCGGCAGTGTGGTTGTAGGAGAGAGTATGAAAGATGTTGTTGTCAATATGAAACCATCCTACAGTTACCTCTCGGTAAGTTCAAACCCGAGTGGGGCGACACTGTTCGTTAATGGGGAGAGGAAAGGGGTGACCCCTTGCAAAGTGGATGAGCGCTATCCCAAAGGGAGTGTGAATATCTCTCTTCAGATGAATGATTACTATGCTTTGAGTCAGAGTGTCTCGGTAGTGGGTGATGGAGGGACACAGATGGTCAATCTCACCCTCAAGCCACAGTTTGCCACAGTTACCCTCACCTGTAAAGATCCTAAGGCCGAAATTTGGGTTGATGACGAAAAGAAAGGTGTAGGTATTTGGGAAGGACGTGTCAGCACACTCTCGCAACGACACCTCGTAACAGTCAGGAGGGAGGGTTATCAGTCCCAGGAGGTGGCACTTAATGTCTCCGATGGGGCGATGGTGACACAGGAGATTGTCGCACCCATTCCCCTATATGGGGTGCTCAATGTAGAGAGTGCTCCGGACCTTGCTATAGTTAAGGTGGATGGCAAAAATGTAGGTACAACCCCCCTGTTGACCAAACTTCTTGCGGGCAAACATAAAATTGAGATTGTAAAAGAGGGTTATAAGACCCACATCCAAGATATCGTAATAGAGCACAACAAAGAGTTGTCGCTCAATAAATCACTTGTCAAGCAAGCTGTTGCTAAAGTTGCCGCTGCTGCAGGTGATTCCTATCCG
>JAZOBN010000019.1:0-51951 GCA_045595965.1 Candidatus Coprenecus sp.
ATTCATGGATATAATTTATACTACATCCATTCTCAAGCATATGCATATACTTCAATCGTTCTGCATAGCCGTGTTTCTTGTACTTTTTAGACATAACAAAACCCCGAAAGTTTTTTGTCTAACTTTCGGGGTTCATGTCATAGTCGGCCTTTTTTTTATCCAGAAGGTAAGGATATACCATAGAGTTATATTGAGGAGAATCTATCATGCATAACTCAGAAATATCAGGCTGCATGGAAGGCTCATTTACCGGAAGAAGATGGAACTCCATCAAATACCTTTTACAAGGTTTCCCTATCTTAGTATAGACTTTTGTAAGCCTGGCAAGAGATAGCCTGTTTTCAGAGTCTGTCCCTACATGGGCAAGGGTAGCCTCTTTTATAAATAACTCCCCTTCATCACATGGCAATATAAGTGAGAATTTCCCCTTCACATTGAGAAGGGTGATTATCCCTTTTATCAAATCTCCAAAAGGGAGAGAGTCTGTATGTCGTGTATTGCTCCTTCTGGCAGATGGAGCTTTTAGGGAATCTACAAAAAAAGGTGGATTGGAAAATATATGATCATATTTAACCCCTTTCAGCATTTGTAACGGGATCTCCTTAACCGAGAGGATATCACTCCAAGGTGAGATTAAAAAGTTGTGTGCAGCCTCCTCTACTGACTCTTTATCAATATCAATAGCATCAATCTGTACCCCTTTGTTACCAGATACTTTCTGTGCTGCCATCAATGCAACAACACCTGTTCCTGTCCCTACATCAAGCATTCTCTTTTCGCTTTCATCAATTGAAAGCCATGCTCCGAGAAGGACACTGTCGGTCCCAAGCTTCATTGCTGAAGCAACATTCTTTACCTTGAATTGCTTAAACTGAAAATACTCCATCTGCGATTTTTCCATCCGCCATCTCGATCATCCTGTCTGACATCATTGCCAAATCTTTGTCATGTGTCACAATTATAACGGTCAACCCATATTTGTCCCTGAGATTGAAGAACAACTGATGAATCTCTTTTTTGGTGTTGCTGTCGAGGTTTCCTGAGGGCTCATCTGCAAAAAGTATGGCCGGTCTGTTTATTATAGCCCTTGCTATCGCCACCCTTTGCTGTTCTCCTCCCGAAAGTTCAGATGGTTTGTGGTCAAATCTCTCCCCTAACCCCAACTCTGTCAACAGATCTTTTGCCTTTGCTTTAGCACTTACTGATGATTCTCCGGCAATCAAAGCCGGCATCATCACATTCTCAAGAGCTGTAAATTCTGGCAATAGGTGGTGAAATTGGAAAACAAATCCTATCTTTTTATTTCTGAACTCTGACAACTTGTCTTGTGTCAGAGAGAATATATCTACATCATCAATAAGCACCCTTCCACTATCAGGAACAGACAGCGAACCGAGGATCTGCAAGAGAGTTGATTTTCCGGCACCACTTGCCCCTACAATAGAAACAACTTCCGCCCTGTCCGAACGGAAGTCTATCCCTTTAAGCACTTTGAGTATCCCAAAAGATTTCTCTATATTTTCTGCTGCAATCATCTCTTTCCCTCTGGTTTTTTGGTCTCCTTTTCATAGTTCCATTCCCTCCACATCTGGGTAAGCTTCTTTCTGAACCCATCCTCTGCGACAAATATCTTGGCGACCTTCTCTACAGGAAGTATCTTGTAGAACTCCTCAATATACACCTCATATACATCACTCTCATTCTTCATACAAGAAGTATATGTTTTAATGAGTTTTTTCATCTCCACTTCTGAGTAATTTCCCTCTTTATTGAGTTTTTTGATACTCTTCAGAGCTTTTCTTGTTGCAGAGTTTGCACTTTGTCTGTCATCCCACCATTTATTGTATATGGGCCAGAAAGCCTGTGCCTCTTCTGAGGTCAAAGAGAGTTCCTGTGTAAAATATGCAATTTTTGCCGAAATCACCTTTTCGTGAATTTCATCTTTACTTGGTTGCTGTCCAAACATAGTAATGGAGAGCCCCAAAAAACATAAAACAAACAATATTCTATTCATATTCGTGCAAATCCAAATAATCTATAATTTCACTATGATTCAAAGTCTCTTCAATTTCTGAAGCCAAGTCTTCATTGATCTCAAATTTTACCTCATGATAGTCAAAATCTATTTCATGGTAAAGGTAGTCAATAAAATCCTCCCTTAAGTAACCTTTTTCAATTAAATACGAAAAATAGTCACCTCTATGAAAATCTGTATCATTGTTCGGGGTTGTATTTGTAAGATGCATAACACCATAACCCATACCAAAAATCAGCAAGAAAGAGAATGCAAGGGCAAAACCGCTCTTCAATGCCGAAAAGAGAGGGGTATGCACTTCTGACTCCCCTTTTATCTTCTCTCTGACAGAGTCCTCTAAAGTGGAGAAATATCCGTCAGGAAGTATAAATGGGTTCTCTTTCCAACTCTTGTCGTCAAGATTTATATCTGGTTTCTTTTTCATATTCTCATCATTAGACTTAAATAATTGCAAAAAGATTAAATTTTCTCTTCAATAAATTTCTTCACCTTCTGATATGCATGATGGTAGGATGCCTTCAACGAACCCTCTGTCCCCCCCAGAACATCTACAATATCCTCATACTTCATCTCCTCAAAATACCTCATGACAAAAACTGTCCTCTGTTTTGAAGGGAGGGATTGTATTGCTTTATATAGAGTGATTTTCAAATCATCTCCATTGAAATATGGATCCGATTCGAGATTGTGGAGAACAGAACTGTCTCTTTCAATTGAGAAGATGTTCTTCATTCTCTCCCTTTTCAGATATGAGAGAGTTTCATTTGTGGCTATTCTATACAACCATGTAAAAAGTTTGGATTCTTCCCTGAAATCAGGGAGAGATCTCCAAACTTTCACTAATGTGTTCTGAAGCAAATCATTTGTCTGATCGTGGTCCAGAACTATTTGTCTGATATGCCAATAGAGTCTTTCCGAATATTTGCGCACAATCAAGTTGAAAGCATACTCCTCTCTCCCCTCTTCTTTGTAAATATTCAGGATATCCCTATCATCAAGCATTTTTTCTACTCAAAACCTTTTTAACAGATTCTACTATATTCTCCGCGGTTAGACCATAGAGTTTCATTAGCTCTGATGGGGTGCCGCTCTGTCCGAATTTGTCGTTTACCGAAACAAATTCAAGTGGAGTAGGACACTCTCTTGCCAGTACTCCTGAAACCAGTTCTCCTAAACCACCGGCAATAAAATGTTCTTCAGCGCAAACGACCGCTTTTGTCTTTTTAGCTGATTCTATGACACCCTTTTCATCCAAAGGTTTAATAGTATGTATATTTATCAATTCTACAGAAATACCCTCTTTTTCCAACATATCAGCAGCCTGAATAGCCTCCCAAACCAAATGGCCGGTAGCAAAGATTGTCACATCTGTCCCTTCAATCAATTTAAGAGCTTTACCAATCTCAAACATCTGATCTTCAGGGGTAAAATTGGGGACGCTCGGTCTTCCGAATCTCAAATATACAGGTCCTTTATGCTCTGCAACTGCGATTGTTGCAGCCTTTGTCTGGTTGTAGTCACAAGGATTGATCACTGTCATCCCAGGCAACATGCGCATAAGTCCCAGATCTTCCATTGTCTGATGGGTCGCACCATCTTCTCCCAATGTGATTCCAGCATGCGAAGCACAAATCTTAACGTTTGTGTCACTATAAGCGACTGCCTGACGGATCTGGTCATATACCCTTGCTGTAACAAAGTTTGCAAAAGATCCTACAAATGGAATCTTCCCGCTTAAAGAGAGGCCTGCGGCAACGCCAATCATATTGGCCTCCGCAATACCTGCCTGGAAGAATCTCTCGGGATGCTCCTTAGCAAATTTATCCATTTTCAAAGAACCTGTAAGGTCTGCGCAAAGTGCTACCACTTGTGGGTTGGAATTGCCCAATTCAGCAAGTCCTGCACCAAATCCTGAACGTGTGTCCTTATTGCCTGTGTTTTCGAATTTCATAGCTTAAAATACAGAGAAAAATATACCTAAGTTAAAATATAGATTCTGAGCCTTGTTGGTAGCCCAGTTGTATCCGACTGCTGCATTGGCACCCCAATGAACATCTTTGCCGAAGGGTACAAGAATTCCCACTTCAGGGCTCATCAAAAAGCCCCAAGATGAGTCTGAGAACTGATATTCCTGAATCTGGGTGTTCACCACATAGCTTGTGGCACCAAGCCCGGCACTCGCATAGACCTTGACAAAACTATACGGATTGAAAAGGTATTTGAATTGTGCCTTCATAGGAATATTTTGTACTGTCTTGTAGACAGCAGCATAAATAGCTGCATTGTCATTGATCGGATAAACTTGTGGTGGAGTCTGCTTGCTGTTGAGATTCCACGCAAAGTCAACCCCTACTCCAATATGGTCAGTCACAAAGTATGTAAAGTTGAAATCGGCACCATTCAGACACATATTGGGGATGAAAGCTGCTGACTCACCGATAGGTAATGAACTCTGCCAGTTGAAAGAATACACTTGTGTATATCTGTGGCTTGACTGAGCAAAAGAGGTTGCTGCCACCAAAATAGCTATTGCTAATGTTATAATCTTTTTCATAATCGCTCTCTCCTTAATTATTTGGTATTGACAGGTGGCATCATATCAAAACATTGGCCTATAGCCTGAGCCCTCTCCTGGGATGTGTGTGAGGAGTTCAAGATACTCCTTACAAGGCCGTGCCATACGATAGGGGGATTTGATCCCTCACTCATGTTCGCATAATCAACTATCTCTATAATGAGACTCCCGGTTGAATATGAAGTAGCTACGGGATACATAGGATAAGGGTAGTAAGGATAGAAAGGATAGTATGATGGATAATACCAGTCATAATACCACCAATAATCCCAACCCCACCAGTAACCCGGATAGATAGTGGTTGTAGTGCTTACAAGGTATGCAAGATCTACAATCATATCGGGAGCCTGACCAGCCGCTGCAACTGAATAGCCCAATGAGGTCAATTCACTTGTAACTGCCGACTTTACCTCTTCTGTAAGATTGTTTTTCTTACGTACACTCTTGTCACTGTCCGCATACAGAATGGAATCAGCCACTACAAATGTTTTGAATTGTGAAAAATCTGTGTCAGCAGATCTATATGCCACCGATACAAATTGTTCTACAGTTTCGTCATAATCTTCATTGAAGACAGTACAACTTGTCGCCGATAGGGCTGCCACAATGAATAGTAAAAATAATTTTTTCATCTCTCTCTAAATTAAAAATCTCCTAATGTCTCTTCCAATTGAGACAAAGCTTTCTCACAAAGTTCTGCAGAAGGAGCTTTTCCGTGCCATTCGCATGTGCCGGACATAAAGTCAACACCATGGCCCATATCTGTCTTGAACAGTATCATAACCGGAGCGCCTTGTCCTGAAAGAGATTTTGCCTTGTCGAAAGCGTCAAGTATTGTGCCAAAATCGTGTCCGTCGGCTACCAGCACCTTCCATCCGAATTTCTCCCATTTTCCTTGAAGATCTCCAAGGGAGATAACAGAGTCGACTGTTCCATCTATCTGTTGACCGTTCCAGTCAGTCATTGCGATGACATTGTCAACCTTATGGTGTGCACCAAACATTGCTGCCTCCCATACCTGACCCTCCTGTGATTCTCCATCACCCATCAATACATAAACAAGATTTGGATCATTGTCACTTTTCTTAGCCAAAGCGGCACCAAGAGCAACAGACAACCCCTGACCAAGGGATCCGGCAGCCTCATAAATACCCGGCAATGATTTTCTTACAGATGGGTGACCTTGAAGTCGTGTACCAACTTTCCTGAATGTGGATAGCTCACTCACCGGGAAATATCCTGTTCGTGCGAGGAGACTGTAAAATACTGGGGTCATGTGGCCTGCCGACAAGAAAAACATATCATTCCCTTTTCCATCCCTGCTCCAGTTCTTAGGGTCGTGTTTCATCACTTTGCAAAACAAAGCTGTAAGAATATCTGTACTACTCATTGATCCGCCCGGGTGGCCGGATTTTGCAAGAGTCACCATTCTAAGAATATCTCTTCTGACTTGAGAGGATATTTTTTTAAGATCTTCGGTATTGTTCATATAGAAAAAATATCTTGATTATTATGCTAAGATAGCGTGAATTTGAGAAAAAACAAATTAGAATTGTATATTTGCGACAAGAAAATTTAGAGAATGAAGCACACTAGAAATTTTTGCATTATTGCACATATCGATCACGGTAAAAGCACCCTTGCGGACCGTTTGCTGGAGGAGACAAATACCCTTAATGCCCGCGAAATGGAGAATCAGGTCCTCGACTCGATGGATCTCGAAAAGGAGAAGGGCATTACTATCAAATCACACGCTATACAGATGCAGTACAACTATAAGGGGGAGAATTATACACTCAACCTCCTTGATACCCCGGGACACGTTGACTTCTCATACGAAGTTTCCCGCGCAATTGCTTCTTGCGAGGGGGCACTGCTGGTTGTAGATGCAACTCAGGGTATTCAGGCCCAGACCATCTCAAACTTGTATCTGGCCATTGAACACAATCTTGAAATCATCCCTGTTCTTAATAAAATAGACATGGATGCCGCTATGGTAGATGTGGTAAAAGACCAGATCATTGATCTTATCGGCTGCAATGATGAAGATATACTTTTGTGTAGTGCAAAAACCGGAGCTGGTGTTCCCGAGATTCTTGATGCTATCGTTGAGAGGGTTCCAGCCCCTGTAGGTGATCCCCAGGCCCCCCTTCAGGCTCTGATTTTCGATTCTGTATTCAATTCATTCAGAGGTATTATCGCATACTTCAAAGTTGAAAACGGAGTTATCCGCAAAGGTGACAAAGTCAAGTTCTTCAATACAGGAAAAGAGTATGTTGCAGATGAAGTTGGATATTTGAGGATGAAGTTGTGTCCTACAGATGAAGTTTCAACAGGCAATGTGGGGTACATCATATCCGGCATAAAGACAGCAGTAGAGGTGAAAGTGGGCGACACCATTACACATGTTGATAACCCCTGTGACACATCCATTGCCGGCTTTGAAGAGGTAAAACCAATGTTGTTCGCCGGTGTATATCCTGTTGATACAGATGAATATGAGGACTTGCGTGCATCGCTTGAAAAACTGCAATTAAATGATGCATCCCTTGTCTTTGAACCTGAATCTTCATTGGCATTGGGATTTGGTTTCCGCTGTGGCTTCCTTGGTCTGCTCCACCTTGAAATCATGCAGGAGAGACTTTATAGGGAGTTTGATATGGATGTCATCACCACTGTCCCCAACGTCTCTTACAAAGTGCATACAACACAGGGAGAGGTAATTGATGTCCATAACCCATCAGGGTTGCCGGCTCCAACCCTGATAAAAGAGATTGAAGAACCATATATCAAAGCGCAGATCATCTCAAAAAGTGAATTCTTCGGTCCTATCATGAAATTGTGCCTTGACAAGAGAGGTATCCTCATCAACCAGCACTTTATCACATCAGACAGAGTTGAACTGACCTACGAAATGCCTTTGGCTGAGATCGTATTTGATTTCTATGACAAACTGAAATCTATATCAAAAGGGTATGCCTCTTTCGACTACCATCTGTGCGGATACAAGAAAGCAGACCTTGTAAAACTTGATATCCTCCTTAACTCTGAACCTGTAGATGCCCTCTCATCTCTAATTCACAGAGAAAGGGCCTATGACTTCGGGCGCAGAATGTGCGAAAAGCTTAAGGAACTTATCCCAAGACAACAGTTTGACATCGCTATCCAGGCTGCTATCGGAGCCAAGATTATTGCTCGCGAAACGGTAAAGGCCGTCCGTAAGGATGTTACTGCCAAATGTTACGGTGGTGACATAACACGTAAACGCAAACTTCTGGAGAAACAGAAGAAAGGGAAGAAACGTATGCGTCAGATCGGTAATGTAGAGGTGCCTCAGTCGGCATTTATGGCGGTACTCAAGCTTGACTAAGCGACAACTCTATCTTCTGTATGTATAATAAGAGCCGGCCTGAGGGGTGGGCATAATTACTATTTCGTTTATATTGACGTGCATAGGGGCAGAAATCATCCATGCTATTGCTTCTGCCACATCATCTCCAGACAGGGGCATTATCCCTTTATATACATTTGCTGCCCTCTCTTTATCTCCGTGGAAACGGACTTGCGAGAACTCTGTCTCCACCATTCCGGGACGGATTTCACCAACTTTTATACCTGCGCTCAATAAATCTGCCCTCATTGATTGGGAGATAGCATGCACGGCATGTTTTGATGCACAATAGACAGCCCCATTTTCATAAGGTTCGGTCCCGGCAATTGATCCTATATTTATAATATGTCCCCCTTTTCCGGAAAGTACCATTTCCGAACTTATTATTCGGGTCACATATAGAAGACCTTTCACATTTGTGTCGATCATAGCATCCCAATCATAAGTAGACCCCTTATCTATATGTTCCAACCCTGCTGCCAATCCCGCATTGTTTATAAGGACATCCACATATCCGAGTGGACGAAGATGTTTTGTGCACTCATACTCACTCCTCACATCAAAATTCAGGACCTCACACTCCGCCCCTTTTGCAGTAATCTCTTTAGAGAGGGCATTGAGCCTGTCAAGACGCCTTCCGGTAATAATTATTTTAGTGTCAGTTGCAGCAAGCCTGAGAGCTGTGGCACGACCTATGCCAGATGTAGCTCCGGTAATAAGGATACGTTTCATATTGAGAGTTTATTTTATTCACCAAATTTACACTATTTTTGGAGAAAATTTAAGATATGGAGCATATTGGTGAGGTTATTTCATTGGTTGTTGCCTTTTCCTGGACCATTACAGCCCTTTTTGCCAATGAGGCGAGCCTAAGGCTTGGTGCCATGCGGGTAAATGTCATCCGAATGGTACTTGCCACATTATTTCTGTCTGCTGCATTGTGGGTAACCACAGGTGCTCCATATCCATTGTATGCCGACGGCAAAACATGGTTCTACCTCGCACTTTCTGCCTTAGTCGGGTATGTGTTCGGTGATTATTGCCTCTTCAACTCCTATGTAGTTATCGGAGCCCGTTTCGGGCAACTGTTCATGACCCTCGCTCCACCTATTTCTGCTATTACAAGTTGGATTCTCCTGGGAGAGGTGATGTCCTGGAAATCATGGATAGCAATGATTGTCACCATCAGCGGTATTGCCCTCTCAATTCTGGGGAAGGGTGAAGAGAGCAAAATAAAACTCAACCTCCCCATCAAAGGGGTTATTTTAGGGATAGGGGCCGGTCTTGGCCAAGGTGTAGGACTTGTTCTGAGCAAAATCGGACTTGTACATTACGCCGCTGCAATACCCCCCGATGCCACCGCAGAAATGGCACCCATACTTCCGTTTGCCTCAACTATGATCCGCGCAATAATTGGAGGGGCAGGGTTCATCTGCTGGATGGCTCTGCTGAGAGACCTCTCAAGTTTCAAAGGGATTTTCAAGGAGAAGAGAGGTGTTGCTTTTGCCACGCTTACAACCCTTTTCGGACCTGTTATCGGGGTATCTCTATCCCTTGCCGCTGTCCAATACACAGATACAGGTATTGCCTCAACCTTAATGGCACTCACCCCTGTTCTAATTATTGCTCCATACGCCCTCATATACAAACAGCCTGTCAGACCAAAAGAGATTATTGGTGTCATTTTGAGTATGGCCGGTGTTGCCCTCTTCTTCCTACTATAAAAAAAGGAGATGACCATCGGTCACCTCCTTCAGGTATATTCTATTTTCAGAATTAGTCTTCAGATTCCTCTTCCTGGTAAGCTTTAAGAAGCTTGTCTTGAACATCTGCAGGAACCTGTGCATATTCTGCATATTCCATTGTAAATGTTGCACGTCCGGAGGTCAAAGAACTTAGAGTAGTAGAGTATTTGTAAAGTTCTGCAAGAGGAACTCTTGCTTTAAGAACCTCAAAACCTTTAACACTACTCATACCTTCAATCATTGCTCTGCGGTTCTGCAAGTCAGACATTACATCACCCATGCAGTCGCTTGGTACAAGGATCTCTACATTGTAGATAGGCTCCATAATCTTAGGACCAGCATTTCTGAAGGCCTCTTTGAATGCATTTCTTGATGCAAGTTTGAAAGAGATTTCATTTGAGTCAACAGGGTGCATCTTACCGTCGTAAACATACACTCTGATATCACGTGCATAAGAACCTGTTAGAGGACCCTCTTCCATTTTTTCCATAATACCTTTAAGGATAGCAGGCATGAAACGTGCATCGATAGCACCACCTACGATACAGTTGTAGTATTCAAGTTTACCACCCCAGTCCATAGTGTATTCCTCTTTACCCTTAACATTGAGAACCATCTCCTTACCGTCAATTTTGAAACGGTTGTTCTGAGGAGCTCCCTCAGAATATGGCTCGATAAGAAGGTGTACCTCACCAAACTGACCTGCACCACCTGATTGTTTTTTGTGACGGTAGTTGGCAGTTGCCACTTTAGTAATAGTCTCTCTATAAGAGATACGTGGAGCAAACAAATCAACTTCCAATTTATAAACATTGTTAAGGTGCCATTTCAAGATATTGATATGGTGCTCACCCTGACCGCTCAAGATGGTTTGCTTAAGTTCTTTTGCATACAGAACTTCGATTGTTGGATCTTCAGATGCATATTTGTTCAATGCTTCTCCCAACTTCTCTTCATCTTTCTCATCTTTAGCTTTAATGGCTGTACGGAATTTTGATTGAGGGAATTGGATATCCTTGAATGCCCAATCTACTGAAGGGGCACAAAGTGTCTGATTGGTCTTGACAGTTTTAAGTTTGACTGTACAACCAAGGTCTCCCGCTATCATCTCAGATACTTTCTCTTTCTTCTTACCTGCAACTGCATAAATCTGAGTGATTCTCTCTTTAGCACCTGTAACAGGGTTGACAAGGTCCATACCTTCGGTAAGTTTACCCGACATCACCTTGAAGTAAGAAACTTCACCAAGGTGCTGTTCAACAGATGTTCTGTAGAAGAACAATGCTGTCTCTTTTGATGAATCGCAAGGAACTTGAGTTCCGTCAACTGTCTCTTCAACATCTTTGACTGGAGAAGGGGTAGCGTTGATAACAAACTCCATCAAACGTTTTACACCGATATCTTTCTTGGCAGACAAACAGAACACAGGCATTACGCTACCAGAAAGGATACCAAGGTTAAGGCCCTTGATCATTTCTGGGAAAGTAAGGTCATTGGTCTCAAAATATTTGTCCATCAACTCCTCATCATTCTGAGCAGCTGCTTCCATCAAAGCAAGTCTGTATTCTTCAGCCTGATCAGCATACTCTGCAGGAATATCAAGATCTTCACGAGTACCGTTCTCGTCTTTGAATTTGTAAAGTTTCTGTTTAAGAACGTCAACAAAGCCATCGAAACCAGGGCCAACAGCAATAGGGAACTGTACAGGAACCACTTTGTTTCCAAATGTTTGTTTCAAAGCATCGATAGTAGTTTCCCAGCTTGCTTTTTCTGAATCCAACTGGTTAACGCCGATGATAAGGGGCATTTTGTATTGGTCTGCATATCTTGCAAAAATTTCGGTACCTACCTCTACACCTTGTTGTGCGTTTACAATCATCACACCTGCATCAGCAACTTTGAAACCTGATATCACACCACCGATAAAGTCATCCTGACCCGGAGTATCGATGATGTTCAGCTTGTTATCCATAAACTCAGTATAAAGAGGGGTTGAGTAGATGGAGCGTTGGTAAATCTGTTCTACTTCAGTGTTGTCACTAACTGTGTTTTTTGCTTCAATAGTTCCTCTGCGGTCAATAACCTTTCCCTCAAACATCATAGCCTCAGCCAAGGTTGTCTTACCCGATTTGGAGCTACCTAAAAGGACAACGTTTCTAATGTTGCCGGTTTGGTATGTTTTCATATTGTTAAAGTGTTATAATTATAATTTTTCAAAAATTTAACATAGTAGCCTACAAAATTATATAGAATAAACTATTTTTGCAACAATGTTATTACCTTATTTTTCAGAATATATAGAGGCAGGCTGTGATGAAGCGGGGAGAGGTCCTTTAGCCGGTCCCGTCTTTGCGGCTGCCGTCATCCTCCCTCGGGATTTTCATCACCCCCTCTTGAATGATTCAAAACAAATTTCGGAAAAGGTGAGGGAAACATTGCGACCAATCATTGAAAGAGAGGCTATTGCTTGGGCTGTCACCGAGGTATCAGCAGAGGAGATAGACAAAATAAACATTCTGAAAGCCTCAATTGTGGGGATGCAGAGATCCATAGACAAACTTATCGTCCGCCCCGAATTCATAATTGTGGACGGAAACAAATTTTCCCCTTATGTAGAAAAATCGGGGCCCACCACAGCAGAGTGGAAAATCATTCCACACAAATGTATTGTCAAAGGGGATGCAAAATATGCCTCGATTGCAGCTGCATCTATTCTTGCAAAGACATACAGGGATGATTTCATGAGGGAGGCAGCGATCAAATACCCCCAATACGGGTGGGAGAGAAATTTCGGGTACCCTACCAAAGAGCACCGTGCAGCTATTGCCAGATATGGAGAAAGTCCCCTTCACCGCAAAAGCTTCCATTGGAAGAGGGATGACGAGGACTCTCTGCTATTTTGAAAACAGCGGCTACTTCAGTTCAAATTTCACATAGACTCTGCACTCTATCCTGATCTTCTCAAATTCAATATCAGGAACAGAACTCCCCACAAGTGATGCTTCCATATTTTTCTTACTGTAAGCTATTTGTACCCGATCACTGTTATATCTGTTGTAAAACTCCTGTTCTGAGATATGTATAGCTTTCCCCAGCTCCTGATCGAGGGGTTGAGTCAAAAGAAGAGCTTTTGATTTTGCATTTTTCACAGCCTCAACCCTCGCTTCATTTTCGTACTGTGCAATTTTCGAACACTCTACTTTTCCTACAGAGACCCTGGAAACGCCTATAGATTCGAGTGCCAGAATCACCTCTCCTGCCATTTGTGCAGATGTGGTAAGTACCTGATACTCCTTTTTCAGACGGACATCATCCTTTTTTAGCACATAATGTTTGAAATTGCTTGCCAAATCCCTTATCACCAAATCTTTTTTTGTATCAATTCCACACTCTTTCAATTTATCTATCATTTTTTTCTCTATAGATGAGAGGGACTGGTTTTTGTAATCACTCTCATTTATCACTATTTCGAGATAAATTCTGTCGGGAGCCACCTCCTTCTCAGCTTTGCCTGTCACCTCAATATAAGGTCTGTTAGCGAAATCCTGTCCTGACAAAACGATAGGGGTGATACCTGTAGCAAATAAAGATACAACAACAAACAATAAAATCTTTTTCATAACTCTTTGTGTTTTTGTTTTCTACCCATCTTTAGGCAAATAGAGTGCCATAAAGGGTCAGAGCCCTTTTGCGAGGGAGAATACAAACTCAAGTCCACCCCCCTCTTTACTCCTTGCTGAGATAGACCCCCCGTGGATAGCAATGGCATTTTTTACTATTGAAAGACCTAAACCTGTCCCCCCGAGTTTTCTGCTTCTACCTTTGTCTACCCGGTAGAATCTCTCAAAAATCCTGCTGATATGCTCCTGGGAAATTCCCACCCCGTCATCAGAAAAAGAGAGAACATAGAATCGGGTGGTGGTATCCTGCAGGGTTATTTCGATATTTTTCCCATTTGAATATTGTATCGCATTGAGAAACAAATTGGTAAATACAGATTGCAGAAGTGCTTTGTTCCCCACAATCTCCAATCCCCCAGGGACAGTATTGGTTATGACAATCCCCTTCTGGTCAGCAGCGAAAGCATTTTCGGTCACAGACTCCTCAACAATCGCACTCAAGGAGATTCTCTCCTTCTCAATCATCTCACTCGCTTCATCCATCCTTGTTATGACAGACAAATCCTGCAACAGGTCTGAAAGTCTGGTTGTCTGCTCGTAACATTTTAGAAGGAAATCGTTCCGTTGCTTCTCTGAAATTTTAGGGTTATTGATAATTGTCTCCAGATACCCTTTAATACTGCTTACGGGTGTTTTAAGTTCGTGGTTGATATTTTGAGTCAACTGCTTTTTGTTTCGGATCTGCTCCTGGGTCTGTATAATTGCCCTGTGTTGTGCCTGGGATAATGATGATTGTTGCTTTACAAAGACGTTGTAGATACCCACCATGCGGGTAAGCAGTTTTCCAAGTTCATCATTGGCAAACCCATCAAAAGAGCCCTCCTCTATTGGTGTTGACTTTTCAGCCAGTTTAAGAAAATCGCGGAGAGCAGAGATATTTTTATCCCTCTGAGCCCTTCTCTTGAAGAGATAGAATTTACGATTCGAATCCATATCCATACCCTTGTCTTGTAATTATGTTTTTTCCATACCTCCCAAGTTTCTTGCGGAGTCTTGTCACATTCACATCAATTGTCCTGTCAAATACATATGAGCTCTCGCTCCATACCGCTGACAGTATCTCCTCTCTGGAGAGTATTTTATCTAAATTGCTCAGGAACAATATGAGCATCTGTATCTCTTTTTTGGTCAAAGAGATCTCTTTTCCATCTATAGAGCACCCTATTTTGTCTGTATCTACCACAAGGGTCTTGTAAACCAATCTATTAGAACAATTTGTTCTCTCTTCCTCCTGAGTAGCTCCTGCCCTTCTTAGGATACTCCTGACCCTGGCCACCACCTCTTTTACGGAAAAAGGTTTTGAGATATAGTCATCTGCGCCTATCTCAAATCCTCTCAATGTATCCTCTTCTGTATCCTTTGCTGTGCAGAAAATAATGGGAATACGTGGGTTCTTCCTGCCCCCTCGGATCTCCTTTGCCAAGGTAAAACCACTTATCTCTCCCATCATCACATCGAGAAGTAAAAGTGAGTATTGGGACAAATCGAGTGCGAGGACCTGTTCTGCATTGTAGGCCACATCTACATAATATCCTGCCATTTCAAGATTGAATTGAAGAATCTCACACAAAGACTCTTCATCATCAACTACAAGTATTCTAGTTTTATTTTCCATTTGGCAAAGATAATTTTTTTGTAGAATTTTTCACTGTAACACATCTGTAACATCTCCGTTATATTTTTGTGTTGGAAATTATAAACAAAAGCATATGGAATATGTTTATTTAGGTATCTTGATTTTCATCTTCTGCCTTGCAGTATTCGACCTCGTCATCGGAGTAAGTAACGATGCTGTAAACTTTCTCAACTCGGCAGTAGGTGCAAAATCTGCTTCATTCAAAGTTATTCTTACCCTTGCGGCTCTTGGTGTCTTTTTTGGAGCTGCAATCAGCAATGGTATGATGGACGTTGCAAGACACGGCATTTTTCAACCACAACACTTCACATTTGTCGAAATTATGTGCATTCTGATGGCTGTGATGGTGACCGACGTAGTTCTTCTCGATATCTTCAATTCTATGGGGATGCCTACTTCTACCACAGTCTCTCTTGTATTTGAACTTTTGGGAGGTACCGTTGCTTTGGCAGTTGTTAAAAGTATTGCCACAGATGGTGCTTTGACCTATGGACAGATGATCAACACAGACAAGGCTCTGACAGTCGTTCTGGGCATCTTCCTCTCGATTGCCATAGCATTCTTCTTCGGATTGGTTGTCCAGTGGATTGCCCGTGTGATATTCACCTTCAACTACAAAAGAAATCTCAAATGGTTTGCCGGCATATTCGGAGGTATAGCTGTCACATCCATTGTCTATTTCATGCTCTTCAAAGGGCTTAAGGACAGCTCTTTCATGACACCTGAAAACAAGATATGGATCCAGGAAAACACCACTACACTCCTTCTTTACATATTCTTGGGGGCAACCGTGCTGATGCAGATTCTTCACTGGCTGAAAGTAAACGTATTCAAGGTTGTGGTCCTTTTGGGAACATTCTCTCTCGCTATGGCCTTTGCGGGGAATGACCTTGTAAACTTCATCGGAATCCCTTTGACCGGTCTTGCCACTTATCAGGATTATATGGCAAACGGCACAGAGGTCGGGATGGATGTGTTTACCCTTGACAGTTTGAATGGACCTGCTTCCACTCCACTTGTATACCTGATCGGCGCTGGAGCTATCATGGTGTTCGCACTCGTCACTTCCAAAAAGGCCAGAAACGTTATCAACACATCTTTGAATTTGTCAAAACAGGATGATGGAGATGAGATGTTCGGCACCTCTAAAGTTGCAAGAAGACTCGTTCAGGTTAGTAGCGGTTTTGCAACATGGCTTGTGAAAATAACACCAGAACCTGCATTAAGATGGATTGACAAGAGATTCAACAAAGAGGAGATAATTCTTGAAAACGGCGCGGCCTTTGACCAATTGAGAGCGGCTGTAAATCTCGTCTTGGCTGCACTCCTTATCGCACTCGGAACCTCATTGAAACTCCCCCTATCGACCACATTCGTAACTTTTATGGTGGCAATGGGTACATCTCTTGCTGACCGTGCCTGGAACAGGGAGAGTGCGGTATTCAGAGTAACAGGGGTTGTTTCTGTTATCGGTGGTTGGTTCATCACTGCCGGTGCTGCATTCATCATCTGTTTCATAGTTGCAATGATTATGCACTGGGGTGGTGTTATTGCTATGGTTCTTCTAAGTATTTTAGCAATCTTTATCCTGATCAAAAGCAATATCAGATATAGCAAGAAAGCTAAAGAGGAGAAAAAAGATGACAAAGTATTCTCAGAAATCCTATCTTCAAATGATAAGGAGAGGGTATGGCTCCTTCTCAAAGAGCATGTCGGTGGCAATATCCTTGGGGAACTTGATTTTGTCGAAGAATCTTACACAAAATTCATCAACGGATTTATAAGTGAAGAGAGAAAAAACCTCAGAAAACTCCTCACAGCCCTCAAAGATGAAAAAGAACTCTTCAAAACAAAAAGACGCAAAGAACTTACTGGCTTGAAGAGGGTAGATTCAATTGTTGCTGTACAAGCGGGGACATGGTTCCATATCGCTACAAACAACACTTCGCAGCTGATTTACAGCCTCAGACGTATTGTAGAGCCTTGCCATGAACACCTTGAGAACAACTTTAATCCTCTTCCAAAAGAGTGTAAAGAGGAAATCCTCCCGATAAGCACCAAACTGATGGCTTTGATAGAGAAAGAAAAAACACTCATAAAGTCCCCTTTTGATATCAATGTTCACCTGAAAGAGATTTCAGCATTCAAGAAAGAGGTTTCTGCATTGATGGAAAAACACCTTGACAGAATCCGCAATGAGCAGAACACATCAAATTTGAACATATATATCTTATACCAAAGTATCCTACAAGAGACTTGGCAAATGGCTGATACCCTCAAACACTTGGCAAGGGCTCTTGACAAACTGAAAAGTTTGTAATCAGAAAATGGCGGAGGCAGAGATTGCTTCCGCTGTTTTTTTTAATTTTTCGGCAGCATCTGACATTGTATCGCGTGGATACAGATACGAGATGGGGAGAAGACGACATATCCCATAACTGCGATAAATCTCTTCAGAGATGGTATTTCTCCCACAAATAAGCCAGAGGGGTTTTCTGTATTGGGCACATATCTGTGCTATTCCCAACGGCAATTTGCCCTCCAAAGACTGACGGTCAAACTTTCCCTCTCCGGTAATCACAAGGTCTGCCGACTTTATCGCCTCTTCGAGGTTCATCATTTGAGAAAAAACTCTCCACCCGGGGATAATCTCCCCCCCAAGCACAGAGTGGAGGGCGAAACCGACCCCCCCGGCTGCCCCGGATCCCGGAACAGAGACAATCTCTTCCATACAAACCTTTTTCCATTTAGCCACAGCCTCGGCCCATAGGGCGGCTCTTTGCTCCAATACCGGTATCAATTCGGGTGTTGCACCCTTTTGGGGACCATATACCGCTGCTGCCCCATTCTCTCCCAAAAGAGGATTCTCTACATCGCATGCCACCTCTATATCTGTCTCCCAAAGGTGGGGAGTTACTGCTCCGACCTGTGAATCATCCAGAATATTCTCCCTCTTATCATATCTGAACCCCAAAGCCTCCAGCATCCCGATTCCCCCATCATTTGTGGCACTCCCCCCGATTGCTACCACTACTCTCCTTGCCCTTCGGACCTCTATCGCTTCACGGATCAATTCCCCTAATCCATAAGTTGTTGAGTTCATTATATCCCTCTCCCCAGGGGGAACAAGGGTTAAACCAGATATTTTTGCCATCTCCACAAAAGCTGTATCACCCAGCATCAGATATGATGTATTACATAACCTCCCCAGGGGATCTCTCCCTTGAGTGTGGACAAGTTCACCACCTGCAGCCCCCTGAACCACCTCCAGACTTCCGTCTCCACCATCTGCCATAGGATAAAGGAGAATATCGGAGTGGGGGAAAGATCTCTCCAGACCACATTTTATAGCTTGGGCAGCCTCCTTCGAGGTTAAAGTCCCTTTGAACTTATCAACACTCACCACAATCCTTCTGTAGCGACATTTTTCTTCGTTTTTCTCCATTTTGATTATCTTTGTGGACTTAGCAGAAACAAATTTAATCTTAAAAATAATAGTATGAAAAAAATCAATTTATTGGTCGTTGCAATGTTTCTCCTTTCATTGTTCCCGATGAAGGCTGATGAAGGTATGTGGCTGCTCCCCCTTCTGGAAAGGATGAACAAAAAAGAGATGTCAGAAATGGGATTTGAAATTACCCCTGATGATATTTACCAAATCAATAAATCTTCTCTCAAAGATGCAATCGTGCAATTCGGAGGCGGATGTACAGGTGAGATTGTTTCCAGGAACGGTCTTCTGTTTACCAACCACCACTGTGGCTATGGTAGCATCCAGAAACTCAGCTCGGTAGAACACAATTACCTGAAAGATGGTTTCTGGGCAATGAGCCTTGAAGAAGAGCTTCCGGCAGAGGGTCTTACCGTAACTTTCCTTGAGAGCTTTACCGATGTCACCAAAGAGATAGAGAGGGGTATAAAGAAGGCTAAAGATGTTCAGGAGAGGGACTCTTTGCTTGCTGTAACTGCAAAAAAACTTGAAAAGAGGGCTGTTGATGGCGACAAATACCTTACAGCAAGGGTACAATCTTTCTATGGTGGCAATACCTACTATCTGATTGTTTACAAAATATTCAAAGATGTCCGTTTTGTTGGTGCCCCCCCTTCATCAATCGGCAAATTCGGTGCAGACACCGACAACTGGATGTGGCCACGCCACACAGGAGATTTCTCTGTATTCAGAGTGTATGCAGACAAAAACAACAACCCTGCACCATACTCACCGGACAATGTCCCTTACACCCCAAAGAAATTCTTGAAAATATCATTGAAAGGGGTTCAGGAAGGGGATCCTACCATCATCATGGGTTATCCCGGACGTACAAACCGTTTCATGACACGCTCTGAACTTATAGAGCAGAGAGATCTTTCAAATGCCATTGCAATCAAACTTCGTGGCATTCGTCAAGAGGTACTTATGGCGGATATGGAGTCAGATCCAAAGATCATGATCCAGTATGCCAGCAAATATTCGGGATCTTCCAATGGGTGGAAAAAATGGATCGGAATGAACGAGACATTCGCAAAACTCAACGTTGAACAACGTCGTGCCCAAGAGGAGGAGAAATTTACAGAGTGGGTAAACCAAGACCCAAAACGTATCAAAAAATACGGCACCGCACTTAACAAAATCAACACAGCAGTTGAAAACCGTGCTACCGCATATGCACAGCTTCTCCGCACTTCAGAATCGGTAGGGAGAATCGAACTTTCAACCATCGCATCCAGAGTTCTGAGACTGCTTAAAGATAAAGAGAAAAACCAACAAAAGCTCGACGCTACCATCAATGCTTTCTATAAAGATTACTCAGTGTCAACTGACAGAAAGGTTGCCAAAGCGATGATCAACGCTTACTTGTTGGAAGTTGAGAGTGACAAGAGGGCAAGTTTTGTCCAAACAATTGACAATGAGTTCCAGGGCAATGTCGATGCTTTTGTAGACTATATGTTCGATAACTCTGCTTTCGTAAGCAAAGAGAAAGCGACTGCAGCCATTGAAGGAGATATCTCATCTGATCCTGCTGTCAAATTCTACCAATCTATCACAGAAGGACAACCCGACCTATTAGCAGAATATACAAAAGATGGCGAAATGTTTACACAGGGTAAGAAGGAATATATTGCCGGCACCCTTGAAATGCGCAAAGGTGAACCGATATATCCCGATGCAAACTCTACTATGAGACTTACCTATGGATTTGTCCTCCCGTATTCACCTCGTGATGCTGTACAATATAATTACTACACCACCCTTGATGGTGTTATGGAGAAAGAAGATCCTTCAAACTGGGAATTTGAGGTTCCTGCCCGACTGAAAGAGTTGTGGAAACAGAAAGATTTCGGACAATATGGACTTCCTGATGGCAAAATGCCTGTATGTTTCTTGTCAAACAATGACATCACAGGCGGCAATTCAGGATCTCCTATCCTCAACGGCAATGGAGAACTTATAGGACTTGCATTTGATGGTAACTGGGAATCAATGAGTAGTGACATAATCTTCGAACCCCAGCTTCAAAGATGTATCAATGTTGATGTCCGTTATGTCCTCTTTATTATTGATAAGTTTGGTGGCGCCGGCTACCTGTTGGATGAAATGGTAATTGTAAAAGAGTAATGGAACAAGAAGTATTAGCAATACTGTCACAAGTAATTCACCCTATCAAGGAGGCAGATATCCTTAATCTTGGTATGGTGGAAGATGTCAAGGTTGAAGATAGAAAGATCAAATTCAAACTTGTAACCTCATCTCCTGACCCACTTATAGGCTCCATCAAGAAACAGTGTGAAACACTCCTAAAAGAGGCCTTTCCAGACTACAAGATATCAATTATGGAACTTGTAAGGGAGAAAAAGACTAAAAAACCGCTTGAATTGGGTCAGGAACAACTTGCCAATGTCGGAAAAATCATCGCTATCGCTTCGGGCAAAGGTGGTGTAGGCAAATCTACAGTAGCGACAAACCTCGCCATAGCCCTCGCCAAGGCTGGTTATAAAGTAGGGTTAACCGATGCCGACGTATATGGCCCTTCAGTACCCAAAATGACCGGAACAGAGGGGGAAATTCCAGACGTTGAACAAACATCTGCGGGAGACCTCATTATCCCTGTAGAAAAATTTGGGGTAAAATGGATGTCTATAGGATACTTTGCTACCCCAGAACAGGCCCTCATCTGGAGAGGTCCTATGGCTTGCAATGCACTTAAACAGATGGTACTTCAGGTCAAATGGGGGGAACTTGACTATCTCCTCATCGACCTCCCTCCTGGGACAGGAGACATTCACATCTCTATGGTGCATGATATTCCCCTTTCCGGTGCTGTAATAGTAAGCACACCTCAAGATGTCGCGTTGGCAGATGTCCTCAAAGGGGTCAATATGTTCCGTAATAAAGATATAAATGTCCCTATCCTTGGTCTTGTAGAGAACATGGCATGGTTTACCCCGGCTGAACTTCCACAGAACAAATACTACATATTCGGTAAAGAGGGTGGAATGAAGATGGCCCGTCAGCTGGGTATCGACCTCCTCGGACAAATTCCCATCTATATGTCCATCCGCGAAAATGGTGACCTCGGTACACCGGACACTATCGCTGAATGGGCTCAACTTGCATCCGAAGTGGTAAAAAGAAGTTAAGACCTCTTCCTTACATCCAGAGGGAACTATGGAAGAAGGTGGCTAATTAGTCGCCTTCTTTCGTATTCATAGGATTGACGACAATGGAGGTAGGGTAAGTTTGGATGGCGTGGCCGCCCGTGGCCTCGTGAACGGGAGGAGCCCGCGACGAAGTCGTGGGAGGGATGGAGTCGGAACTTGTTCCGACGGAACCAAGCCAAACTTACCCTACCTCCACTTCATAGCATACACAATACCCTTCTGCTATCATCCTCCCGGTGCAACCATATAGTCTATTTGCGACACCTTTTGATTAACCCTATCGCAGCAAGTGCTAAAAGGAGAATCCAAAGCATTGAAGATGTTATCCTCGATACTGTAGCACCGGTATGATATGACTGGGGTTCAAATCTGAACACAATTTCATGATCCCCGGCTGGAACAGCCAGAGCCCTGAAAGCATAGTCTGCACGAAGAATATCGGTCTCTTTACCATCAATTGTTGCCATCCATCCTGCCGGATAATAAATTTCACTGAACAGAGCCAACTGGTCACCCTCTGAATGGAACTTGTATTTAAGCTCATTAGGGGCATAGTGGGTAAGAACTATTGATCCATCTCCTGAATAATTGCTCTTTGGGGTTATTCCACATTTAGCTACAGCCTCATCTTTATTGGAGAGGATAACCGCCTTTTCGGGATCAATCAGTGCAATTGTCCCAATCTCTTCATCTGCATTCTCTACCAACACAACATCTTCCACAAGCCAACAATTGCCATAGCTGTAGGGATACCTCAAAGGGGGATTGTTTCCATCTATCACAACATATTTGGTGTTAAGCATTGAAAGGACCTTCTGATACCCCAAGGCTCTCTCCAACTCATCCACTGTTGTTATATTCGGTATTGCCTCATTGAGTTGCTGAACCATAGAGGACATTTCTGGAGCAATGTAGAAATCAATCAGATCCTGATATCTCTGAAGTTTTGCAGGGCTGTAGCCACCGATTGTCTTATGGTGGTAACTGATATAGGAATCATTGAATGTATTGACACTCAAGTCCAGAACTCTATAATTGGGATCTTTGTCCTGCAGAATGATCTCATCAACTGGTCTCTTGGCAAAAAGGTTCTTATACTCCTGCCTTCTAATATAATGGGAATCATTAAGGTATCTCTTGTCAACACTCCATAAATCTACCAACATCACAACCCCTATCAAAGCATAACATAGAGGCAATTTTATCTTCTTAATATACCCACACCACAATGCAGTTGCACCAAGAAGGATGAAGATAATGCTTCGGAACGCATCCCCCCTCAATAATGCCTTGCGATCCTCTACCAAAGCAGCTGCTATATCCCCAGGAAGCGAGCTATCTGCCGATGAGATAAAGTTACCTGCAAGAGAGGGGAATATGGCGAAAATCATGGAAACACCTGCTGTAGCGCCAAGTGCAATCATGACACCCCTCTTATTCCTCTCTTTTGTCTCTTTGTCATCACCGCTTTCAAGAAGCTGCTTCACTGCCAGAATCCCCAATACGGGGACGGTAATCTGTAATACAACAAGAGCCATGGAGACTGTTCTGAATTTGTTATACAGAGGGACATATTTGAAAAACAACTCTGAGAACCACATGAAGTGGGAACCCCATCCCAGGAAGAGCCCCAGCAACGATACCCCCACTATCCACCATTTGTATTTACCTCGGATTATGCACAATCCGAGAACAAACAAGAACAGAGAAAAAGCTCCCAGATACATTGGACCTGCAGTAAAAGGTTGTGGTCCCCAATACAGGGGCATCTGGTTGATCAGTTGGTTTGCCCCCTGGTAATTTGATCTGAGCACTTTATATGTCTCTGAATCCTTTGTAAGCCTTCCTGAAGAGCTTCCCCCATTGAAATTGGGAATCAACAGATTAGGTGTTTCGGTTATTCCATAGGACCACGCTGTAGCATAGTCAATATCCAACCCGTCTTCAGTCTGCACCTGACTGTCTTTTGTGAGTTCTGACCCCCCTCTCATTGTATATTTTGCATACTCGTATGTAGGTAGGAGTTTTGTTGTATTTGTTGCAATCCCCAGCAATCCTGCCACCAATACCATCAATGATGTGCGAAAGAAAGAGGGAAATGTTTTATTTTTAATCGCACTGCACATCTGAGCTATTGCATAACCCAAGACAATAAATGCCAGGTAGTAAGTTATCTGTGGGTGGTTGGCCTTTATCTGGAAACTCAATGCAAAAGCAAAAAAGATTGAACCCAGGAGTGGTTTTTTTCTATAAGCATAAACCAAAGCGGCAAGAACCCATGGCATATAGGCTATAGCCAACATTTTTGAGTTATGTCCCACCTGGATAATCTGCATATTGTATGAGCAGAATGTTATTGCTATTGCCCCTATAGCACTTAACCACACATTTGCACCAAACGCCAAAAAGAGGAGGAATCCACCCAAAAGGGAGATGAAAAGGTAACTTGCAGGGCGCTCACCTATCAAAAGGAGATTGTACAATGGCTCTGTAAAATCTCCTGGATGCTCTGCAGAAATGGATGTCGCCGGCATCCCGCCAAACATTGAATTTGTCCACAAAGTCTTGTCATCGGGGTTGGCCTTGTTATGTTCGACTATCTCGTGCGCCATCCCTTCCCACGAAGAGATGTCCGACTGGTTCACTATTTTCCCTTTCAACAATTGTGGGTTATATGCGTAGGAGATAAAAATAAAACCTACAACAACGATTAGGTAACTGTATAACGATTTAAGATTTTTCATATATATGTGTTTGCCACAAAAGTACTCTATTTTTTTCTACATACTACCACATACAGGATAGCAAATGCTGTAACAACTCCGGCAATATGGCCAATTATCGGTTGTAAATGAAGACCACCATTGATAACCGGAGCCACTATGAAATAGGAGACACAGACGTAGGTCAGAAATGTTGCAGGTACAGAGCACATCCAATGGGGTCTCTTTTCTTTGATGAGGTATGCTGTTGCTGTCCACATAAAAATTGCAGCAAGAATCTGGTTGCCGATCCCTACATATTTCCAAACAGTAGAGAAATCGACTTGGCAGCAGATATAAGCCAGTATAAATATTGGCAACGAAACAAGAATCCTCTTCAATATAGGTTTCTGATCTATCTTGAAAAGATCTGCTATAGTGAGTCTCAGACTCCTGAATGCAGTATCCCCAGATGTTATAGGGCATACAATCACACCCAAAACAGCCAGAACTGCACCTGTTTTACCCAACCAGCTGTTGCAAATTTCATTAACCGCCACTGCCGGGGTTATATTTGCCTGGTTCAACCCCTCCGGCCCTCCAAAATATGCCATAGCAGCTGTTGCCCAAATCATCGCAACAACCCCCTCTGCCACCATTGCTCCATAAAAAACGGGACGGGCGTGTTTCTCTGTTTTCAAGCACCTAGCCATCAACGGGGATTGTGTTGAGTGGAAACCAGATATTGCCCCACAAGAAATTACTACAAATAACATAGGGACCACTATGTTATTTTCTGGGTCTGAATGGTAATTCTGAAACGAATCAAATGTCAAATTTGGGATAGATACCGCCCCTGTGGCTGCATTATAAATCATAGCACCACCAATACCCAATGCCATAACGAGCAATGCTGCACCAAAAATGGGATATATGCTCCCTATAATCTTGTCAATAGGGAGGAGAGTAGCCAATATATAATAGGCAAAAATCACATATAGCCAGATATTTTTATTGACACCCGACAAAGAGGCAATCAAATCGGCCGGACCGGTGACAAAAGAGACACCAACGGCCAGCAAAAGAATAGGGACAACTATTCCCATAAATGTCTTTACCCCTTTTCCAAGATATTTGCCTATGATGTCCGGCATATTCAATCCACCATTTCTCAATGAGAGCATACCGGAAAAATAGTCTTGTACAGCCCCGGCAAAAATACATCCTAATGCAATCCACAGATATGCTATTGGACCATATGCCGCCCCCAATATAGCACCGAATATAGGACCGAGACCAGCGATATTCAAAAACTGTATAATAAAAATCTTCCATGTAGGAAGTACCTTAAAATCGACCCCGTCTGCTTTTCCCACTGCAGGAGTGATCCTCGAAGGATCTGCGCCGAAAAACTTATCTACAAATTTGCCATATATAAAATAGCCCCCTATCAAGAAAGCCATGGCCAAAATAAATGTTATCATATAGCTTTATCTGTTTTCTCAAGTATTTCCACCATCTCACCGGTCAGCTCACGACGCGAATATTTTGAAATAGCCCCTTTGTCTATGTTCCGGATCCAATTGGATGAACGATAATCCTCATACAATCTGATAACATGGCTTTTGAGTTTCTCCTCCTCATTCCAATCAAAAATAACACCTGAGGAGGTCTCTCCAAGTACCTTTGCCACCTCTCCATCCTCCGGGCCAAAAGCGACAATAGGGCGCTCTGACGCAAGATATTCGAAAAATTTACCTGTAAGAATCCCTTTGGATTCGGGCTCATCACGCAAAGGGAGAAGGAGCCCCCAACACCCCTTTTGTAATCCTGGGATATCGGAATGGGGCAGATAGCCGAGATTCTCAAGATTGTGCGAAAGTCCTGATTCTACTATGGAGGAGATAACTTCCCTGTCAACTTTACCGACAAGCCTGATCCTCAAGTCTTCAGCAAAATCTTTATTTTCACTCGAGATCCCGGCAAGAACCTTCCACAATCTTACAGGATTTCCATCTGCTGAAAACAAGCCGGTATGCAGAAGGGTAAAGTGTCTATCTGGATTCACCTCCACAGAGACAAAATCATCCTCATCATAACCGTTGCATACTGTATAAAGTCTGGAATTTTCCACCCCTGAATTCAAGAGTGTTGCAAATTCCTGAGTCATCTGATTTGTCACAGAAACTACAGCATCTGCTTCAGATACCACAGCCAACTCCAACTTCTCGTGTCTCTTTTTTGACCAGGATGTAGTCGGGAGGTGTTTGAAATAGAAGATTTTTGTCCAAGGATCCCTGAAGTCCGCTACCCAACGGATCCCTGTCTTACGATGCAGCTCCTTTGCAATAAGGTGCATTGAGTGGGGAGGGCCGGTGCTGACAATGGCATCAACCCTGTTTTCCTCAAGATACCCAAGTAGATATTTTACCGAAGGAGCTATCCAGGATCTCTTCGGGTCAGGTATGAACATATTGGCCCTGACCCATAAAGAGATCTTTTGTAATAAACTTTTCTTTCCTGACTGATTTATAGGGTTCACGACTGTCCCCCCCCCTTTATTATCAGACTTGCCGGAAAAGAATCTCTTATAAAAAGTATATGGCTCTGAAATAGCCCTTTTTATCACTATAGCCTCCGCTGGAACCTCTCTCTCCAACGACATATCGGTCGCTGGACTCTGAGGGTTGGATGGGGTATATATCACAGGCTGCCAACCAAATGATGGTAGATATTTGGCAAACTTCAGCCATCTTTGTACCCCGGACCCCCCAGATGGAGGCCAATAATATGTGATAATAAGAACTCTCTTCATTCTCTGTTCAAGATACCCTATTTGATATAAGAGTTATAGATTGCATTGGTAAGGGTTTTAAGGAAATCCTTCCCCTCTGCCCCCTGATAACCGTTGGTCATCGCAACAATACCCCACCCGTCAGCAGGGCTCCATATCATAATGCTTCTCAAACCGTATGCGCCACCTGTGTGGCCTACAGGATATTTCCCTTCTTCATTATATTTAGGGTCATCTATGAAGTTTATAAACTCTTTCAAACACAATCCGTATTGATCTTCCCAATCCTGTTTTGCAATCCACACAGGGGTCTGCATTGCTTTTGCACTCTCTTGTGAGATGATGCGTACGCCGTTGTATTCTCCATAATTCATATGCATCATCATATATACAGCCAGATCATGTGCTGATATTTTGACACCGCCTGTAGGGGAGAAGATTGGTGCAGAATAACCCTGGATATATCCTGGCATATCTTCAGATCTGCTTCTGTAAGCACCCTTCGACTCTTCGAATTTACCATCGCTGTATGAATAGATAGTGGCAAATCTGTAAGCATCCAGCGAGTCAATGTTATGCCCCCCATAAAGGCCAAGTTTGTGGATTACATTTTCCCTTACATAATCATCAAAACGGACACCTGACACCTTTTCCAGGATAGTACCTGCAAGATTCAAACCCATATTTGAGTAGTTGTATCCCTCTCCGGGTCTATATTCAAAATATGACTCAATACAATCTCCGTAAACGGCAGGGTTCAAATGGTCAACTGTAAAATAGTCATCCTTATCCTTGATACTTGCAGTATGTGACAATACCATTCTTAGTGTGATAACATCATCCGGATAGTGAGGATTTCTGATTTTGAAACCGATAAGATCACTCACATCATCATCCAGAGAGATTATCCCTTTCTCTACAAGCTGAAGAAGAGATGTTGCTGTAAATGATTTTGAAATAGATGCAATTCTCATCACATCTGTATTTGCAAGGGGCTCCTTTGTTTCCAGATTTTTGTAACCGAAAGACTCATTGTAAACAATCTCGCCATCTTTTACCACAGCAGCAGAGATTCCCACAGCGTTGAACTCTTTTATTACAGACTTGATAGCCTTATCTGTCTTCTGGGCAGGTGTTTGGGTACAAGCTGCAAAAATTGCCAAAGAAAATGCAATTGAAAGGAATAATTTTGAAATGCGCATAATATAAAAATTTAGTTGTTTACGAATTCATCGCCTTTGCAGGATCCTCTCCCGAGCCATTATAGGCAGGGATAAAACCAGCACAAACCCCTATTCCCAACGCTATCATAACCCCTCTCAATCCATTCATAAAAGTGAACTCATATGGGAACTGGAGATTATTCTCCAAAAATAACGATATAATTATAACTAGCAAAATGCCAAGCCCCCCTCCTGCAAAAGAAAGTATAGCAGATTCTACCAGGAACTGTACCATAATAAAAGACCTGCGGGCTCCAAGTGCTTTCTGAATCCCAATTTCCCTTCTCCTCTCCTTGACAGAGACAAACATCATGTTGGCTATTCCAAAACCACCGATCAATAACGAAAAACCCCCTATTATCCACCCTGCCATCGATACAACCCCCATTACCTCCTCCACCTGTTCTGCCAAATATGTCATTTTATTGAACGAAAAATCGTCTTTCTCCTCAGGATTTACCCTTCTGCACCCCCTTAACAACCTCGTTGCCTGTTCTATCATTTCACTCTGTGCCACACTCTGCTTTGGAGATATCATTATAGTGCCCCCAACTTTATCAACCCCAAAAACTCCTCTTCCATACTCCATAGGGACGATTACTGCACAGTCCAGATCCATAATGCTCATCACACTCTCACCCTCACTTGCCGCAACACCTATAACACTGACGCGATACCCATCTATTGACATCTCGCTTCCTACAGCATCTCCTGAGGGGAAAAGCCCCCTGGCTACCTCACTCCCTATGATAGCCACATTGCTCCCTATCTCCCCCTCTTTGAATGTGAAGTTTCTCCCTTGTGCAATTGATATATCCAGAAGTTTGTCATAATCGGGTGTGATTGAGAGGAGATAACCATCGGAATACCCTCTCCCCATTGCAGAAAAGACTCTGGGTTGGGATGAAAAATATACAACAGATGAGGCTGTCGTCATATTTTCCTTGAGAAATTCATACTCTTGAATACCTATTTCCCTCCTCTTCTCATATTCCCACCACTGATAACCGTTCTGTGAAGATTCGATCTCCCAGGGCTCCTTCTGAATCAACACAGTCTCCCACCCAAGAGTGGCCATTCCCCCTTTGATTCCATTTTTCATGGCATCAATTACACAAAACACCGTAACGATTGTGAAAATTCCTATTGAAACTCCCAAAAGGGAGAGAAAGGTCCTGAACTTGTTCCTCCTCAAAGAGGAAAATGCAATTGAAACGCTCTCTCTCCACAACCCAGGCACCACCTGCGCCCCCATCACATTTTTCATCATAATCCTATTTTCCGTTTCAGTTCCCGTATCAGATCAAAAGCATCAAGGGGCGACATTGAGTTAATATCTACCTCCCTGAGAGTATCCCTCACATTTACCAGGATAGGGTCGTCAAGCTGGAATATCGAAAGTTGTACCGGCTCTTCTTCCTTTGTAACCATCTTCTTCGATGGGACCCCCTCTGAATTGCTCTCAAGTTGTTTAAGAAGTTTTTGAGCAGATTCTACCACCTCTTTGGGCATACCTGCAAGCCGTGCCACATGAATACCGAAACTATGGGCCACACCACCTTCACACAACTTCCTCAAGAACAACACCTTTCCTTCAGCTTCCTTGACTTGTATATGGAAGTTCCTCACCCTGTCGTATTTGTTCTCCAGATCATTCAACTCGTGATAGTGGGTTGCAAAAAGGGTTTTTGCCCCACCACCTCTCTGATGGATATATTCCACTATTGCCCAAGCAATTGACATACCGTCATAGGTGCTGGTCCCCCTTCCGATTTCATCCAGAAGGACTAAAGAACGGGGTGAAATATTATGCAGGATAGTTGAGGTCTCCAACATCTCCACCATAAAAGTGGACTCACCTCTGGAGATATTGTCAGATGCACCCACCCTTGTGAAAATCTTGTCCACATAACCGATCCTGCTCTTTTGGGCAGGGACGAATGAACCCATCTGGGCCATCAGGACAATCAGTGCGGTCTGCCTCAACAAAGCAGATTTACCAGACATATTGGGACCGGTAAGGATGATGATCTGCTGCTTGTTTTTATCAAGATACAGGTCATTTGCAATATATTGCTCCCCTTCCGGCATAAGCCTCTCAATGACAGGATGCCTCCCTTGTGTTATAGAGATCACATCTGAATCATCCATCTGGGGTCTGGTATAGTTGTAATCCATTGCCAGCACAGCAAATGAGACCAGGCAATCCACTTTTGCCACTACTGCACTATCTTTCTGAATAACAGGGATATTCCTCTGTATCTCAGAAACCAGATCTGTATATATTGTACTCTCTATTACGTGAATCTTCTCCTCTGCACCCAGAATCTTCTCTTCATACTCCTTCAGTTCCTGAGTAATGTACCTCTCTGCAGAGACCAGTGTTTGTTTTCTTATCCAGTCAGAGGGGACCTTATCCTTGTGGGTATTTCTCACCTCAAGATAGTATCCGAAGACATTGTTGTAGCTCACCTTCAAAGAGGTGATTCCTGTCCGCTCCTGTTCCCTCTCCTGAATTCCGGCAAGAATCGCTTTGCTGTTGGCTGCTATATCCCTCAACTCATCGAGTTCCTCACTTACCCCCCTGGCAATCACTTCACCTTTTCCTATCTGTGAAGCAGGCTCCTCGGCCAGTTTTTCAGAGAGGGTTCTTAATATCGAATTGCAATCTGCCAACTCCTCTCCAAGTTTTGTTACAGAATCATTCCCAATCCTCATCAGGGTGGCTTTCAGCGGGAGAATCTGCGCCAGACCACGTCTGAGCTGTGCCATCTCTCTGGGGGTTATCCTCCCCCCTGCAGCACGTGATATGATCCTCTCCATATCTCCCATTCTGGAAATCTTCTCCCTCACTGTATCCATAACCTCATGATTGCCGGTAAATGCCTCTACAACATCATGACGTCTTTTGATTTCATCAAGATTTTTAGAGGGCATGCACATCCATTGACGGAGCAACCTTCCACCCATAGGGGAAGAACACTTATCCATAATATCCAGGAGGGTGACCCCATCCTGAGTAGATGGATAAATCAATTCCAAGTTACGGGAGGTGAATTTATCAAGCCAGACAAACTCTTCATTATCTATCCTGGAGATGGAGCATAAATGGCTTAATCCCCTTGTAGGGAAGTATTCAGAATATGTCTGGGCATTGTTCTCAAGGTAGTACAATATGGCACCGGCAGCAGTTATTGCAAGGTTCATCCCCTCAACACCAAACCCCTTGAGAGAATCAAGGGCAAAGTGCTTGCGCAATTTCTCATAAGCAGAATCATATACAAATGCCCACTCCCCCAGTGTCGAGATATATGCTTTTTGATTGAATCTCTCCTTGAAACCTTTCTCATACCCTTTCTCTACGAGAATTTCTTTCGGAGACATATTCGACAAAAGAAGTTCAATATACTCGAACCCCCCTTGTGCAACCCGGAATGTCCCTGTGGAGATATCGAGAAATGCAACGCCACCTCTCTCTTTCTCAAATGCTACACACGCCAGGAAGTTGTTCTCTTTCTGAGGGAGAAGCTGCTCATTATATACAACTCCGGGGGTCACCAGATCGGTAACACCCCTCTTTACTATCTTTTTGGTAAGTTTCGGATCCTCCAGCTGGTCACATACAGCCACCTTGTATCCCGCCCTGACCAATTTGGGGAGATACACCTCAATAGAATGGTGAGGGAATCCTGCCAACTCCACATGTTGCGCAGCCCCGTTTGCCCTTTTGGTCAAAACGATTCCAAGCACCTTACTTGCTATAACCGCATCATCTCCGAATGTTTCATAGAAGTCACCCACCCTGAAGAGGAGTATCGCCTCGGGGTGTTGTGCCTTTACTGCGAAAAACTGCTTCATCAGCGGTGTTTCAACTATCTTCTTTTTCTCTACCATAACGGCAAAATTAAGAAATTTTCTTCAGGGCTAAGGTCAATTCGACAAATTGTTCGACAGAGAGTTGCTCAGGGCGCATATCCAGAAGATTTACCTCTGTGCCATCAGCCATGACAGATGGAATCTCTGCTGGGATAGTGTACTCTTTAGCCAGAGGTTTTACAGAATTCCGGATAGTTTTGCGTCGCTGGTTAAACGAGGTCTTTACAATCGATTTGAAAAGGGAGGGATCGCAGCCAAGGTCGGTTCTGCTGTTGCGACGGAGCCTTATAACGGCAGATTTCACCTTTGGAGGGGGATTGAAAACATGTTCGCTTACAGTAAACAAATACTCAATCTCGTACCACGCCTGAAGCAAGACAGATAGGATGCCATACGCCTTCTTTCCCGGAGGGGAAGCAAGACGCTCTGCCACCTCCTTCTGCACCATTCCCACCACTTGAGGAATCTGCTCTTTATAGTCAAGAACCTTGAAGAAAATTTGCGAAGAGATATTGTACGGGAAGTTCCCTATGACACAAAACTGACCAGGAAAAAATCTTTCGAGCTGGAGTTTGAGAAAGTCTGCCTCCATCAGTTTCCCATTCACTTGAGGAAAATGCTCAAGAAGGTAATCTATCGACTCCGAATCGACCTCCACCATTCTAAGATCCACATCATTGCGTTCCAGAAGGTATTGTGTCAGAACGCCCATACCGGGGCCCACCTCCAAGGTAGGCATCACCACCCCTTCTTCTACCTGCAGAGCTTGTGCAATTGCCTGTGCTATAGATAAATCTGTCAAAAAATGCTGGCCCAGGGCCTTCTTCGCTCTAACTTCCATAATTCTTCAATTTTCTTGGGGCAAAGATAATGAATTTTCCTCTATACTCTTCGGAGTTAATGTTCTTCAGGCGTTCGCTGCGCTCACTCCCACCACGCTTTACGGCGCGGTCCCCCCGCTATCAAGCGCGGGTGCTTAGGCCTTCAGAACCTCAACTCCGAAGAGATGCTAGATGATGAATCATTATCGTGTACGAATTTGAGGAAAAAAAGACGCTGTCATCAGACAAGAGCGAATCCCTTTCTATGTCGAATTGAGAAGACTTGCCGTGATTTCCCGAACCAAAATCACCATAGAAAGCATCCGTTCCAAATCTGCAGAAAACAACATCTTTATTCTTCACCCTTATTTCTTTAAAAAAAGAAAGTAGGTAACTAATAATCAGAAAGTTACCCCTCATACTGTATTTTCTTTTCTTTACTTATTCCCTTTTTCTGCCATAAAAACAAAGAAAAGAATTAGGGCAATCTATAAGTTCGGAATTTCCTGCCACCCATAGATAAAAGAATACCATCTATTGCCATCTTTCTAATAGTCTTTTTGAGCTCTTCTATATCAACATCCGGGAGGCGCTTACTTATATCTGAAACCATACTTCCTGGATGGAATCGCAAATCTTCTTCTATAAGAGCCCTTAATCTATATGGCTCGATTGTTTTTAAAGATGTTGGCAAATTTAATTTAACCCCTGAAATTAGAGATGGACTTACATAATATTTGGTTCCTTTACCCCTACCTTTAGATGATATCAGATGCTCATCCGATAGCTTACCAATGTAAGCACGGAGCCTTTCATTAGAATCAATTTGGAGTTTTTTACTTAATAATGTTGCGGACAGTGGCCCTTCCTGTAATATTAAGCCAAATGCTATAATGGCCTTTTGTGATAAGCTATAGTTATTCATAACAAATTCACAAAGTCTGGCAGCTTCTTTATTTATAATCTTTCTCTTTATTGTAACTTTAACAAAATCATCTCCTTCACAAGGTTCAGGGATACATTTTCCCGCAGAAAGCAAAGTCTCATACATCAAATCATAGCCAGAACCCTCTCCCTCCATAAGATGAAGAGCATAGAAGATTCTAACAAGATGTTCATTCCTTTTGACAGTTCTTTGAAGTATATTATCAGCAGAAACACCTATTGGAAAAATACCAGGATTGACAACTACCATCTTGTCAGGATAAATATTTATAAATATATCTCCTCTCGTAGTGTATGGACGATGCACTAATGCGTTACATATAACTTCACGAACCACTTTTTCGTCATAAGCTGGAATCTCTTTCCTCCAAAGGCCCTCTGACACTTCATTTATTTCGCGCCAATCTGGAATATTATTCCATATACTCTCTAATAATTCCTTTGGATTCAAAGAGTAATCATCCCATATAATCTTGTTAATTTTTCTTCCTTCATTATCATACTTTATGTATTGAATAACGGGACTATGTAATAACCTAGACCTCTGGTCTTGACGTCCTAACCATAATACGCCTAAATTTGTCATTAAACCACGCTCATCTACCATTGAGAAGTATTCGAGGAGCTCGTATGTTGATTTTTCTTTTATAAACGAAGAAACTCTATCCGATTTCTGAATGTCTACGAGAAAATCTTCCAGTTTATGTTTATCACATTCATCCCACTTATATTTTAAGGAAACCTTTGTTTCCCAGTTATAAGATGGCTTATCACTCAAAAGTCGTAAAAGTTGGTCCGGATGGAGAGGTTGAGATTCATCTGCTACCCTTATAAAATACCTTCCATCGGTAGTTCCAGCAATAGTTGCTACACTTGGGTGAATTTCCACATCTATATATTCTCCTCCATTTTCAGCAACAACTTTATTAGCAATCACAGATGTGTTTATTGTTAATTGAGATATTCTCAATTGCACTTGTGCTGGAAAATTATCATTTATCTTTTGTATTTCTGGAGGAAGTGTGCATTCATCTTCTATTCCAATATGAATATGCCCACCTTTTGCATTAGCAAATGCTACGCAATCTTTTGCAATTTCTCCCCAATTTGCTGTTTTCCCAATAACAGCTTTGAGCGATTTTTTATCAAATATCAACCCTTCATTCATAACATGCGTTTTGACAAAAATACAACATCTTGAATAATCTACCTTATTATTTTTGTCAAAAAACCAATTATTTAATAATCCTCGGAATTCTTTCGGGTCTGGTCAAACATAGCCTTCATTGTAGGGTTTTTATATGTGAGCTTTCGGATGGTCAACTCTTCGGTATCCTGATTTGCCAGACGAAGGTAGTTCTCTGACAGCTCAAAGCTCTTCTTTACTGCCTGAAGCTTCTTGATGGTATCATCAATTTGCTTAATAGCATCTTCGAATTTCCCAAAAGAGCGTGTATAGTGGTCACTAAACTTGTTTCGGAACTCGATAAGCTTGTTTTCGAAGTTTGTTACGTCGACATTCTGGCTGCGGGCAAGGGCAAGTTCCTTCTTGTACCCGACCGTATTTTTCGCCGCATTGACAAGCAGCATAATCAGCGACTTGAAGAACTGCGGGCGGATGACAAACATCTTTGGATAGCGGTAGGAAACATCTACAATACCTGTATTGTACAGCTCACTTTCTGGCTCTAGGAGGGATACAAGGACAGCGTATTCACACTTCTTCTCATTTCGATCCTGATCCAGCTTCTTAAAGAAGTCCTCGTTCTTGTGCTTAGTGGCTGTTTCGTCCATCTCGTTTTTCATTTCAAACATGATGGAAATATACTCGGTATCGTCTTCCTTGTCACGGAAGATGAAGTCCCCTTTAGAACCGCTGGAAGCGTCATTATCCTTCTCGAAATAAGCGTTCGGGAACATCGGGCGCATTTCGCCATTGAACACATTGCTGCAGTGGGCCTCCAGGGTCTCACCTACCATCTTGGTAGACAGGCGAGCCTTGAAATCCTTGAGCCGCTCAACTTCCTCGTTGGCAATACGCAAGCGGGGTTCATAGTCATCCTTCAACCCCTTCTCGCGTACGGATGCCTCGGACTTAGCAACCTGCAATTTACCCTCGTAGTCGTTTACAATGCTCTGCTCACGCAGCGACGCTTCCGAAGCCGCGAGTTTGGCCTGTGACTTAAGGTCAGCAATCTCGGTTTCCTTGGCTTGCACTTCATCCTTTGCCAGCTGACGTTCACGAAGGACAGCAATCTCTAAGGCCTGGGCATTCTGTTCGATAGTTGCCCTGAGTGACGCAATCTCCTTCTCTTTCTCAGTTACGGCAGCGCTGAGTTCCAACTCGCGTTTGTCACTCATAGCCGTAATCTGTTCCTTGAGGCGAAGGATTTCGCTATCCTTCTCGCCAATGACCTTGTCTTTGGCGGACAACTCCTTCTGGTGCTCCTGACCGGCCTGGGCATCACGGGCTTTTTGTTCCGCTTCCTGTTGCTTGTGGAGTTCGGCAATACGGCGGTCTACCTCGGCATTAAACTCGGCACCCTTGACTTGGCTAAGGATGGCAGCGTAATCGTCTTCGTTTACGGCGAAAGGCTTTTTACAGTTTGGGCAAATTAGTTCATGCATATTCAATTCAGGCGCTCAACAGGGGTGTTTTCTGTTGACAATGCAAAGGTATTATATAGGTATGCAGCGAATCTGCACAGAACAATACAATGTAACTATTTTTTACCGAATAGTTTTTGGTACCACTTTATACTCCTTACCCGTTTCAGTTCAGTTTCAAGGTCATAAATCTTTTCAAGCCTTTCTCTCAGTTGGAAATCTTTATCCTCAATCTGAGATTGCATCTCCAGAATCGTCTTGTTGTCTTCTTCCATTGTTTCCAGAGCTTTTCTAAGCTCCTCTTCAGCGCCCTCTAATTGCTCCTTGATTTCGCCTTTTTCAATCTGTAGAGACTCGATTTTGTCCTTTAAAGCACGAGCTTGGACCTTATTAGTCTTGAGTTGAGCATCTCTCTCGGCCAACGTAGACTTTAAATATTCCACTTGTTCACAGAGCTTAGAAACCTCCTCTTCCTTTTTAGCAAGAGTTTTCATAAGAGAGGGTATTCCTGAAATAGTACTGAACAAACGTGAAGACCAAAGAGAAACAAAACGCCGGAAGGTACTTGTATTAACATCATCCCGATACTTAAGCGCAGTATAGACGCTTTCAATCATCTTCTGGACATTTCGTTCATGAAATGCTTTGCGTGCTTCCGCATAGTAGAAGTCTGCCTTGCTGGCAGAGAGTTGTTCTGTTAACAGGGTTTCGGGAGTTTCGTTCTTTGCAAATTCGATTACCCGCTTGTCTGTCTTAACGCTCCAATTACCAATCGGAGACAACAATACTAAGCCGTTCAATGACGTGCAGCGACTCAAAGCAACATATACTTGTCCAGATGCGAATGAATCCCTAATGTCGGCGATCACTTTTTCAAAAGTCAATCCCTGACTCTTGTGTACTGTTATTGCCCAGGCTAAACGTAAAGGAATCTGAGTAAAAGTTCCGATCACTTCTTCTTTAATCCGACCTTCTTCTTCATCCCATGTGTAAGCCATATTTTTCCACGTGTCGCGTTTAACCCCAATAGTTTTACGAACACCACGACGCATTTCTATTTCAACCTTGACTTCGTCGACATTGGTTTCAGTTATGACTCCAATCTTACCGTTATAATATCGGCCATCAATATCGTTCTTCACAAACATAACCTGTGCACCGACCTTCAAAAGAAGCTCAGTATCCGTCGGCCTATTAGCTAGAGGGAACTCGCCGGTCACCTCAGCTATGTATGTCACTGTTGGAGTCTTAAGCTCGTTAAGTTTCCTTTCATTAATCTCCGAAACTCGATCATTCTTTGTTGCAAGAATGATATAGTTATCCTTTTCTTGGGGTCTGAAATTAGGATTGAGTCTGCTGTTTAAGGTTTGGAAGTCCCCAGGAAGCATCTGATTAACTCGTACCCTATTCAATAGATTAATGAAATCCTTTTCATTCTGACGGTATATTTTTTTCAGTTCTATGTATAGAGGTTTATTGTTTTGTATTACTTTTGAACTGAAAAAGAATTCACTATCATAGAAGCGCATTAAAAGATCTTTATCTTCCCCAATAGCAACGGGAGGTAGCTGAAATGTGTCTCCGATCAGAATTACCTGTACACCACCAAAGGGCAAACTGCTTTTGCGGTATACTCTCAGTAGTGTATCAACGACATCAAGTAAGTCGGCGCGGACCATTGAGATTTCATCAATCACAAGTAATTCCAGGTTTCTTATGATGTTAATCCTGTCCTTATTGTAACTGAAATTATCATATATGGTTGAACGATCGGAGTCTCCTTCTGGTGCACGAGTACGCAATCGCTTATCGTTAGGAACATATAGCGAAGGTTTGATCTTAAAGAAGGAATGAATAGTTTGCCCGCCGGCATTGACCGCTGCTACACCTGTTGGTGAAACAACAGCCATCTCTTTAGAGGTGATTTTCCTGAGGTATTTCAAGAAGGTGGTTTTACCAGAACCTGCCTTACCAGTTAGGTATAGGTTTCTATTTGATTCTAACGCAAATTGCAAGGCGTACTGGAATTCTTGATTGTCAGGGTCCAGTTTTATACCATCTACCTCAAAACTGTTTTCCTCGGCCTCTTTACCATAGGTATCAGCCTCTGAGATCACTTTTGCCTTGGTTATTAATTCTTCTGAACTAATATCCTTCTGGAAACGGTCGAGAGCATTCGCCTGTTTTTGTAAATCAGGAACTGGATCTGATTCACTGCCATTAGAATGATAATTAGTATTCTGTATAGATTCAGCCTTATATGCGAGAGATAGATACACGATATTTGTATAACAACCACGTCCGAAAGCTTTTTTGCAGCAAGTTTTTCTGCAGCCTTCTTTTATGCTAATAGCATTGGTGCTTATTTCTTTAATTGTACTTGGACTCGAGACAAGTTCAATAACGATGAAAGACGTTAATTCTTCAATGGAAAGAGGAGCTTTATTATAGGGTTTAGCTTTAATGCCAATCCTTTCTAAACTATCTTTGAGATACCTAAACTGATCTTCAGTCACAGACTTATCGAGTTCACTATCAGCAAAATATACAATTAGGCCATCGGGGTCATTGCATACTTGCGTGTAATTATCTTTGACCGACTTTACAAAACGGACAATTTGCTCATATGGCTCTTGAGGAAACAGTTGTTTCCCGGAGCCAAGCCCATCTATGATACTTTTCTCGTAAGCAGGGTCTGCGTTCCCTTTTGTAGCGCAATAGTGATAAAAACAGAAAGGGTCCGATGCAGCATTGGGGTTATTCTCAAAACAAACCTCAATAGAACCTTTGCCCCACCCTGGAAGTTGTTCAACTGCAGCATTTTGGCAAATAGCAGAAAAGGATTTTTGCTTTTCTATCCAGCTACGATAAAAAGCCGAATCAGAATAGATTCCATCAAAGGGGCCTGTTTCAATTCCTTCGTACAACCTCTCACACTCATCATACGAATCAAGAAAACCAGGTTTGTGCCCATCGTCAAATGCCTCCTCAAAAAAAAGAGGGAACAGATCTTCTGGGCTTTCCACCTCATGCATTGCGTCTATAACACTATTCTTTTCGTTCTCTTGTATTCCCCATTTGCACAATGCATTTAAAACACCTACTTTATTCGATGCGGCAATATCTGTAGACCCGCAACATAAAGACAGAACATACTCTGGCTTAACTTTGAGAAAATCAAGAGCTTCTCTAATAGCATTCTCATAGGATTCTACGGTATCACCGTCAAATAAGATAAGTTTACCGTAAGGAATCCCACAATGTTCAAGGACAGCTTTTGAATAACGCCCCACGAATCTTGAAATAACACAAACGGGAATCTTGTTATGCTTTATTCTATTCACTACTCTATCCGCATCAGGATAAAGATGACATTGCTTGATTAATGAAAAGAAATTACTAACCCCTCCTCTCTTGAAGGCTTCAGTAAGAGCGGTGGTATTTACAAGCGTGTGTTCAAGATTTAGAATAATTTCTTTCATTTTCCGTTTGCTAAAAAAAGACAAAATGCTTAACTAACTTCTAATAATACCTCTTTTCTTCAACTCAAGATAGCATTTGAGAGTCGCCCTAATGTCTGATAGTGCATTATGGGCATCTTCGAACTCATTACCAAATAACTTTTTATACAATTCTTGAAGTTTCGGAAACTTGTACCCATATTTCCCGGGAATTGCACAGAAGTCGACAGTACTCTGCATTGTGCATATCGAAGGCTTTGTAAATAGAGAATCTCATCTGCCGCATCGAATCAATTCCGCTCCAACCACATGTATGTCAAAGGAAACATTGTGGCCAACTACAAACAGGGAATCACCTCCACCAATTTTGAGAGTGCGGAGATTATCAAGAATCAACAGCAATCCTTTGACAAGTGTAGACTTGCCTGCATTGTTCGCTCCAACGAGGACGGTAATGTCCCCTAATGATTGCTGTTTGAGTTCCTTAAACCTTCTAAAGTTCTTAAATCCAATCTGATTCATATGATTCTATCATCTTTATCTCATTACAAGGCACAAAACTATGCATAATCTGTGCAATCAATTTACATAGATAAATAACGCTCGTAAGATTCTTTAATTATTTCCTGTATTTGCTTTCTGTATTCAAGCGGGGAAAGCACTTCAACATCCTTCCCAAATGAGAAAATGAGAGCTTCCAGCTCATTGTTCGGGATTACGTTAATTTCAACAATGCGATTTTCTAAATCAACTACTCGCTGAGATTGATGGAGTGCTTTGGTCAGTACGTACGGGAATCTATGCTCCGAAAACTGAAACCGAATGGACAGCTTTTTATTTGCAGAAACACTTACTCCGACAACATCATCCAGATACCTTTCAAAGTCAATGTCTGTCGGGATGTATTCCTTATTAACCTGCTCAATCTCTTCTATGCGATCCAGGGCTATATTGTGAATTGAATGTTTTTCCTCGTTCAGGCCGAAGAGGAACCAGCGATTGTTATACTCTTTGATATAATACGGGTGGAATATCCAATCGTGAGAAACATCATAAAATGTCCTGTATTGGATGCGAAGCACCGCCTTGTTAATTATGGCATCAAAGAGATCTTGGAACCAATCAAGGCCAGTGTAGGATTCATTATCGTCGTACCCTACTACACTATGAGATGCGCCACGCAAATCAAGACGATCCTCCAACTTAACTACGAGTTCAGACATCCAGTCAAAGTTAGGCATACCTTTGAACCTCTGAAGCATCAAGATGGTTTCCTTAAGCTGGGCCAGATCATCTTCACCTAGTCCACGCCTAAAAATGGAGAAATCCGGTTCTGAATAACGATAATAGTAGCCATTGCCATCGTCAATAGCATCCACGCCGACACCTTCTTCTGATGCACGCGAACGTATGTAATTGATATCAGAGCGGAGTGTGCGTGTCTTTATCCCTTCGTGGTCATCGCCGTAGAGTTCACGCAAAGCTTCATTACAACGCTCCATAAGGTCGCTGAAATAGAATTTACGCCGGAAGTTGCTGAAACAATCGTCCAGGACCTTATAGCGAATCTGTGCGTGTTTGTTACTGGCCATTAATGTTCTATACTACAATTTAGCAAATTTAGTGATTTTCTTGAAATGGACTACAATTATGATGAATTACTGTGCAATGTATATGCATAGAAAACAGAAGTAAAACAATTTGACTTATCGGATAATTAACATATAAATATTAGTCTGGCGAAGCGAATACTGGACTATGATAGGTTCGGAGATTAAGGTTCCGAACCTGCGTCTGGCAAGACGATAAGAATTATACCATTTTTCTGATTTTATTGTTATTTTTGTCGGTTGAATTATAGAGAAATTAAAATCTAACAATATATGTACAGAACTCACAATTGCGGGGAGCTCCGCATCGAAAATGCAGGCCAGAGTGTAACCTTGGCCGGATGGGTACAAAAATCGAGAAAACTTGGCGGTATGACCTTTATCGATCTTCGCGACCGTTATGGTATTACCCAGCTTGTTGTGGATGCAACTGCAGCACCCGAACTTGTAGAGACAGCATCATCAGTAGGACGCGAATGGGTACTCCAGGTAACCGGTACAGTTATTGAGCGCCAGAGCAAAAACGGTAAAATGGCTACCGGCGAGATTGAAATCTCACTGTCGGACATTAAAGTACTGAACAAAGCCAACACTCCACCCTTCACCATCGAAGACGAGAGCGACGGCGGTGAGGAACTTCGTGCCAAATACCGTTACCTTGACCTTCGCCGTAATCCTCTTCAGAAGGCGATCAAGCTTCGTCACCAACTTGCTCACGAAGTGCGCAATTATCTTGACTCACAGAATTTCCTTGAGATTGAGACCCCATACCTGATTAAATCCACTCCAGAGGGTGCACGTGACTTCGTGGTCCCTTCACGTATGAATCCGGGTCAATTTTATGCACTTCCCCAGTCGCCACAAACCTTCAAGCAGCTTCTGATGGTAGCAGGTTATGACCGCTATTTCCAGATTGTACGCTGTTTCCGTGACGAAGATTTGCGTGCTGACCGCCAGCCAGAATTTACACAAATAGACTGTGAAATGTCTTTCGTTGAGCAGGAAGACGTACTCAACACATTCGAGGGTATGATGAGAACCCTTTTCAAAAACATCCTCAACGTAGAAATTCCTAACCCCATTCCACGTATGAACTGGTATGATGCTATGGATTTCTACGGTAGCGACAAACCCGATATCCGTTTCGGCATGAAGATTCATGAGATTACTGACCTTGTTCAAGGACACGGATTCTCTGTTTTTGACAGCGTGGAGTATGTTGGAGCCATCAATGTTGAGGGTACAGCAAACTACACCCGCAAACAGATTGACGAACTTACCGAGTGGGTAAAGAGACCTCAGGTAGGTGCAAAAGGTCTTGTATATATCAAACTCAATGAAGACGGATCTGTCAAATCTTCGGTGGACAAATTCTACACCCCTGAACAACTTCAAGCTGTTGCTGACAGACTCGGTGCCAAGAAGGGTGATATGCTTCTGGTCCTTTGCGGTGCCAAGAGAAAAACACAAACCATGCTCGGTGTACTACGTATCGAGATGGGTAACCGCCTCGGTCTGCGCGATCCATTCAATTTCGCACCTCTATGGGTAGTGGACTTCCCTCTTGTAGAGTGGGATGACGAGACACAACGCTTCTACGCAATGCACCACCCTTTCACAGCTCCAAAACCTGAACACCTCGACCTGTTCTACAGCAATAAAAAAGAGGATCTTGAAAAGGTATGTGCCAACGCATATGACTTTGTCCTCAACGGAACAGAACTTGGTGGAGGATCAATCCGTATCCACGAAGCAGCAATGCAGGAGAGGATGTTTGAAGTCCTCGGAATATCAAAAGAGGATGCAGAATACAAATTCGGATTCATCATCAATGCTTTCAAATTCGGAGCACCTCCTCACGGTGGACTTGCTTTTGGATTTGACCGTGTATGTTCATTATTCGGAGGGCAGGAGACCATCCGCGATTATATCGCATTCCCTAAAAACAATCAGGGCCGCGATGTAATGATCGACTCTCCTTCATATATTGACCAGGTGCAGATGGATGAGCTGTTCCTTGAAAGCAAAGCAGAAAAACAAGAATAATTATTATCACGATTATGTTGGAACAACAGATACAAAACGACCTCAAAGGGGCTATGATCTCCAAAGACAAAGTTGCTCTTGCCGCTATCCGTGGCATCAAAGCAGCTATCCTTCTTGCAAAAACAGCAGAAGGGGGGCAGAAAGAGACTTTGGAAGATGCTGAACTTATTAAAATTATTCAGAAACTTGTAAAACAACGCAAAGAGAGTGCTGCAATTTATACTCAGCAAAATCGCCCTGAATTGGCAGAAAACGAACTTGCAGAGGTAGAAGTAATGGAAAAATACCTTCCTAAAGCACTAAGCGAAGAGGAGGTTGAAGCAGTTGTAAAGCAGATCATCGCCGACACCGGTGCATCATCTATGGCCGATATGGGCAAGGTGATGGGTGCCGCTACCAAGCAGTTGGCAGGTCAGGCAGATGGCCGCATCATTTCAAGTATAGTGAAGAGGCTTTTGAGCTGAATCCTGTAAGCAACTGATAGTACCTGTCAAAATTGTCATCTGAAAAATTCTGATAGGTATCTCTCGGAGTGTGATAGTATTTATGATAGTCCCCGTCTATAGAGATATAGAACACGGGGACATTTTTTTGAGCAAATGCGTAGTGGTCACTATCATCGTTCAAATCCTCCGGATTAAGGGCTTCAAATGGTTCTGCCATCCCCTTGTTAACCTCCAGGAACAGATCCAGAACCTCCCTCCCCTCATCGGAAATCTGATAAGTAATCTCATCTGCATTGTCTGCTATCATATCCACCTCCACATAAGCAAATACATTCTCGAGTGGAACTCTTGGATTCTCTGCATAATAGAATGCACCAAGCAAGTTCTCCTCCTCTGCATCTGTGAAGAGGAACATCACAGAATAGTCGGGTCTGTTCTCCTGAAAATGGCGTGCAAGAAGGAGCAACATTGCAACACCTGAGGCATCATCATTTGCTCCATTAAAAATATTCTCTCTACCTACCACCCCCAGATGGTCGTAATGGGCAGAGAACATGAGGCATTTTTCCGGATTGCTCTTGCCTGGGATATAAGCCATTATGTTGTGGGCATCCTGTTGTGGCAAGAATTCATTTTCAATATCTACATATATCTTTTTTGCATCCTTGGGAAAAGCACTGCTGACCATCAGCACCGGCATACCGACAGTGTAGTAACTTCTCGCCTTGAAGTAGGGAAAAAGTTCCGCTGAAGAGCTTCTAAGGATAACTCCCCCAACATTTTTCAGAGGGAGAAGATATGGTTGATACCTTTCAAATGGATGGAACTCAAGATTTTTCTGATAGTAATCCCAATCGAGCACTACAAAGGAGTTTTTGAATTTTCCGCTGTCAAGGTATTTGACAAGACCTTTAGTGGTGAGATATTTATTGTCAATATAAACAACATCATACTCCCCATTTGCTCCCGAAGAGAACTCCTTCACTGTATAATCTACAGAACATTCCAATGTATCACCATCCAGAACAACTTCCATATCCCCTCTGAAGACATTCATCGGGAAACTGAAGTGTTGAAGGTAAGCTATATCCTCAGAGGAGGCACCACTCCATCTCCCGGCGTCACATGGGGCAATCTTACTTTTGTATTCTGGAGTGAGACCCACCTCCTCCGATGTAGCGGCAGGGGCAGGTGCTACACCCATCGACTTAAGTTCATTTATAATATATTGGGCGGCTCTTACATCACCATTCATGTAGTTGCTCCTCCCATAATATTCATCAGAAGAGAGTTCTTTTACAATGGTGTGATAGTACTCCTTTTCAGAAAGTTCCACATCCGGGCAACACCCTGCTACCAGCAGGAGGAGGCCAAATACCATACTGAGCCTTTTCATATATCAAATTTTAGTTAATGAGACTTGCTATCATAATAGTGATGATCACCAGCGGAGCCACATACTTCACGATGAAGTACACAGCCTCCAGGAACCACCTCTTTATCTTGAGGGTACCGCCATTGGACATCTCATCCATAAAGTCACTCTTCTTAAGTTTCCAGCCCACAAATATCACCAGAAGGAGTCCACCGCCGGTCATGAAGATGTTTGCAGACATAAAGTCAAACAAATCGAAGAAATTCAACCCGAAGATCTTGAAGTCTGCCAGCACACCCTGAGATAGGGAACTCAACACACCCAGAGCCATCAGGAATACAAAGCAGATCAGGACAGATTTGGTCCTGCTCATATTGAACTCCTCCTTGAAATATGCCACAGGAACCTCCAGCAGAGAGATGGATGAAGTAACCGCTGCGATGAAAAGGATGACGAAGAATGCTATCGCAATGACCGATCCCCCCGGCATCTGTGCGAAGATGTGGGGAAGGGTGATGAACACCAGACCCGGGCCCTCTGAAGGGGAGATACCATATGCAAATACAGCCGGCATAATCGCCAGTCCGGCGATAATGGCGAAAAGGGTATCAAACAGACTGGTCAAAGATGCTGTAATGGAGATATTCTCCTTCTTGCTCACATAAGAGGCATAGGTCATAATGGTACCACACCCTATGCTCAATGAGAAGAATGCCTGACCCAGAGCGTTGAGGACTGTGTCTGCTGTCACTTTGGAAAAGTCGGGTTTGAAAAGGAATTCCACACCTTTCGAGCTTCCAGGAAGGAGAAGGGAGTTTACAGCGATAGCCACCACCAGCACAAACAGCAGTGGCATCACCAACTTTGAGAACTTCTCAATACCACCCTTTATACCTTTAGCCACCACTATGCAGGTAAATCCCAGGAACAGGATAAGGTAGATGATAGGCTCCCATACACTCGACACAGAGTCCCGGAACATAGAGGCCAGCGCACCCTGATCTGCTGTAGTGAACTTGAATGTAAGGGATTTTACAAGATAATCGATGGTCCAGCCACCCACTACAGAGTAAAAAGCCAGAACACAAAGGGCACTTATCACAGCTATAAGCCCCACCCAGTTCCACTTGGTGCCGGGTGCAAGTTTCTTATATGCACCGAAGGTATTGGCCTGAGTCCTGCGCCCCATCAGAAACTCTGAAAACACTATTGGGGTACAGAGTACAAATACGAAAAACAGATATATGATGATAAATGCCGCACCACCATTGGTCCCTACCAAATAGGGGAATCTCCAGAGATTTCCCAACCCTACTGCAGATCCGATAAGGGCCACCAAAACTGCAAATCTGCCGCTAAAACTGTCTCTTTTTGCCATATTATCTTCTTATATACTCTACAAATGAAAATTTAAGTCCCGACTTCTCATCGGTGTATTGCTCACTGCGGGATACCTCCCTCCAGATATTGCGGTCTATCTCAGGGAAAAACACCTCAGCATCCTCAATAACTGTCTCCACCTCGGTTATATAGAGCTTGTCTGCCAATGGAAGTGCCGCACCATATATCATCCCTCCCCCCATAATGAAAATTTCCTCATCTTGAGATTGGGCAGAATCAATTGCCTCAGACAATGAATTGAAATACTCCACTCCACCCCTTTCTCCCGGATCTTCTTTTCTGCTAACAACAATGTTCCTCCTTTTTGGGAGAGGTCTGGATCCTATTGAGGCAAATGTGTTCGTCCCCATAATAACAGGGTGGCCGGATGTCACCTTTTTGAAATACTTGAGATCTTCCGAAAGGTGCCATGGCATATCATTTCCCTTGCCGATAGCATTATTGGATGCTATAGCCACAATAATTGAAACCATAACTAAACTGCGATAGGGGCTTTAATCAAAGGGTGGGGATCATAACCTTCAAGGGTGAAATCTTCATAATCAAAATCGAAAACACTCTTCACCTGAGGATTGAGAATCATCTTGGGAAGGGCCCTGGGTTCCCTCTCCAACTGGGTCCTCACCTGCTCAAAATGGTTGGTGTAGATATGTGCATCTCCCAATGTATGGACAAAGTCACCAAGACCATATCCACACTCCTGAGCAATCATCATAGTAAGAAGTGCGTAAGAGGCAATATTGAATGGTACTCCGAGAAAAACATCTGCACTGCGCTGATAAAGCTGGCAAGAGAGTTTACCATCTGCCACATAGAACTGGAAGAGGGCATGACATGGGGGAAGTGCCATTTTGGTCACCTCTGCAACATTCCATGCAGAAACAATATGCCGTCTTGAGTCTGGATTGTTTTTCAAAGATGCAATAACATCTGAAAGCTGGTCAACTGATTTTCCGTCAGCACCCGCCCAGGAACGCCACTGATGCCCATAAACAGGGCCCAGATTTCCATCTTTATCTGCCCATTCATCCCAAATGGTAACTTTATGGTCGTTGAGGTACTTTATGTTTGTGTCACCTTTAATAAACCACAAAAGCTCATAAATAATCGACTTCAAATGGACTTTTTTTGTGGTAAGAAGTGGGAAACCTTCATTGAGGTTGAATCTCATCTGATAACCGAATATTGACTTTGTTCCGACACCGGTCCTGTCATGCTTCAGCACCCCCTCTTCAGAGATCTTCTTTAGTAGGTCTAAATATTGTTTCATTGTTGCAGCTGCTTAAATCACCCTCAAAGATAACTATTTTTTATATAGGATGACCGGTAAATGATCACTCACTCCCCCTAAATATTTTGGGCCACTATAGCTTCGGAATGGTTTTGTTGAGAGATAACTTTTATCCTCCTCCAGCAAGAACTCCGGAGAGTAGATATCCATCATCATCTCCCCCAAAGATTGTGATACAATCACATGATCTATCAGCTCCCACTCCCCTTTGTATTTTATACTCCCCTTATCAGTTAATAATGAGTCCTGAGAGAGGATTTTCAAAGGGAGAGAGGAGAGGGAGAGTGCATTTACAGGTTTTGAATAAGGGGTATCGTTCAGATCCCCCATAATTATCACCTTGGGGACACCCCCTTGGGAAGAGGTATTTGCCAAAGAGTCGAGAAACGACACCACCTTCAGGCTCGAAGCCATCCTATGGGGCTCAGATTCCCTCTCTCCACCCAATTTGGATGACCAGTGGTTGACAAAAAAGTGCAAAGTATCCCTACCATCCGCAACTACCCCTTTAACATAGAGGATATGCCTGAGAGGCTTATTATATGAGACCTTTTCAACCTCTATATTTTTTACCTCTACAGGGATAAATACCCCCTTTCTGTATAGCAACGCACACTCTATTCCACGTGGATCATGTGAGTCCCGATGGATATAACCGTATCCCAACTTTGATAATAGGGTATTCTCTACCAACTCATTGAGAACATACCTGTTCTCCACCTCCACAAGCCCCACAACAAAAGGATAGTCCCCGTAAAATTCCTTTACAGAGACTATTGTCTTTGCTATAGCATTCCGTTTATTGTTGAATCTTGTCTTGCTCCAATGCTTGGCGCCTAATGGGGTAAACTCGTCATCCTGAGTGGATTTATCATCTTTTGTATCAAAATAATTCTCTACATTCCAACTCATAACCACCCCTTCGGTTTGTGCCAAAGCACATATTGGGAGGAAGAGGGTCAAGAGAAGTGAGATGACGGAACGGAGCATTATTGGAGCATTTTTTTCCAGAGATGATATGCAGCCGGGAGAAGATGGATACCGTCGCAAGTATTGGCTGATGACAAATCACCCTTTTCATCCATCATCAATGTCCCTATATCGACATATGAATAACCATATTTCACTGCATTATCTTTCAGAAACAGATTAAGTTGTGCCACTTTCTCATTCACCCCGGGATAGAATTTTGTAATAGGGTTGAGAGGTAATGTACTCTGGATATAGAAATCGGTATTCGGCAACTCACGGTTGATTGCCTCTATCAGTTTTGTATATTTGCTGATCAGCTCCTCCGCTGTCAGCTCCGGCTCTTCAAGAAGGTCATTTACCCCTGATAGAAGATATAGTTTTGACGGATTTTCATCAACTACATCATCAAGGCGGTCAAGGATTCCATCTGTAGTATCACCACTGATACCTCTATTGATAATCTCTGAAGAACTTATCCCCAACAACTCGTTCCACCAGCAATTGTTGGTAAGGCTATTGCCAAGCATTATCACTTTCTGGTTGGTATTGGGGAGTGTCTTGAAAATTGACAATCTTGACTGGTAATGAGCGGAGCGACCTGTATATAGTTCGTTATATCTACCATGGGTAGGGTCATTTTTCACGGTATTGAGAGCCTTCATGCCCACATATGGCTCCAAGGCTTTCGCAATAATTTCATATCCGGCGCCATTGATTCTGGTCCCCCCTATACAATAGGCCTGATCAATATAGCCATCTTTATCACACAATACCTCTGTCAAATCGATAAACTTATTCGGAAAGCTCTCTTTGAGATAAGCGTTGATACCCTTTACAGTATCAGCTACAGAGCCATCAACTTTCATGGATGCCCTGTCTGGAACAATAGACAACAGATAGATTTTTGTCCTGGGAGATGATATTTTAGCCTCTTTAACTATCTGCACGATACGCTCCTGAGTCTCTTTTGCACTACACCCCTTCTTGATGTCATACAACCCTGTCGCAATGAACAACCTTGATGGATTTTTACGTGCAATATCCTTGATTCTAAACAGAGTGCACTCAGTACCCTCCAATGCTATACCTCTGTTCTTAACTTTATCAGAGCCATAGAACTGATCCCAGATTCCTCTATCGATAATGTCATCCCCGACAAAGACAATATCACCTTTCTTTATAGGGAATGTTTTGTACAATTCATGTTTTTCCTGGAAATAGGTTATCTGGCCGTGCAAAGCAGGATATTCCCCGGTCGAAGAGTAATTGTCTGTACACGAAAAAAGGACAAACAATAATGCCACCGCAAAGAAGTAAAACATCTTTTTCATAATATTCAGGTTTTAGTTTCAGTTCTTATTAAACATTGAAAAGGAAGTGCATTACATCACCATCCTGTACTACATAATCTTTCCCCTCTATTCCCAACTTGCCGGCTGCCCTGCATGCTGCCTCAGATCCATATTCAACATAATCGTTATATTTGATCACCTCTGCTTTGATAAATCCTTTCTCAAAATCGGTATGGATCACCCCGGCTGCCCTTGGGGCCTTATCACCTTTGTTGATGGTCCATGCCCTTACCTCAGGTTCACCTGCTGTAAAATATGTCTGGAGATTCAACAATGAATAGGCCGACTGGATCAACCTCTCAACACCAGAATTCTGCAAACCTATCTCCTCGAGAAACATCTGTCTCTCCTCATAACTGTCAAGTTCAGAGATTTCAGACTCAATTTTCGCTGCTATCACCAAAAGTTCTGCCCCTTCATCAGCTATCGCCTCTCTTACCCTCTCCACATATTCATTACCTGTGGCAGCAGAAGCCTCATCAACATTACATACATACAGAACCGGTTTATTTGTCAAGAGGAAGAGCCCTTTCGCAAGTTTCTCATCCTCAGCATTATCAAAGGTGACTGTACGCGCAGATTTCCCCTGAAGAAGGACTTCTCTATACTTTGTCAAAATATTGTATAGTCTTTTTGCCTCTTTATCACCACCTGTCTGTGCCTGTTTCTCCACCTTTTTGATACGGTTCTCGACAGTCTCAAGATCTTTGATCTGGAGCTCCATATCAATAATCTCCTTATCCCTTACAGGATCTACACTTCCATCCACATGGACAACATTAGGATCCTCGAAACAACGGACAACGTGGAGGATAGCATCAGTCTCTCTGATATTGGCAAGGAACTGGTTACCCAACCCCTCACCTCTGCTTGCCCCTTTTACAAGACCTGCGATATCCACAATCTCTACAGTTGCAGGGACAACCCTTTTAGGATTGACAAGTTTCTCCAGAACAGAGAGTCTCTGATCAGGGACAATGGTTGAACCCACATTGGGCTCTATAGTACAGAAAGGGAAGTTTGCTGCTTGTGCCTTACCGGAACTGATACAATTGAAAAGTGTCGATTTGCCCACATTTGGCAACCCTACTATTCCACAACGTAATGACATATCTCTATATTTTATTTTTTAATTGTGGCAAAGATACAAAAAAACCACCCATAAAAATGATGTGACCCCCAAAAGTTGGACGGTTTAACATTATTAAGAGGCTGACTTAGATTGGAACAGAGCTCGGTATTGCACCGGGCTCATTCCTTTTAGCCTCAGTTTGATTCTATCATTATTGTAGTAGCGTATGTACTTG
>JAZOBN010000020.1:0-12497 GCA_045595965.1 Candidatus Coprenecus sp.
CAAGCCATGGAAGCTGGGGGTGCTTGAAGTTCGAGACCGCAAGGATCGACCTAGGGCAAAACTAGTAACTGGGGCTAAGTCGTAACAAGGTAGCCGTACCGGAAGGTGTGGCTGGAACACCTCCTTTTTGGAGCTGTCTGATCGGAAGATGAGATTATACTCTTCCCTTACACTTGATGCTATTAATTATATAGTAACCTTGAGTTACATTATAGTCTCGTAGCTCAGTTGGTTAGAGCGCTACACTGATAATGTAGAGGTCCGCGGTTCAACTCCGCGCGGGACTACAAGTTCATTAAATAAATGGGGGTATAGCTCAGTTGGCTAGAGCACCTGCTTTGCAAGCAGGGGGTCGTCGGTTCGACTCCGACTATCTCCACAAAAAGACTCAATCGATAGATTGGGTCTTTTTTTATTTCAACACTTCTGCCACGACGCAAGAAAACACCCGGGAAAAGTTTGCGTCATGATAGAAGCTGTACAGGATGATATAAAGAAAGTCTTATTAGTGCTGTGAAAGTGCAGATTCCGACACGCTCTTATAATCGGGTCAAAAAAATAGCGGTCTTGAGCGAAGCCAATGCGGGGCTTGTAGTTCGGAGTATGCACCAGGTAAATTATATACTTGCCTACCTCTTCATCAGAATGTAGAAGCAGTAGACTGCCAAAAGACTGAGTCCGAAGAATACGATAGAGGGGAAGAATGATGAGATTATCATTATAATCAAGATGATAGAGAGGGTGGTTGTGGCTTGTTTCTTCTCTTTAGGCATCATTCCCCAGCCATACTTCATCTTCTGAAAATAGTTTCCGATTCTTTTTCCAAGAGATGAGAACCACTCTTTCAGTCTGTTGTCACCTACCCTTTGGTATGTGTCGTATTTTTTTGCAGATACCTTTACCTTTCCACTCTTTTTGGAACTTTTGCCATTTTTATTCTGGATTATGGTGACAGTGGTTGTCCCAATTCTGTTTAATCTGAATTTTTTTGTCCCCTCTTTTTCTACCGTCATTGTCGATGCGTTGGTTCCGTTGTTCAATGTCAATGAGACACTATCTGCATCGGAACACTGCCATTTTACCTCTATTATTTCACCTTCAGTAACTTTTGTTTTGTCTATCTTGAATATCATTGATTTTTAATTTGGTTGCTTATGATTTTGCAATAAATATGCCCTATGTCTATATATGGCAAAATGACAGTTTCCATTTTGTAATATTATTGTAATAAAAATAGGTTAAAAGGTAAAAAATCTGTAACTTCGCGCAAATATTTGAAATTATACAATCACGAAGGTATGACTAAATTAATTAACTGTTTTATCCCTTTCGAGGATAAAAATCAAGTTCAAGTAACTGTTAAAAATCTTAAAAGCAGTGAACTGATCAATAAAGTTTATCTTATTAAAGCTGAAGGCGCACAAGGTGATGCAGAAGGTCTTGATTGCGAAGTTATCGACGTCCCTTCTCTAAAGAGCACTGTCGCTATGAAAAAAATCGCTGAGAAAGCTGATACAGCATTCTCTATGATCTATACAAAATTCAGTGAACTCAGTTTTGGCCTTTTCGCTCTTGAGAGAATGATCGCTATCGCTGAAGATTCGGGTGCTGCTATGGTTTATGCTGACCACTTCAATGAGGCAGACGGTGTGCGTACATTTGCACCAGTTATTGACTATCAAGAGGGTTCTTTGAGAGATGACTTCGATTTCGGTTCAGTTCTTCTTTACAGATCAGCAAATCTTAAAGAGGCTGTTTCAAGAATGGATGTAGAGTATAAATTTGCTGCTCTTTATGATCTTCGTCTTAAAGTGGCTCAAAAAGGTGTTCTCGAGCATATCAATGAGTATCTATACTATGAAATTGAGACTGACAACAGAAAATCCGGTGAGAAGATCTTTGACTATGTAGATCCTAAGAACCGTGCTGTACAGATCGAGATGGAACAAGTTTGTACTCAACACTTGAAAGATGTAGGTGGTTATCTTGCCCCTAATTTCAAATCTATCGAGTTCAATGACGACTCATTTGAGTATGAAGCTTCAGTCGTTATCCCTTGTAAGAACAGAGTTCGCACTATCAAGGATGCTATCGAATCTGCACTTGCTCAAAAAACTAATTTCAAATACAATGTTATCGTAGTTGATGACAACTCTACCGATGGTTCTGTAGATGTTATCAAATCTTTTGTAGGTAACGAGAAGGTGGTTTATATTGCTCAGGATACTACTTACCACGCTATCGGTGGTAACTGGAACGTGGCTCTTCACCACCCTAAATGTGGTAAATTCGCTATCCAACTTGACTCTGATGACCTTTATTCAGATGAAAACGTTCTTCAGAAATTTGTGGATGCTTTCTATGAGCAAAATTGTGCAATGGTTGTAGGTACTTACAGAATCTGCAATTTCGCCCTTGAAACAATTCCTCCTGGAATCATTGACCACAAAGAGTGGACTCCAGACAACGGCCGCAATAATGCTCTTCGTATCAACGGTCTTGGTGCACCTCGTGGATTCTATACCCCTATGCTTCGCACCATCAATTTCCCTACTACCAAATATGGTGAGGATTATGCAGTTGGTATCAGAGTGTCTCGTGAGTATCAGATTGGCCGTATCTATGACGTAGTTTATAACTGCCGTAGATGGGATGACAACTCAGATGCAAACATCGATATCGAGAAGATGAATGCAAACAATTTGTACAAAGACAGACTTCGTACATGGGAGTTGAAGGCTCGTATTGCAATGAATAAAAAATAGTCTCTATGACGTTGAGAGATGAAATTGAACTTATGTTTTCCCGTGAGTTATCCTCTCACGGGAGAGCATATGCAAATTATGAAGCTCTCAAAAATGTAGAAAAAAAATATATGGAGATCGACGGCCTGGCTGTCGAACTCCATTTTAATCCTGCAAGGGTCGCTTCGGTTATGGCAAAAGTGGACGAAGAGACCCTTCGTCATAGAAAATGCTTCCTTTGTCCTGATGGGCTTGAAGAGATGCAGCTCTCACATACATGGAGTGCACCATCTGGAACAGATTATTTCATAAGGGTAAATCCGTTCCCCATTTTCGACAGACATTTTACAGTGTCGATCTCTACCCATACCAGACAGCATATTTTTGAAAGATATCCAGATATGTTGTCTTTGGCAAAGGATCTGGACGAATATGTGGTATTCTATAATGGCCCTATGTGTGGCGCTTCTGCACCTGACCACCAACATTTTCAAGCTATGCCCAAAGGGAATCTTCCAATTGAAAAAATGGTGAGAGATGGGGTCGGAACTGAGAGTGTGGGGAGTTTTGCAGAGGGTGATATCTCAGTAATTACCAAATATGCAAGGGGGGCTTTCCTTATCAGTTCACCAAGTGAACAAGGAGTTATTTCACTTTTCCGGAAACTATATAAGTTGGGAGTTATCCGTAGTGCATCCGAATGGGAGCCGAGAGTAAATCTCCTGTCCTGGTATGAAGGGGAGAATTTTTATACCGTGATTTACTTTAGAGAGGAGTCGCGGCCGAAGTGTTTTGAGGAGGAAGATCTCCAGAAGAGGATTCTAATCAGTCCTGCATCCGTGGAGATGAGCGGTATCGCTATAGTGTCATCAAGAGATAGTTTCGAGAAACTGACAGATGACAGACTTGGAGAGATTATCAGAGAGGTATCATTACCTGTAAATAGAATAGAAAATATGTGCAATTCACTTAAAACCAATCAGAGAACCCAGCCCGACGTAAGTGTCGGCATTATGTTCGTTCCCGAGATCACTGCAGAATTTCTGACAGATTACACATTCAACGGAGAGAAGATTTCCGGTGTGGAGTCTTTCAAGTATGTAGACGGAAAAGTAGAGTGGAGGGGTAAATGTTATGATAGCATTCAGTTTGATCCTGTAAATTATGCAGAGAGTGTATTTGAGTTGAAGGATGTGACAATCGGTATCAATTTCCACTGGGAGAGAAAAGAGAACCAGAGATTTCAAGGTGGTTTGAGAGTCATCGTAGAGCACGGTAAATTGGCAGCTGTCAATCTTGTGGGTGTGGAGGATTATTTGATTAGTGTAATCTCCTCAGAGATGAGTGCTACTGCAACAAAAGAGTTCTTGAAGGCTCATGCTGTGATATCCCGTTCATGGCTATTGGCCCAGATGGATAAAAGTGAGAAGCTTAAAGCTTCAGATGAAGAGTATTCTGCTTGTATCGAAAATGATGAGATGATCATTAAATGGTATGACAGGGAAGACCATACTAATTTTGATGTGTGTGCAGATGACCACTGCCAGAGATATCAGGGAATTACACGTGCTTCGACCCAGATAGTGCGTGAAGTTATCGATGAGACCTGGGGGCAGCTCCTAATGTATAATGGCGCCATATGTGATGCCAGATTCTCAAAATGTTGCGGCGGAGTTTTTGAAGAGTTCGGTGCATGCTGGGAAGAGGCTGAACACCCTTATCTTCAGGGGGTACACGACAGTAAGTCAGGTGCTGTATATCCCGATCTGACAGTTGAAGAGAATGCTGTGGAGTGGATTATGGGATCACCTGAGGCATTCTGCAATACAACAGATAAAGAGATCCTGAGTCAGGCCTTGAACAATTATGATCAGGAGACTACCGATTTTTACAGATGGAAGGTAGTATATACACCTGAAGAGATTTCAGCACTTGTGAAGGAGCGTTCAGGTATTGATTTCGGTGAAATTATAGATCTTGTCCCTGTTAAACGTGGTACCTCAGGCCGTTTGTACCAGCTCAAATTTGTCGGGAGCAAGAAGACAATGATTGTAGGAAAAGAGTTGGAAATCAGAAAATATCTCTCAAAAAGCCATTTGTACAGTTCAGCTTTTGTGCCAAGAAAAGAGGATGGAAAATTTGTCCTTTATGGTGCAGGTTGGGGACATGGCGTGGGACTTTGTCAAATCGGTGCAGCAGTAATGGGTGCAAAGGGGTATAAGTATGATGATATTCTTCTACATTACTTTATAGGTGCGTCAATAATTACAAAATATTAATATTTATCTATGAGCGAACAAATTCAAACAAAGAAGGTGAAGAAAACTTCACCTTGGGCTTGGGTCCCTACACTTTATTTTGCACAGGGGCTCCCTTATGTGGCGGTAATGACAATTGCCGTTATTATGTATAAGCGTCTGGGCCTTTCAAATGCAGAGATTGCATTGTATACCAGCTGGCTCTATCTTCCTTGGGTTATCAAACCTCTATGGAGTCCTTTTGTAGATTTGATCAAGACAAAGCGTCTTTGGGTTACATTGATGCAAAGCCTTGTGGCAATAGGTTTTGCCGGAGTGGCATTCTTTATCCCGACAGATTCATGGGTACAGATGACCCTCGCTTTCTTCTGGCTGATGGCATTCAGTAGTGCTACTCACGATATTGCTGCAGATGGTTTTTATATGTTGGGTCTGACAGAAGGTGAGCAGTCTCTGTTTGTCGGTATCCGCAATACTTTCTACCGTTTTGCAACTATTTTCGGTCAAGGTGTCCTGGTGATGATTGCCGGCTATCTTGAGAGTGGAAAAATCTTACCAAGTTTGGTGCAAGGCAGCAATGCCACAGCATGGAGCTTGTGCTTCTATCTGTTGGCTGTCATATTCATTATATTGACAGTATACCATATCCTGGTATTGCCAAGACCTGACAGTGATGTCTCAAGGGACAATATTACTGCTGGTGGCCTGATGAAGGATTTTATCGGTACATTCGTATCATTCTTCCAAAAAAACAATATTGGTCTTGCCCTGTTCTTCATCCTTACTTACCGTCTGGGTGAGAGCCAATTGGTAAAAATTGCATCACCTTTCCTATTGGATACTAGGGATGCTGGTGGCTTGGCACTCTCTACTGAGACTGTCGGTCTTGCTTATGGTACTATCGGTGTGATCGGTCTTCTTTTGGGTGGTATCATCGGCGGTATCTGTATCTCAAGAGGTGGTCTCAAGAAATGGATTCTCCCTATGGCACTGGCAATCAACATGCCTGATCTGCTATATGTTTTGCTGGCATACACTCAGACAGAGAACATATATCTTACTATCGGTTGTATTTTCTGTGAACAGTTAGGATATGGTTTTGGTTTTACTGCATACACACTATATCTGGTTTATATAGCTCAAGGCCTTTTCAAGACAGCACACTACTCTATAGGTACAGGCCTTATGGCTTTAGGTATGATGCTCCCTGGTATGATTGCAGGTTATCTGCAAGAGTGGACCGGTTATCCTATCTTCTTCATCATTGTATGTGTATTGACTATTCCGGGTATCATTGCTTCATATTTTGTGATGAAAAAGTTGCCTGCTGATTTTGGTAAAATGAATAAAAGTAAATAATCTATGAAAAGAATTATATCTATTGCACTTGGCGCAGTGTTGATGCTCGCTTCATGCTGCTCACAAAATGAGAAAGTCAACGTTCTCACTGGTATTGATGTTTTGGAGGCTAACGGTTTCCAACAGTTGAAAGGTAAGAAAGTTGGCCTGGTTACAAATCCTACAGGTATCAACAAAGATCTTGTATCAACTGTCGATGTCCTGTTTAATGCAGAGGGCGTTGAGTTGGTAGCCCTTTATGGACCTGAACATGGCGTTCGTGGTGATGTTCATGCAGGTGATCATGTAAGTGGTAATAGCGATCCCAAAACAGGCCTTCCTGTCCACTCACTTTATGGAAAAACTGTAAAACCAACCCCTGAAATGTTGGAAGGTCTTGATGCAATCGTGTACGATATTCAGGATATCGGTTGCCGCTCGTTTACATATATCAGCACTATGGGTAAAGTGATGGAGGCTGCTGCTGATCTTGATCTTGAGGTGATCGTTCTTGACCGTCCCAATCCACTTGGCGGTGAGAAGATTGAAGGTCCTATTGTAGAAGAGGGCTTCTTCTCTTTCGTCAGTCAGTTTGAGATCCCTTACGTTTATGGTTTGACTTGTGGCGAACTTGCAATGCTTCTTAACGAAGAGGGACTTATCAAAGACAAACAAGGTAATGTGAAGAAATGTAAACTGACAGTGGTCCCTATGGAGGGTTGGAGCAGAGATATGATTTTTGAGGATACCAAACTTCCTTGGGTACTGCCTTCACCTCATATTCCACAACCTGCTTCTGCATTTTTCTATCCTGCAACCGGTATCGTGGGTGATCTTGGCTGTTATTCAATCGGCGTTGGTTACACCCTTCCTTTCCAGATGATTGCTGTTGAAGGTGTAGACGCAGATAAGGTGGCAGAAAATCTTAATGCTCTTCAGTTGAAAGGGGTAAAATTCCGTCCTATCAATGTGAAACCTTTCTATGCAGTAGGTAAAGGTACAGATTTGCAGGGTGTCCAGATTTATATTACAGATGTTAAAGAGGCTGCCCTTACCGATATCCAGTTCTATGTAATGGAGGTAATTGCTGAAATGTATCCTGAAAAAGCTGCTTTCAAAGTGGCTTCAGATAAGAGATACCGTTCGTTTGATATCGTTACAGGTAGTGACTATTTCAGAAAAACATTCTCTGAAAACCACAAATTCTCTGATATTAAAGAGCGCTGGTATGAAGATGTTGACTCTTTTAGAGAGTTGTCAAAGAAATACTATCTATATCAATAATAAATTGGTGCAGAGATAAAAAAGAGAGGTGGCTGATGCACAGCCATCTCTCTCTTTTTTATAACTTATTCGAAATACTTACTGAGTCACTTTCCAGCGGACGCGCCATCTCCCTTCGGAGAAATCGTGGCTGAGAATTTTGAATGTTCCTATCTCTGAAGTGTTTGCTACGTGGGCTCCGATGCATGCACATGCATCATAGTCTCCAACCCTCACAATGCGGAGTGTTTCAGATACATTTTCTGGAAGTTTGCTCAAATCGACTATTTTCCCGGCCTCAGACAGTGGAAGAAAATCGATGGTGACATCGAGATTTTTGCAGATAACTTCGTTTACCTGGTTTTCGATTGAGATAATCTGTTCTTCAGTAGGAGGGGCAGCAAGTTCATAGTCACATTTAGATTTCTTCTTCTCAATGTGTGCGTTTCTTGAGCGGGGACACCCGAACGTTTTAACCATAGTGGCATTGAGGATGTGTTCTGCCGTATGCATAGGGGGGTATTCCTGCTTGTTGTGTTCGTTAAGTATAGGTGCTTCCATATTGCTATTTCTCTCCATACAGACGGATAATGTTCAACATTACTTGTGATGCTTTTTCCATGCTTTCAACAGGGACATACTCAAGTTTCCCGTGGAAGTTGTGACCTCCGGCGAAAATGTTTGGGCAAGGGAGTCCCATAAAAGAGAGTCTTGCTCCATCTGTGCCACCACGGATTGGTTTTACATTGGGTTTTACCCCCGCCTCTTCCATAGCTTTGATAGCAGTCTCGATAATGTGGTAATGGGGCTCTACCTCTTTTCTCATATTATAGTACTGGTCTTTCATCTCAAGGGTAGCCACACCACTGCCATATTTTGCGTTGATGAAGTTGACACAATCTGTCATCATCTCCTTCTTTTGCTCGAATTTGGTAAAATCGTGATCACGGATGATATATTGGACTGTAGCCTCCTCGACGCTCCCTTTGAAACCGATAATATGGAAGAAACCCTCATATCCGTCGGTAAATTCAGGGCGTTGTTCTACTGGGAGAAGATTGTTAAGTTCTGTGCCGATAATAATGGCGTTGAGCATCTTGTTCTTAGCATAACCGGGATGGATATTGCACCCCTGTATGAAAATCTTTGCACTTGCTGCATTGAAATTTTCATACTCAAGTTCGCCGATCTCTCCACCATCCAAGGTATAGGCGTATTTTGCACCAAATTTTTCAACATTGAAATAGTCGACACCTCTTCCAATCTCCTCATCGGGGGTAAATCCGATTTTAATCTCCCCATGTTTGAATTCGGGATGGGTTACAATGTACTCTACCGCAGACATAATTTCGGCAACTCCTGCTTTGTCATCTGCTCCGAGCAGTGTTGTGCCATCTGTGGTGATGATTGTCTGTCCTTTGTAGTTGGGAAGTTCGGGGAAATCCTCTATTTTAAGAGATATCCCTCTCTCTTTGTTTATTGTAATATCCTTTCCGTCGTAGTTCGTAATAATCTGTGGTTTGATGTTACATCCCGGGGCGTCGGGGGCTGTGTCAACGTGGGCTATAAATCCAAGTGCAGGGACCTCTTTTCCCTCTATATTAGATGGTATTGAGGCCATCACATATCCATACTTGTCAAGTTCGACATCTTTGATACCCATCGCTTTCAATTCGTCTGTGAGCATCTGCAACAGGACGAACTGTTTGTTTGTACTGGGTTGACTCTGTGACTCTGGATCAGAGGCGGTATCCACAGAGATATATCTTAAAAATTTGTCCAAAAGTTTTTCCATATATGTACCGAATTTATATAAATAACATTGTTAGTCCCATAAATGCCATTCCGGCGATTACACCGATTATTGCTATATGGTGTTTACCATATTTTTCGGCAGTAGGGAGGAGTTCGTCAAGAGAAATATATACCATAATTCCGGCAACTGCCCCAAGAATTACCCCAAGGAACGACTCTTTGAAAAGGGCCGAAAGGAGGAAGAATCCCAGTATGCCACCTAAAGGTTCTGCTGCTCCAGACAGGAAGGAATTGCCTATGGCTTTTCCCTTGCTCTGTGTTGCGTAGTAGATGGGGATGGCAACTGCAATCCCTTCCGGGATGTTGTGGATTGCTACCGCAAGTGCAATGCTCAAGCCCGCCTGAGGATTCTCCATTGTGCTGACAAATGTTGCCATACCTTCGGGAAAGTTGTGGACAGCAATGGCGATGGCCGAGATGATACCAAGCCTCATAAAATTGCTCTTCTCCACGGTGCCACCCTTTTCTATAGATATGGCATTGACTTCGTGCGGGTTCTCTGCCGACGGGACGAGGTTGTCAATAATGGCAATCAGACCTATCCCTCCGAAAAATGAGAGTAGGGTGTATAGAAAACCGAGTTTCTCTCCATAAATAAGGGTCAGTGCCCCCTCTGCCTCGCCGAACATCTCAACCAGAGAGATAAAAAGCATCACTCCGGCAGAAAATCCGAGAGAAGCAGCAAGGAATTTGTTGCTCAGTCTCTTTGTAAATATGATAATGGCACCACCGATGCCGGTTGAGAGTCCGGCAACTACGGTGAGTATGAGTGCCAATATGAAATTTTCGTTAATCATTTGATCTCTTTGCTTTGAGACAATCCCAGATCATATAGCATATAATTGCTACATAGACTACGATTGCGATCCATTCTGCAGCAGAAGAGCTTTGCCAGCCGGTATTCATAAGATCGACTTTGGCAAACTTCAATATTGCAGAGACAACACCCATCAAAGCACCTCCGGCGATAAATCCTGAAGCGATGAGGGTACCCCTCTCTTTGCGCTCATTGTTCAACTCCTCATCTTTAGAGCGTGAGCCTACATACCATGCAATAGCACCACCGATCATGAGGGGAAGATTGAGTTCAAGGGGGATAAACATACCCAGAGCAAATGCAAGTGCGGGAACTTTGAATACTGTAAGGATTATTGCGATGACAGCACCTATGCCGTAAAGGAGCCAAGGTGCCCTTCCTCCAGACATCATAGGCTCAATGACTGCTGCCATAGCGTTTGCTTGAGGGGCTACCAGTGCACCCTCACCGGTAAAACCGTATGTTTTGTTGAGAACCATCATTACGCCGCCAACAGTAGCTGCAGCTACAAGGGTTCCGAGGAATTTCCATGTTTCCTGTTTCTTAGGGGTGCTTCCGAGCCAGTATCCCACTTTCAAGTCGGTAATAAATGCTCCGGAAACAGATAATGCGGTGCAGACAACACCACCGATAATTAAAGCAGCTGTCATCCCCGCAGTCCCTTTCAGACCACAGGCAACCAATACTACTGATGCAAGGATAAGCGTCATAAGTGTCATTCCGCTGACAGGATTGGAGCCTACAATTGCAATAGCGTTGGCAGCCACTGTGGTGAAGAGAAAAGCAATGATTGCAACTACCAGCAATGCAACTACTGCCAGCCATATGTTTTCAACAACACCTATTTTGAAGAATATGAATGTTATGGCAAGGGTGAGGAGTATCCCAATGATGATAACTTTCATAGAGAGATCCCTTTGTGTCCTCTCTACCTGTTTGTCAGAATCTGATTTCTTCCCTTTCAACTCTTTAGCAGCAAGTCCGAATGCAGATTTGATGATCCCTGCAGACTTGATGATTCCCACGACACCGGCAGTGGCGATACCACCGATACCTATATGTCGTGCATAATTTGAGAAGATCTGCTCAGGGGACATAGAACCAACGGTCTCTGTGATCCCTGTCCCCATAAAATCAAGGACGTTGCCGCCCCATATCAGATTCATAAGGGGGATGATGACGAACCATACAAGGAATGATCCGCAGCAGATGATAAATGAATACTTCAGACCTATAATGTAGCCAAGACCGAGAACTGCAGCTCCGACATTTACCTTTACAAGGAGTTTTGCTTTCTCTGCAAGGGCCTCGCCCCAAGGGATGATTCTGGTAGAGATGTTTTCTGTCCACCATCCGAATGTAGATACGATAAAGTCATACAGACCACCGATCAATCCACTGACGAGGAGAGTTTTTGCCCCTTTCCCCCCTGTTTCACCGCTCACAAGTACCTGGGTGGTGGCAGTTGCCTCAGGGAATGGGTATTTTCCATGCATATCCTTTACAAAATATTTTCTGAAGGGGATTAGGAAAAGGATTCCGAGGATACCTCCAAGAAGAGAACTGAAAAATACTTTTGTAAAATTGACAGTGAGTTCGGGGTATTTGTCCTGCAATATATATAGTGCAGGGAGTGTGAATATGGCACCAGCGACAATTGCTCCAGAGCAGGCACCGATAGACTGGATCATCACATTCTCTCCGAGGGCGTTTTTCCGTTTGAATGCACCGGACATACCGACAGCAATGATTGATATAGGGATAGCCGCTTCAAAAACTTGTCCCACTTTCAACCCCAGATATGCGGCAGCTGCAGAAAAGATAATTGTCATCACAATACCGATGGAGACAGACCAACCTGTAACCTCGGGATAATTTTTACCGGGGGACATCAATGGTTCATACTTTTCTCCCGGTTTCAGTTCCCGATAAGCATTTTCGGGAATACCCTGAAATTTTTTTTCAATTTCTTTCATATCGTTTGTCTTTGTAAATCAGCGTTTTTAGTAAAAGTGTACAAAATTACTCAAAAAAAATATGAAAAAAAAGTTGAAATAAATTTGGAGATTAAAAAAAAGTCCATACCTTTGCAGCCCGTTTGAGATAAAACGATAGCGGAAAAAAGAAAGTTCATTGACTTAATGAGAGAGATAACGAGGTAAAGTTAAAAGATAAGATAGTCTGTAATTTTTATAAATAATTAGGGACTACAGTTTCAAAATTGATTGATCAATAAAGAAACTCGAGCAAAATATTAATTCA
>JAZOBN010000021.1:0-18965 GCA_045595965.1 Candidatus Coprenecus sp.
ATCGTCTGGTACTTTTTGCGTTCTTCGTGGCGGCTCTTGGCGCAGCATCGACTACGGTCGCTCTGCAGATCGCTACAACAACTACCCAGGCGGCAGGGATTTCACTTTCGGTTTCCGTCTTGTTCTCTGTCCTTAGGTATAGTTTCTGTCACGACGCAGAGTTTTCCTGGGGATTTTCTTGCGTCGTGGCGTGATTATTTCAACAACAATGAAATGGTCTCATTGAACTTTAGTTCAAGCTCTTTCGCCTCTTCGACAGCACCACAATCGGCAAGGATGTCGAGCATATATCCGTACAATGAGTAATTGTTCTCAAGATCGCTCTGTGACAGTATGCTTCTGCCATAAGGCTGTGCAAACAGAGTTACCGCATCGATGGTCTCTTTCGCGAAATCCTGGGCCAATTTTACCCCTTTTTCGCGCTCGCCCGACTTGATGTATATCTCGATAGCCTGAAGCACCATATATTCATTGACAGAGAACAAAAGGGAGGTATTCAGAGGGAAATTTTGAGGAACCATCACCTGTTGCATCTTGTCAAGGACCTGAACAGCTTTCTCCTTCTCTCCATCCTCGAAAAGGCCGATAGCGGTCTGTACAAAAATGGCACGGATACTCATTACCCCATTGAAGGTGGATAGATTCTGGTAATCGACATTTATGGTGGTATCGGCAAGATTGTCCCACTCATATACCTTCATCACCTTATCGTACATCTTGTCAGCATCAATCTGCCCTATCTCGGCAGTTCTTGTAGTACTTCTGATGGGGACAAGTTTGTATGCAAACCCTTCAAACTGAAGATAATCTCTGATACCTATATCAAGATCACCACCTTGTGATACAAAATATATTGGTCTGTCCCAGTTGTAGTTTGACAACATGTCGAGAATCATAAGTTCAGTCTTGCTTACAGAAGATTTTTCCTGTGGAAGATCAAGATACACGGTATCAACAATCTTGTCATAATCATCCTCCGAAACAATACCATATTTCTTCACATTCTCAATATTGACAGGGAGTCTGAGTTTGTGCTGGGCAATGTAGTCTATCTGCTCCCCGTAGCGGTTGATCTTCACCCTCGGATCTTTGAAGAGGGCAATCGCCTCTTTAAGGGTGATAGGTCTGTTGATCCTGTCTACAACCTCCGGGAACTCGTTCTTTCCGTATAGATAATCTTTTCTCTCGAGTGAGAATATGACAGGGTCAGAATCGTATGTCTTTCTCCTCATCTGGTCGATGTACCAGTCGGTACCTAATAGTGAGGTATTCATGATTCTGGTATCGAGACGGACCTCTTCCACCTCCTGGATATACCATAGAGGGAATGTGTCGTTGTCTCCATGTGTTACCAGGATGGCATTCTTGTCGAGTGACATCAGGTAGTTGTATGCAAGATTCTGTGCTGTGTATCTTCCGCTTCTATCGTGGTCGTCCCAGTTCTGTGATGCCATCTGGATAGGGACAATCAGTGCAAGCAATGATACTGCTGTAGCAATCCCCCACCTGGGTGCATCCACTTTGGAGAGTAGTTTTTCGAACCAGTTGTAGATGGCAAGTACTGCAAATCCGATCCATACACAGAACATATAGAAGGATCCCGCATAGGCATAATCCCTCTCACGTACCTGATAAGGGGGTTGGTTGAGGTAGACCACAATGGCAACTCCGGTCAGCAGGAAGAGCAGCATAGTTACCCACCAGTTCTCTTTATCTTTTGTCAATTGATAGAACAGTCCGATAAGTCCAAGGATGAGAGGGAGGAAGTAGTAGTGGTTTTTGGACTTGCTGTTGACAATATAGTCGGGACCCTCACTCTGGTCGCCAAGTCTTGCCTGGTCGATGAATTTGATACCCGATTCCCAGTTCCCTTTCAGAGGATCCCCCGGGGCAGGGCTATGAAGGTCGTTTTGTCTCCCTACGAAGTTCCAGAAAAAATATCTCATATACATCCAGTTGAACTGGAAATCGATGAAGAATCTCATGTTTTCGCCGAATGTGGGCATTTTGTGACTTCCACCCGGAGGAACTTTACCCTCACCGGTGTAGTGCTGGTAGAATCTGATATGGTCGGGCGATTTGCTCCACATCCTCGGGAAGAACATCTTCGATTCAGAAGGGTACTTCACATCGATTGGGCCGTCAGTCTTGTAGTATTTCCCGTCAAGAGGGGTGTAATATGTAGGGACACTGTACTCTACAGGGACAGAGGCGAACGTCTCCCCATAGACAAGGGGGTTGCTTCCATATTGTTCACGACCCAGGTATCTGACCAAGGTAAATGGATTGTCAGGCTGGTACTCGTTGGTAGGGGTGTTTGCCGAAGAGCGGATCACCACCACAGCAAAAGAGGAGTAACCGATAATGATCATTGTGAAACACAATGTGATGGTGTTGAGGAGAACCATCCCTTTTTTCTGTGTGAAATATATGAACCAGAAGCAGAAAGCGAGGAGAAGCACCATAAATGCTACTGCACCCGAATTGAACGGGAGTCCGAAGCCGTTTACAAACAGCAAATCTACATAAGCGGCAATTTTAGGGATATATGGGATAATTCCCCAAAGAATTACAGCAAGGATCACTGCAGAAATTGCCAATACGCCGAATGCCCTTGAGTATGTGAATTTTTCAGATTTCTTATAGTAATAGATAAATGCAATGGCAGGGATTGCAAGGAGGTTCAGAAGGTGAACTCCGATAGAGAGCCCCATAAGGAAGGAGATCAGGACAATCCATCTGTTGGCATAGGGCTGGTCTGCCTCCTCTTCCCACTTGAGCATTGCCCAGAATACAACTGCGGTCAACAGAGATGACATCGCGTACACCTCACCCTCCACAGCGGAGAACCAGAATGTGTCGGACCAGCAATAAGCCAGAGAACCCACCACACCCGAGCCGATAAGGGCAATGGAATAGGGGAGTGAGAGGTGATTTTTCCCGTTTTTCTCAAGAAGCCTTCTTCCCAGATGGAGAATGGTGAGATAAAGGAACCAGATTGTCAGTGCTGAACAGAGGGCATTCATCAGATTGACCGACAATGCCACATTTTCAGGGGAGGCAAACATCGTAAAGAGACGGGCAACAAGCTGGAAAACGGGGTTTCCCGGGGGGTGTCCAACTTCGAGTTTGTATGAGGAGGCGATAAACTCACCACAGTCCCAGAAACTTGTTGTAGGTTCAATGGTGGAGATATATGTGATTGCCGCCACAATAAAAACTAAAAATCCGACAATTTTACTTGCCAGTGATGTGATTCTCTCTACTTTGATTGCTCTTTTCTCCATATTATAAGTACTATATTTTCAATACAAACCACAAATATACGAATTTGATTATTTATACCTAACTTTGCACCGATTAAGCAAAAATTAAGCCCAACAAAAGATTATGGCAGAACAGGACTGGAAGAGCAGACTTGGGGTTGTATTCTCGACAAATCCCGACTTCAAATACGAAACTCCCGAACAAGAGGAGGAGGTGACCCTCCCCCCCGCACAACAGAGGCTGGTCGTCTCTATAGACAGGCGCAACAGAGGTGGCAAACAGGTGACCCTGGTCAAAGGGTTCAGAGGCTCTTCGTCTGATCTTGAATCTTTGGGCAAGATGTTGAAAACCAAATGCGGAGTGGGTGGAAGTGCAAAAGATGGAGAGATTGTAATTCAGGGAGATTTGCGTGACAAGGTGGTACAGCTTCTTGCCGGAGCAGGCTACAATGCAAAAAGAGGGAATTAGTGAAAAAACTCTTTTTTTTATCCAATTTGTTGTACATTTGCGCCCCGAAAATTGACAGTTGATGAAAGTAAAGAACATTTTGATTTCACAACCTGCCCCTACAGCAGGTTCTCCTTACACTGAGATAATCTCAAAATACGGTGTACAGATAGATTTCAAGCCATTTTTCTATGTGCAACCCGTAACAGCGAGGGAGTTCAGAGCACAAAGAATAGATATTCTCGAACATACAGCAATCATATTTACATCCAAATCTACAATTGATGCATTCTTCGCAATTTGTGAAGAGACGAGGGTAGCTGTTCCAGAGACCATGAAATACTTCTGTACTACAGAGGCAATTGCCCTATATCTGCAGAAGCACATTGTCTATAGAAAAAGGAAAATTTTCTTTGGAAAAGGGACAGTCGATTCTATCATTGAAAGTATCGGAACAAAACATAAAAATGAGACATTCCTGATTGCAGCTACAGACTCTGCAAAGCAGGATGTGGTGAAGTCGTTTACCAAAGCAAAACTCAAATTCCAGAATGCAGTATTTTGCAAAACCTGTTTCAGTGACCTTAAAGAGTTGGATATGAACAAATATCAGATTGTGGTTTGTTACAGTCCTCTTGATGTGAAATCTCTGCAGGAGAGCTACCCCGAATTTGAGCAGAAGGATATCAAGTTCCTCGCTTTCGGTCCAGCTACAGCAAAAGCACTCAAAGGGGCAGAGATAGAGGTGGGTATTACAGCCCCTACCCCTGAAGCGCCATCTGTGTCACAAGCACTTATCCTGTATTTAGAGAAAAACAAATAGATGAAGGCGGTAGAGCTGATATATTCACAAGGAGACTCACTTTTCAGCTACCCGTTCAAAGTCTATTACAAGGAGTGTAATGGTGAAGGGGAGAGGAGGTTTGTCATATCTGTCCCCAAAAAGATATTCAAGAGGGCGGTCAAACGCAATCTTATCAGAAGAAGGATCAGAGAGGTGTTCAGATTGCAGTGCAAAGGGCTCCCCAATATCGCAAACTATGATATCCTGGTAGTTTATGTCTCATCACACATCCTCGAATATGGAAAAATCTCAGAAACCCTCCCACAAGCCCTCTCCAAAATTGGTGCAGGTGCTTAAAATGATTGCGGTTTTCCCATTTGTATTTCTGATCAGATTCTATCAGCTCTGCATCTCCCCATTTACCCCGGCAGCATGCAGATTTACCCCCACATGCTCAGCCTATGCCCTTGAAGCATTCAAGAAGCATGGGCCGTTCAAAGGGCTTTATCTGACAGTAAGGAGGATTTTGAGGTGTCACCCCTGGGGCGGGAGTGGTTACGATCCTGTTCCGTAGCCGAACCTCGAGTAGATCTCATCCTGATTCTCCATCCCTTTTGCCAATTGGGCAATCTCATCTTTAGGGACATCCGAGAGCTTTAGGAAAACAAGTCCATCTACAGAAAAATTAAAATCTTTATCTACATTAAAACAAGCAATTTGGGCACCTAACTTCAAGTATTTCTTTACTAAGGTAGGTAACCTGTATTGCTGATCGCTCAACCTCAAAAGAAAACGGTCAAAGGTCTCTACAGTGGCCATTTTTGTCCCGAGAAGATCTTCCGGGCTGACCCTCAGATAGTCGGGTTTGAATGGGGTGCGCGACTTGAAGTTCCTGCGTATGTCGTGTGTAGAGTGTTTCTTGAGGATATAGTAATACATCAAGCTGATGTAGAACTTTGGATAAGATGAGCTAATACTTACAGGACCAATAAGATACTTGTATTCCGGGTGCTTTACCACACTAAGCAGAAGACCTCTGAGCAGCAACATGAGTGGGAGGGCCTCCTTCTTGTATTCCAAAGTGACAAATGAGCGACCGAGTTCAATGCATTGTGACAGGTGTCCGGTGGCAAACTTTGAAAAATGGAATAGTGATTCTGTGTAGAAGCCATCTTTTCCATATCTCTCCATAATATCTTTGCCGAACCCGAGTCTGTAGGCACCGACAAGTTTCTGCTTATCATTGTCCCACAAAAACAGATGTTTGTAGTATTTGTCGTATTTGTCAAGGTCAATGCTTGTCCCTGTCCCTTCGCCAACCTCTCTGAAGGACTCTTCGCGCCTTATCCCTATTTCGTGGATAATTGCAGGAATTTTGTCGTAGTCTGCGAGGTAGCATGAGTAACTTGCAAGATCAAACACCTTGCATTTTTCGTTGTTAAGACGCTCGATCTCCTCAAGCATCTGTTTTTTGCTTTTCGGTATAGCGATAGATACCTCGCTCTCCTTGTCCCTGAGATTTTCCTGAGGTTTTTTCTCAATCAACCCCTCGAGGGCGTACGATCTGTTGCGGAGATATCTTCCCAATTTGGTGTAATTGTCATATTCTGATATCTCTGAAGCTGAAATCACCTTGCCCATCCTCATTGTGATGGTCTTGTTCCTCATCTTCAACATTTCGCGTGGGAGCTGTGCTGTTCTCAAAAGGGGATGTATCCTCCCAAGGGTGTGGAACATTCTTGAGTTCTGACCGTGGAAATAGACCGGAATCACAGGAACTTTGCTGCCGTGAATAAGTTTCGAGATAGATTTTGTCCACTCGATATCTTCGGTGTAACCCTTCCCGTGGTATGTTGATACCTCACCTGCCGGGAAAAGTCCCAGACCGCCGCCGTTGATGATGTGCTCTTTTGCAGCCCTTACCCCTGCGTAACTGTTTTTTAACCCCTTCATATCAGAAAACGGATTGACAGGGAGAAATGAGTCAGATAGATTTTTTATATGGGAAAGGATAAAATTCGTAAGAATCTTGAAGTCCGGTCTCATTGATGAGACGATATTGAAAAGGAGAATACCGTCATAACCGCCAAAAGGGTGGTTGGAAACGATGATAAATGGCCCCTCCTGAGGGATGTTTTCCAATTGGGATGCGATGATGTCATATTTGACATTCATCTCTTTGATCATCTTTTCGGTGAATTCTCTCCCTTGATGCTGGTATAGACCGGCGTAGAGTTTGTTGAGTTCACACAGACTCAAAAGGCGCATTGCCGAGCTGCCTATGACGGTTCCGATGGGACCTTTCATCCCGATGGCGCTCTTAATATCGGAGATATTGATTAACTTTGTTTTCAAGTTTGTAAGGTTGACGTTAAGCAGTGCAAATATAGTAAAAATTTGGAAGTATGGATATTGTTGATAAAGTGAAGCTTCTGCCCGACTCTCCCGGGGTTTACCGTTATCTCGACGAGAATGGTGTGGTGATATATGTAGGGAAGGCAAAAAACCTCAAGAAAAGGGTTTCCCAATACTTCCAGGCTGGTGCTGTGTTGAGCAGGAAAACAGCAGTTATGGTGTCGAAAATCCGAGATCTGGAGCACACCGTTGTAGATTCAGAGGAAGATGCACTCTTGCTGGAGAACAATTTGATCAAGGAGTATCAGCCCAAATACAACATCCTCCTCAAAGATGGGAAGACCTATCCGTGGATATGTGTCAAAAAGGAGCCGTTTCCACGTGTTTTCCTCACCAGAAAATTCAAAAAGGACGGTTCCCTCTATTTTGGCCCCTACAGCTCGGTAACCCATGCCCACAAACTGCTTGAATTGATAAATGCACTCTATAAACTCCGGACATGTAATCTCAATCTTACCCCGGAGAGTATCGCAGCGGGCAAGCACAAGGTGTGTCTGAACTACCATATCAAGAAGTGCCCTGCCCCTTGTGTGGGAAAAATCTCCGAGGCGGGGTATCAATGGGAGATAGATTCGATTGTAAACATTCTGAAAGGGAACAGTTATCCCATGATAAAGGAGTTTGAGAAGTCGATGAAGGAGGCTGCAGCAAAACTTGAATTTGAACTCGCAAATGAATTCAAAGAGAAGAAGTTGCTTTTGGAGAAACATTATAGCAAATCGATGGTTGTCCACTCCGGAATAATGAACATGGATGTCTTTTCGCTCATCTTTGAGGGGAATGAGGCTTTTGGTAACCACATGAGGGTGAGGAATGGGTGTATCATCAGATCTGTCAATCTGGAGATAAAGATGAGGATCGAAGAGGAGCAGTCGTCGGTCCTTTCATCATTTATCGCAGAGATCTACTCACGTGATGATGAGCAGGAAGGGGTAAAAGAGGTCCTGGTCCCGTTCCTTCCGGATCAGGAGTTCAGCAAAATCAATTTCCATATCCCTCTGAAAGGGGATAAGGTGCAACTTCTGGAGTTGAGCAGGAAAAATGCGGCAGAGTTGCGGTTTGACCGCCTGAAGCAGGAGGCATTCATCAATCCTCAGGAGCATACAGAGAGGATTCTGGAGAACCTTAAAAGGGATCTCAATATGTCTGAGCTTCCAAGACACATTGAATGTTTTGACAACTCCAATATCCAGGGGACAAACCCTGTCTCATCATGTGTGGTTTTCAAGGATGCATCCCCATCCAAGAAAGATTACAGACATTTCAATATAAAAAGTGTGGTGGGTGCCAATGACTATGCCTCGATGAAGGAGGTGGTAAACAGGAGGTACACAAGGGTTTTGAGTGAAGGGGGGGAGCTCCCTCAACTTATTGTAATAGATGGTGGAAAAGGGCAGGTAAGATTTGCATACGAAGCACTTTTTGAGCTTGGTCTGATAGATAAAGTAAAACTTATAGGGATAGCGGAGAGGATGGAGGAACTTATTGTCCCGGGAGATCCATACCCACTTTTCCTTGATAAAAATTCCACCTCACTCCGTCTTATAATGCAGCTTCGTGATGAGGCACACAGATTTGGAATAACCCATCATAGAAACAGGAGAAGCAAGGGGCAAATCTCTTCTGCGCTCGACTCTATCCCCGGTGTGGGTCCGAAAACGGTCGAAAAACTGATAGCAAAATACAAAAGTGTCCCCAGAATCAGGAGAGCAACACTTCAAGAGTTGTCAGAGGTGGTGGGGAGCAAACTTGCAAAAGCGATTAAGGAAGGTCTAAACTGAAAAGAAACTCAAACTGGTGTCTTCTGACATCCGGACCTTGTGGCCCTGTATAGGCATATCTCATACCTAAAGAGACGGGTACATTGAATCTAAACGGATAGATATCAAAAAGGATGTCACTGCCGAATGAGTAGTATTGTGTGGTGCGTACTCCAGGGACTCTGTCCAAAGCGTAGTCTGCAAATGGTATAAGTGTCATCCTTTTGAAATAAAGGATTGACCATAAGTTATAATCCCCCAGATAGATAGGGATTGCATAATCAAGCGTTGCTTTAATAAATTCCTCGGTGGTGGAGATGTTCTTATATCCCCTTGGGAGTGATGCAAAGGAGGAGAGATAATAGCTTTTCCCCTCCACATTCTGCTTTTGTGCTGTGGCTGTAATTTTCAAACCCTGCTGAGGTGTTATCCCCGGAAAATAGAAATATCCGTTGGCATAGATCATATTTCCGAAATTCTCCCCTGTTCCCGGAGCGGCACCCCCCATGAAACTCAAACCGAATCCCCATCTTGGGTAAAATCCCGATTTGGTGACGGGAAGTGTCTGATAATACTTCAAGCCATAATTCAATTGGTGTTTGTAGACAAAATCACCCTTCTGTTTCGAATAATATGTGTCATTTGTGAATGTCCACTGGAATTGTGGAACAAGCCCCCTGTTCCACCCCCCTCTGGTGAGGTTCCACGGGAGATATAAAAGGGCGTAAGTTTTCAGGAATGGGGTATGGAGGTGTTCTGTAGTCCTTAAAGTGTATGTTCCGTTCTCCAGAATGATCTCCTGCGATCTCCTGTTCCTGTCGTTGTAGTCCGCCCCAATCTCTATATTGACCGGGAGACCGCTGTATGTGAATTTGGCGTGGCCCGAGTGGAAACCCTTGTGGTATGAGTATCCGAGCATTGTTACAGCTGTACCGAGTGTGTTTTGGGAATATACTGTAGCACCAAGGGATGCAAGATCGTAGAATTTCTCATAACTCATACTCATGATCCTGTCCACATTGTAATAAACAGGTCCCCAGGAGTGTATCCTGAAGAGATGGGCAAGTTTGCTGTACCTTTTTGATGGATATTTTTCGGGGTCAGAGAAGTCTGTCACTTCAGATGTATTGATTTTTGTCTGTTGGGATGCCTGTTCCGAGAGCATTTCGGCAATAGGGTGTTTGTATGGGGTTTCAAAAGAGACCTCCTTGTTGTACAGCTCATCGAGGGGTGTCCGGGCAAGATGGTATCCCTGGGTGTCAAATTCGCTGTAGCAAAGGTATCCGTCGTGAATATATCCGTCAGATGCTCCATAGAGTGAGTTGGTGAGTTTGTACAGCTTGTTCTCTGAGGTGTCGAAGGTGTAGATGTTGTTAATTCCCGATAGGTCACTTGTAAAATAGAGGTTATCTCCATAGCTTTTCATCCCGGTTATTGTCTGGTTCTGCTGGGGGATGACCTCTTCCCACCCGTTGTCGGTAAATTTGTATATTCCGAGCCCTTTATCCATGATCACAGAGCAGTATATGATTTCGCCAATATATGCTATCTCTTTGATTTGTCCTTTGTTGGGTGCCTCTACTTTACCTATTGCATGTTGTTGGCCTGAGGTGAGAAGGACCAAGTATGAGGAGCCGCTTACAGGGTATTCGACCACTGCGATATTATCCCCGGACGGGGATGGAACAGGGTTGAAATAGCGTGTTCCGAATTTCTGTATAGAACTTCCCCCTTTTCTTGTGTCAAATGAGCAGATGACAGAGTTGTCGCGAAGCGCATCAACACCATTAAAGGCCGATTCACTCCAATAGATCTCTCCGGTAGTACTTAAAGCCAAAGGTGAAGAGTAGTTGCTGAATGCTCTGATTATCTTCTCTTTGCCTGTCTTGTTGTTTATGGCTACAAGACTTCGTGACCTCTCAAATCCCTCTTTGACTGCGATGGTGTGGTTGTGGTATTTTGAGAGGGTGTCATCGATGACGATAGGATACCTGTAATCGGTGTACAATCTCTCTTGCTTGACGCAGATCCTCTCCCCTTGGGTAAGCTCTCCGATATTCTCCAGGTCTTTCTTCCATATTTCTGTCAGAATCCTCTGACCCTCCACCAGAAACAGCTGCTTGCTTTTCCCCCCAATGGTGTTGAATGAGTTGAATATGACGTTGGGATTGTAAAAGTGTTTGACGATGTATTTCAGATAGTTGCTCGGATAGTGGTAGTTTGCTGTCGTATGACGGACGGCGGTATTTATTACATATCCGATAGCATAATGATCTGGAGTAAAGTACTTGTATGAACCGAAATTCCATTTGTCCCAGTCCCTGTAATCACCGTTGAGGTATGCAGCTCTGAGATACATCATGAAGTCGGCATTTCGCCCCCGTCCCGCATTGGTCAGTTCTGTCTCTGCTATCACTGCATCCCCTTCGAGAAACGCTTTTGAAGGGTATAGTCCGACACCGATTCCGGTAGATTGCTCCCCGAGGAGGGGGTAGAGGACCTTGTAGACACCTGTTTCAAAATGGGAAACTTGTCCGATATGTCTGCTTTCGTGGATAGATACATTCACATCCCAAGGTTCAGCTGTCCCTTCGTAAGGGGGAGGAGTTGTGAAGATGTCCACCCTTTTGGGTGCCCAGGTGACCACCCCATTGCTGCGTGTGTAGTATGGGTGGAGTACGACCGGTATCCTCTTGGGGTTGATTTCGAGAGGCTCCATCACCCTCTCCCTGTTCGCCTCAAACAGAGTGGCATACCTCCTCGCCAATGAGTCTATCTCCTGGGGGTATATGAAGATGTAGTTCTCGGTTCTGATCTCTCTCCACCGTGCTTTGGTAGGATCATCTCCCATGGAGAAGTATTGTCCTTTGAGATTTTGAAAGGCAAAAAGGAGAAACAGAACAGGAATTATTTGAAAAATTCTCTTCATATATGGTGATATGGTGGCAAAGATAGTGAAAAAAATAGCGTATATTTGCATGTCATATTTCAAACCTATGAATACTTTAGTTCAAATTCTGACCCTTTTAGGTTCCTTGGGCCTTTTCCTTTATGGGATGACACTGATGAGTGAATCCCTTCAGAAAGTTGCCGGTTCAAAACTTCGCTCAGTGTTGGCGGCAATGACATCAAACTCTTTCAGAAGAATTTTGACAGGTTTCATGATTACCGCCATTATCCAGTCGTCAAGTGCGACTACAGTGATGGTTGTGAGTTTTGTGAATGCAGGCCTCCTCACATTGACCCAGTCAATAGGTGTTATTATGGGTGCCAACATCGGAACCACCATGACAGCCTGGATTATTGCTCTGTTGGGTTTTAATGCAGATATTTCGGTAATCTCGATTCCCCTTATCGGTCTCGGATTTGTCTTTATGATGGCAAAATCCAAGAAAAAGAAGAATATTGGAGAGATGATCATAGGTTTTTCGTTGCTGTTCCTCGGATTGAGTTTCCTGAAAAGCTCGGTTCCAGACCTTGGGGCACATCCCGAAACACTCGCATTTATCCAGAAATGGACAAGTTGGGGCATGTGGTCAGTCTTGATTTTTATCGGGATAGGTACAATTCTGACAATTGTCCTTCAGTCATCAAGTGCTACAATGGCTTTGACCCTTGTTATGTGCAATTTCGGATGGATCCCTTTTGAAATGGCTGTAGCAATGGTGTTGGGCGAAAATATCGGAACCACAATCACTGCCAATATTGCCGCTTCGGTGGGTAATGTATCTGCAAAAAGGGCGGCATTGGGGCATACAGTGTTCAATTTGTTTGGTGTTGTGTGGGTTCTGCTCCTTTTCAAACCGTTTCTTTGGGTTGTGACAGGGGTTTGTGACCTGCTTGGCATTGATGGGACAGGGGAGACTGTCTTGTACAAAGTGGCAATGGTTCACACCTTCTTCAATCTGACAAATACTATGATTCTTGTCTGGTTTACCCCTCAGATTGTGAAGATCGTGACAAAGATCGTGAAGAACAAAGAGGAAGAGGAGGTATTCAGACTCAAATATATACACTCTGGTGTGTTGAGTACAGCGGAGCTCTCACTGGCTCAGGCGAAACAGGAGATAGTACACTTTGCCCGTATTGTCCAGAAGCAGTATGGTTATGCCCGTGAGGCTATAAATGAGGTGGACAGCACCACCCCCAAATTTGAAGATTTGTACAAGAAACTTGAGCACTATGAGCAGGTTACAGACAGGATTGAATTTGAAATAGCAAAATATCTCAACAAGATCGGGGAGGAGCAATTGAGTGACGAGAGTACCAGAAGAATCCAGGCTATGTTCAAGATCATCAGCGAACTGGAAAGTATTGGAGATTCTGGTTTCAACATCGCCCGTATCCTTCAGAGAAAAGGGATTCACGGCAAGCAGTTCGATGAGACCACCATCAAAAAACTCAACCATATGATGGATCTGATCGACAATGCTATCGGTTGCATGATCACTAACCTTGAAATAGGCTACACAGATATAATCGATATATCTAATGCTCAAAACGCAGAACACGACATAAACGAGTACCGCAACAACCTCAAAGAGGAGCATGTGATGAATATAGAATCATCGGAGAATTCCTATCTGACAGGTGTCTACTACATCGATCTTGTGTCGGAATGTGAAAGGGTCGGAGACTTTATCATCAATGTCTCTGAGGCTATAATTGAGATCAATTAGTGTTGTTCAGAGCGTTCAGCAGAATTTGCAAAGGGGCATCTTTAAGGATGACCCTTTTTTCTTTGTCAAGAAGATAGAGGGTGGGGATGGCGCGGATATCGTAAAGGGGGGTGTTCTTGATCTGGAGATCGGCGTTATATACATTTATCCACTCTTTGGGATATATGGGCATATATTTGTACCACTGGGCAAGATCTTCATCGATGTAGATGTTTATGACCTTAAGCCTCCCTTGCTCTATCATATACCCAATAATGGGGCTGTGGGACATCACATCAATAATCTCTTTGCAAGATGTGCACCCGGGATTTGAGAAAAATATCACAGTATATTCCCCCGGTGTGTTATAAAGAGAAGAGACCTTCCCACTTTTGTAGGTGTATTTGAAATCTGCAGCCTGTGTTCCGATTCTGTTGAGAGAACACATACGGGCCTGTTCAGCATATTTTTTCCTCAATGTGGAGTCAAGAAATTCTGCCTGTGAGAGGATTGTGGCAACGGGGAGATATAGCTCTTCATTGCGATAGTCGGAATTGACACCATATATCACCTCTTCGTTGAACTCGATAGAGAGGTCAAAAAGGGTGTTTTCGGGGTTTTCACGCTCAAGCGATACAAGTCTTGAGGCAAAGTTGGTTTGTGCTGCAATTCCCTCTTTTAGGGGGATATTTGAGAGGATAGTAACATATTCCTGGCAGGCATTCATGAAATCCTCTTTGGCAACTCCCCCTATCAGAGATGTGTCCTGAGAATATACCTTGGAAGAGTCGATGAATCTGTTCCAATAGTTTCTTGCGATATAAGAGAGTGCCTGTCTCCCCTCTCCGAGCATGGCAGGGGGTATTGCTTTAGGGAAAGGGTGAGGTTCGTTGTTTGAATTGTTGCCGTTTCCACACCCACCTAAAACAAAAATTGCAGCTACTGTCAGAGCTGCAATATTTGGGAATTTCCTTTTCATTTGTTGACTTACCAGGATTCGAACCTAGACAGACAGAACCAAAATCTGTAGTGCTACCATTACACCATAAGTCAGTTTTCGGGTGCAAAGATAGAAAAAATCTCAATTATCCAAACAAATTTTTTATAACCAGGGCAAATTCTCCCCGAAAATCAGAAAGAGAACTATCCACGTAAGAAATCGTGTCCCCTTTCCAATAAGCATATACAGTGCACATTTTACAGGGGGGAGCTTGTAGAAGCCGAGCCCTATGGCAAATATGTCCCCGACGAAGGGGAGCCAGCTCATAAATGCGAGAAGTGCTCCGTATTTGTCTATCTTCTCCTTTTGTCTGGCAAGTTTTTCCGGGGTAACTTTGAAAATCTTCTCTATCCACTCCCATTTGCCGAGCCATCCGAGGCCAAAAGAGGTGAGCCCCCCCAGCCAGTTGCCGGCGGTGGCAGTAATGAAGCATATCCACGGTTTTCCACCGGCAAGGAGCAATCCGATGATCAGGAAATCAGAAGAGAAGGGGACAACAGTTGCCGCCATAAAAGAGCCGAGAAAGAGCCCCAGATATCCCCACTCCTGCAAAAATTCCATTTATCTTATTTTTTTGAAAAATTCCGAAACCAATGATCCGCACTCTTGTGCCAGAATCCCCGATACAACTTCTGTGCGAGGATGGAGAAGTGATGGCGAAAAGAGCGAATAGCCCCGTTTGGGGTCACCGGCACCATAAACAATTCTCCCTATCTGAGCCCAGGCAAGGGCAGCGGCGCACATCGGACAAGGCTCCACCGTTACATATATGGTGCAGGAGGTGAGGTATTTCCCACCAAGGTGGTTGGTTGCCATAGTGATTGCCTGCATTTCCGCATGGGCAGTGGGATCTTTGAGAAGTTCGTTGAGGTTGTGTGCTCTGGCGATAATTGACCCTCTGCACACAATGACGGCACCGATGGGAATTTCCCCCTTCTCACCCCCCTTTACCCCCTCTTTGAGGGCTTCTCTCATATATTTTTCGTCAATTTCCTTCATTTACCGTTAGAATAACAGGAGGTAAAGGGCTGCACCTGCTGCATACGATATAAGTGCAACCAATGAGAATTTCTTCAAATAATAGATGAAAGAGATCTTCTCCATCCCCATTACAGTTACACCTGAAGCGGAACCGATGATAAGCAGGCTCCCCCCGGTTACGGCACAATATGCAAGAAATGTCCAGAATGTGCCGTCAGCCATGAAAGCACCAGCTTCGGCGATAGGATACATACCCATAGAGGCTGCAACAAGGGCTACATTGTCGAGGAAAGATGAACATACGCCAAGGAGCATGCCGATGGTGTTGGGATCAGAGATCAGCTTGCTGAGACCTTCTGACAATTCGGTAAGGAAACCAACGGTTTTCAGAGCATTGACAGACATCAGGATTCCAAGGAAGAAGAGTACAGTCGATATGTCAAGTTTACTGAAAAGGTTAGAAACCAACAGCTTGCGGGAAGCAGTGTCGTGAGATTTGTGTGCTTTAAGGTCTGTGATGACCCAAAGGACAACAAGACCCAGGAGGACACCCATAAATGGCGGCAGGTTGAAAACACTCTGGAATACAGGGACAAATGCCAAAGAGAGAAGTCCTGTAATCAGAAGAGTGCGCTGATATTTTGGGGTTATATATTCCGGAAGATTTCCCTTGACAATGGCAGATTCGGCCACCTTCTCCCCTTTAGGGAACATGAAAGAGACCATGGTGCAGGAGATGACAAGATACAATGAACCTGAAAGGAAGAGATGTGATATCTGATGCCCTACTGACAAATTGCCACCGGTCCATAAAAGCAATGTGGTGACATCACCGATAGGGGACCAGGAGCCACCGGCGTTGGCAGCCAGAATGGTAAGACAAGCATAGATCATCCTGTCACTTTTGTTGCTAACAAGTTTTCTGAGCACTGCAACCATTACGATTACTGTTGCAAGATTGCCTAAAAGTGCAGACAGGAAGAAAGTGAGGATTCCGAATACCCATACAAGTTTCCTCTTCCCTTTGGATTTTATCGATTTTGTGATGATGCTGAATGCCCCGTGAGAGTCAAGTATCTCAACGATAGCCATTGAAGCCAGCACAAAGAAAAGGGTTGTGGAAACATCTCCGAGGGCCTCTACAACGGCCACTTCAACATATCTGTAAGCCTGTGCAGCGGGAGATAGTGATGCGAAATGGGGGAAACCTGCAATAAAATTCTCCATGTATTGTGGTGTGTGCAAAGCAAAGAGTCCAGCTGCATCAAGCAGGCATATCAGCCACAAAAGGATACACATTCCGACAGCAGTCGCAGCTTTGTTTATATGGATAACATCTTCCAATGCAATTGCAATGATACCCAGAACAAAAATTATGGGCATTACATAGAAAAGAATCATACTTAATTGTATTTAATTGGTTAATTTTGTCTTGCAAATATAATTAAATGACAAATTGTCACAAAATATGGTTGGCACTCAATTTGCCTAACGTCCGGTAGCCTAAAATGAGACAAACAGAAAATATATAAACATTAAAAATTACTATTATGAACATCAGACCTTTAGCAGACAGAGTTTTGATCGAGCCCAAGGAGGCTGAAACCAAAACAGCAAGTGGAATTTTTATCCCTGATACAGCAAAAGAGAAACCACAACAAGGTAAAGTGGTTGCTGTAGGGAATGGTAAAAAGGATGAACCTATGGAACTTAAAGTTGGTGACAATGTGCTTTACGGCAAGTATTCAGGTACAGAGATCACAGTTGATGGCAAAAGTTATCTTATGATGCGTCAGTCAGACGTATTGGCAATTATGTAATCCAAAACGAACTAAAAAACAGAGAGATATGGCAAAAGAGATTAAATTCAACATGGAAGCTCGCAACCTTATGAAAGAGGGTGCTGATGCTTTGGCAAATGCTGTAAAAGTGACACTTGGTCCAAAGGGACGCAATGTGGTTATAGATAGAAAATTCGGCGCCCCTCACGTAACAAAGGATGGCGTTACCGTAGCAAAAGAGATAGAACTTGAAGACCGCTTCCAGAACATGGGTGCACAGATGGTAAGAGAGGTCGCATCAAAGACAAATGACCAGGCTGGTGACGGTACTACCACTGCGACAGTTCTTGCACAGGCAATTATCGGAGTGGGCCTTAAGAATGTGACCGCAGGGGCAAACCCTATGGACTTGAAGCGTGGTATCGATAAAGCGGTGGCAGCTGTTGTTGCAGATCTTAAGAAGCAGACTCAGGATGTTGGTGACGACATCGCAAAAGTGGAGCAGATTGCTACCACATCTGCCAACAATGACGCTTTTATCGGAAAACTTATTGCTGAGGCAATGGCAAAGGTGAAAAAAGAGGGTGTCATCACAGTAGAAGAGGCAAAAGGTACCCAGACAGAGGTGAAAGTGGTAGAGGGAATGCAGTTTGACAGAGGTTACATCTCTCCATACTTCATGACCAACTCTGACAAGATGGAGGCAGTCCTTGAGAACCCCAAGATTCTTGTAACAGACAAGAAAATCTCTGCTATGAAAGATCTTCTTCCTATTCTTGAACCAATCGCACGCGAAGGCAAATCTCTTCTTATTATCGCAGAAGATGTTGAGGGAGAAGCTCTTACCACACTTGTCGTAAACAGATTGCGTGGTACTTTGAAAATTGCAGCAGTTAAGGCTCCCGGCTTTGGAGACCGCCGCAAAGAGATGCTTCAGGATATCGCAACCCTTACCGGTGGTGTAGTTATCTCAGAAGAGAGAGGTTTCTCACTTGAAACAGCAACTATTGCAATGTTGGGTGAGGCTGAAAAGGTGACAGTGGACAAAGAGAATACAGTGATTGTTAACGGAGTGGGAGATAAGAATGAAATCGCTGACAGAGTTGCTCAGATCCGCAAGCAAATTTCAACAACAACATCTGACTACGATCGTGAGAAACTTCAGGAGAGACTTGCAAAATTGGCAGGAGGTGTAGCGGTTCTATATGTTGGTGCTGCATCTGAAGTGGAGATGAAAGAGAAGAAAGACAGAGTGGAGGATGCATTGAATGCTACCCGTGCTGCAGTTGAAGAGGGTATCATCCCTGGTGGTGGTGTTGCATTCATCCGTGCAATCGATTGCTTGAAAGAGGTTAAAGCGGACAATGAAGATGAGCAGACAGGTATCAATATCATCGCTAAAGCTATTGAGGCTCCTCTACGTATGATTGTGGAAAATGCAGGTGTTGAAGGTAGCGTAGTGGTCAATAAGGTTAGAGAAGGTAAAGATGATTTCGGTTACAATGCCCGTGCTGACAGATACGAAAACTTGTTTGCAGCAGGCGTTGTCGATCCTACCAAAGTTACCCGTGTTGCACTTGAAAATGCAGCTTCAGTGGCAGGTATGTTCCTCACTACAGAATGTGTCCTTGCAGACAAGAAAGAGGAGACCCCCGCAATGCCACCTATGAATCCAGGAATGGGCGGTATGATGTAAAAGTCCCCTTGCAAACGATAAAACAGGCGGGTGAACTGACATGAACCCCGAAAGTTAGACAAAAAACTTTCGGGGTTTTGTTATGTCTAAAAAGTACAAGAAACACGGCTATGCAGAACGATTGAAGTATATGCATATGCTTGAGAATGGATGTAGTATAAATTATATCCATGAAT
>JAZOBN010000022.1:0-33894 GCA_045595965.1 Candidatus Coprenecus sp.
TTCATGGATATAATTTATACTACATCCATTCTCAAGCATATGCATATACTTCAATCGTTCTGCATAGCCGTGTTTCTTGTACTTTTTAGACATAACAAAACCCCGAAAGTTTTTTGTCTAACTTTCGGGGTTCATGTCAATCTCTGCGACTCTTTTTCCTTTTGTAACCGTGACCTCGGCGGGATTGGGCCTCCGGCATTCCCGGTATTTTGGGGGCTTACCAAGATTTCAGATGTTAAGATGCAGCTGTGCTGCTTCACTTTTTATATATTCAGTGTTCTCAAGAGCGAGCTCTCAGAGCTCTGAATATATAAAAAGAGCATCGCTATTGCGATGCTCTCATCAGAAATCTTGGTGACCTCGGCGGGATTCAAACCCACAACCTTTTGATCCGTAGTCAAATGCTCTATTCAGTTGAGCTACGAGGCCTTATTGAGAATGTTACTCAGCTTTTGCAGCTGAAGAAACATATTTTTTCTCTTTAATACGTGCTTTCTTACCGGTAAGACTTCTAAGATAGAAGATTCTTGCTCTGCGAACTTTACCGTATTTGTTTACTTCGATAGAGTCAATGAAAGGTGAATTAAGAGGGAAAATTCTTTCAACGCCAACACCATTGGACATTTTGCGAACTGTAAAAGTCTGAGTAGAACCAGCACCTCTTCTCTGGATAACTACACCACGAAACTTTTGAAGTCTCTCTTTGTTCTCTTCTTTAATTTTATAAGTAACGGTGATAGTGTCACCGGCTTTGAATTCAGGAAGTGCTTTTGTCTCTTGAGCACAGGCTTGTTCAGCAATTTTAATTAGGTCCATCATTTTTTTAATGTTTTAAGCGCAACGTTGCCAACTTTCTCTAATACAATGCAAGAGGTTGCTTTTGGTTTTGGGACTGCAAAAGTACAACTTTTTTTTATCTATCCAAAAATATCTCAAAAAAATTACCTTTTTCTCCCTTTATAGAGTGCTCCACCCACACAATCGAACTTGGCGCCGGTAACTGAAGCGAGGCAGTTTGGCATATCTGAGATATACAACATCCCAAGAAAAGCAAATATAAGGGCCTCTTTGAAGTTAATTGTCAAAGGATCCGGAACAAAGTACTCGCATTGGGGGGCATTTAATCTCATCCTCTCGACAAGGTATTTATTTAACGCTCCACCACCTGTCAACAATACTTTCCCCCCTTTTATATGCCCACCAATCTGGATAGCCACATGCTCACAGAATGTGGACAATTTATCCTCTATGCTTATTTTATACGAATCAATCAAAGGAATCACCTCCTCTTCCACCCATTCACGTCCCAATGACTTCGGCCCTTTTTGGGAATAAAATGGGAGTGTGTTCAATTTCTTCAGCAGTTCTCCACACACCGATCCGGATCTTGCCATCTCCCCATCTTTATCATATTCCAACCCTATACTCCTGGTATAATGGTTCATCACATAATTCACAGGACTTATATCATAGGCTGAACGGATACCATTTTCATTGAATGAGATATTAGAAAATCCACCCATATTCAGACAATAATCGTATTGGGCAAACAATGTCCTGTCTCCAATCGGGACCAAAGGGGCCCCTTGGCCATAAAGTGCTACGTCAGTGGTTCTGAAATCACATACGCAGTCAACACCTGTCTCTGCAGCAATACCTGCTCCTGATCCTATCTGGGCAGTGAACCTGATCCCCGGCTGATGGAATATTGTATGACCATGTGAAGCGATAAGATCTGGTGTAAGAGAGTTTCTTTCAATAAATTCTCTTATCCTTTCTCCGAGATATATTCCATAATCTGAATGAAACTGTGCATACTGAAGTGCGGTCATATTCTGGGCGTTGGCAAGTTTCTCCTTGATCTCTTCAGGATAAGATTCATCTTCTGCTTTGATGATAGAGTAGTCCCATTTGCCATCCACATACTTGAATGTCACACAACACATATCAAGACCATCGAGTGATGTGCCCGACATCACCCCAATCACTGTTTTTACCATCTGAATTTAGTTTTATAGGTGGAAATATTATTTTTATTATCTGTTACCTCCAGAATAAGTTCATGTACCCCACCCCTGCTGACGATTTCCGGATCAAGTACAATCCACAACTTATCATATTTCGCATCAAACTGTGCCAGAATCCACTTCCCGTCAATCTGAGCTCTATACCTCCTTATCCCGCTGAGAGAATCTTTTATGGTAAAGGCTGCCTGTCCGCTCCTGGCTATTCTATCTGGCGATGAGAATCTTGGTTTGATCACAGGTGGAATAGTGTCAACCCCAACTGTAAATCTTCCAAAAGAGGACAAACGTCCCCTGACTGCTCCATCTTCATATTTGCCACCGCAATAAACATAGTCCCCACCTGGGGTAATATGGGCAATAAAAGCCTTCGGCTGCAGATCATCAGGAAGGTTTTCCACTCTAAGTTCAATAATACCCGCCTTGTTTAGTGGAACAAATGGAGTGTGGATATCCCATATTTTTGAATAGGTGCATATATCCCCTCTACTGACAGAATCGACTGTAAATAATTGGTTGGAATAGAAGGCCTTGGGAGGGAGAGAGAGTGACAAACCATCATTTGTGTATGCAAATGGAAGAAACCACAGCAAAGGGGTGGAATAGAGATGATTTGCCTTGGAGACAAGGATAGAATCACTTTCTGATTCCCTTTTTTTTCTTATCCGGTACCTGGCAACATCTTTATTACCGTCCAAATCCTCAACTACAACCCTCAGATTATGCACTTTGTCATCACCTAAAAGGATAACCCCTCTGTTTACAGACTCAATATCAAATGCATTCCCTGGTTCAACATACGATTTTATCATATTTCTCCCAGATCTTACCCTTTCGCCATATTCTATGAGGCTATTGAATGTATTTTGCTCGAAATATGTATAGTTACCCACTTTGTATCTGTACACTGACTCACCGTCAAGAAACACTTCGTATACCTCAATTCCCAATTTTGCCGGTGTGCCATATTGTTTGTCAATTGCATCCACTGCCACATAAGAAGCCTCAGGCACCTCAATTACCTTATTGTATTTCTTTCCAAAACTACCGATTGGTTCTGTATGGACAACCCCGACAGTATCGGCATATATAGAATAAAAATTTACCCTTGAAATGATTGGCGGTGTTTTGTCATCGTGTTTGAAATACCCCTCAGCAATCATGTTGATAGGACCTTTCCCATCCTTACTTCTCACCTCCAGGTGAAGATGGGGTGCCGCAGAAGATCCGCTGTTTCCCACATTGCCTATATACTCTCCACGAGACACAGGGAGTTCATTTTCTGAAAATTCCAGAGTAACAGAAAAAGATTCCTTTGCATACTGCGCCTCCTTAACCATTTCAGCAATATCGTCTCTAAATCTGTGAAGGTGGCCATAGACAGACACCGTTCCATCATGATGCCTTATATATATACCATTTCCATAACCGGATGGGGCGACAGAGACCCTGCAAATATACCCATCATCTATCGAGTAGACAGGTTCCCCCACTACACCTCCCACTCTGAAATCCACTCCGGCATGAAATCGTCCCCCTCTCAATTCTCCATAATTCCCTGAGAAAGATGGGGCTATTTTAAGCGGCAAAGACTTCTCTCCGGAGTCTTCCACAGGAGAAAAGCCTATTACCAAAGGGAAAAACAACAATAGAAAAATTTTTATCATATTTCCCTCTAACTGAACATTTTCTTAAGTCTTTCGAAAAAGTTTTTGTCATCCTTGGATGGGGATGGTCTGAATGATGATGAGTCTTTTATCTTCTCCAGCATCTCTTTCTCCCCTTTATCCACTTTTTTAGGTATCCACACCTGAATATATACCAAAAGATCTCCAACACCGTATCCATTCACATCAGGAATACCTTTCCCTCTCAATCTCAAAATCTTTCCAGATTGGGTACCTGGTTCAATCTTTATCCTCAACTTGCCGTCAACCGATGGAATTTCTGCAGTACATCCAAGAATAGCATCTGGAACAGAGATAAACAAAGAGTATATCAAATCGTTCCCATCTCTTTGCAATTCAGGATGATCTTCCTCAGAAATCAATACCAGCAGGTCTCCATTTACACCATCACCTTTAGCAGCATTACCTTTCCCCTGGACAGTCAACTGCATCCCTTCTGTCACACCTGCAGGAATCTTGAAAGATATCTCTTCAGATTTTTTCTCCAATCCGCTTCCATGGCAATTGCTGCAGGGTTTGGTTATCACCTTACCCTCCCCACCGCAGGTAGGACATGGAGAAGAGGTCTGCATCTGCCCCAAGAATGATTGCACAACCTTTGTAACCATACCTGTTCCGTGACAAGTGTCACATGTTTTGATATCACCCTCAGAAGCGGCACCTCTGCCATTACAGGTGTGACATTTGACCATCTTGTCGATCTTGATCTTCTTTTCGGCACCATGTACAATTTCATCAAGGGAGAGTTTTACCTTGATTCTGATATTAGAACCTTTGGCAACCCTTTTACCACCTCTTGAAGAACCTCTCGAGCCAAAGCCTCCAAAGCCGCCGAATCCACCGAATCCACCACCGAAAATATCTCCGAACTGACTGAAAATATCCTCCACATTGGTAAATCCGCCACCGAATCCGCCACCTGCAGCGCCACCCATACCGGCATGTCCGAACTGGTCATAACGTGCTTTCTTGTCAGGATTGCTCAATACGTCATACGCCTCTGCTGCCTCTTTGAATTTCTCCTCTGCAGCAGCATCTCCGGGGTTTTTATCCGGATGATATTGCATTGCAAGTTTCCTGTATGCCTTCTTTATCTCTTCGGGTGTAGAGCTTTTGGTTACTCCCAGCACCTCATAATAATCTCTTTTTTCTGCCATAATTATATTCCCACTACAACTTTAGCGTAACGGATAACTTTGTCGTGCAACATATAACCTTGCTGTACAACATCTATAATTTTATTCTTCTTCTCTGCATCCTCGATCGGGAATTGTGCAACCGCCTCATGGAAATCTGTATCAAGTTCCTTACCCATTGCATCGATTTTCTCTACACCTCTGCTCTTCAGATATCCGAACAGCTTGTTTAGAATCAACTCTGTCCCTTCAATTGCAGATGCATCAGCTTTTGAATCCTGCAACATCTTCAAGGCCCTTTCACAGTCATCAAGAATCGGAAGAAGCCCTTTGATAACATCTTCTCCTGCAGTATTGATGAGTTCCAACCTCTCTTTGGCGGTTCTGCGACGGAAATTATCAAATTCTGCAGCCATTCTCACATATTTGTCTGTCGCTTCTGCCACTTTCCCTTCCGACTCCTCCACTTTGCCCTCCAGTTCCTCACACTTTGTCTCCAACTCCTGGCAATAAGCTTCAAGTTTCTTCACTTTATGACTCTTATCTGACTTCTCTATTTTTTTGACATCCTCTGTCTTTACCTCTTTTTCTTTCATAATCTCTTTTCCTAAAATTGGGTGCAAAGATAAAAACAAATTGTTTGCCAAAAGAGATGTACGCCATTTTGTCATAAAAAAAGGGATGCCATATTCATTATGACATCCCTATTATTTCATATACGCTGACGACTATAGTTTGTCGTTGCTGCCCAACACGTTGATAATTTTGTGTTTGTAAAGTTTTTCCATATTATCTCTTGCTGGACCAAGATATTTACGAGGGTCAAACTCTGCAGGTTTCTCAACAAAAGTTTTGCGGATAGCAGCTGTCATTGCAAGACGTGAGTCTGAGTCGATATTGATTTTGCAGACAGCAGATTTTGCAGATTCACGCAACCACTCCTCAGGGATACCGATAGCAGCCTTCAATGCTCCACCATATTTGTTGATGGTTTCAACCTCTTCCTCAGGAACAGATGATGAACCGTGAAGAACGATAGGGAAACCAGGAAGTCTCTCTTCTACAGCTTTAAGCACATCAAAAGCAAGTGGAGGAGGGACCATTTTACCTGTTTGAGGATCGATAGTACATTGCTCAGGTGTAAATTTGTAAGCACCGTGAGAAGTTCCTATAGAGATAGCCAAAGAGTCACATCCTGTACGGGTTGCAAAATCCACAACCTCTTCAGGATTGGTGTAAGTGTGGTGGTCTGAAGAAACTTCATCCTCTACACCTGCAAGGACACCAAGCTCACCCTCAACAGTTACATCGAACTGATGTGCATACTCTACAACTTTCTTGGTAAGAGCCACATTCTCTTCATAAGGGAGATGTGAACCATCAATCATTACAGAAGAGAAACCTGAGTCGATACAGCTCTTGCAAGTTTCAAAAGTATCACCGTGGTCTAGGTGAAGAACGATCTGAGGATTTTCGCAACCAAGTTCTTTAGCATATTCGACAGCACCTTGTGCCATATAGCGTAGAAGTGTTGCATTTGCATATTGGCGAGCACCTTTAGACACCTGCAGAATTACAGGAGATTTGGTCTCAACAGCAGCCTTGATGATAGCCTGCATTTGCTCCATATTGTTAAAGTTGAAAGCAGGAATAGCATAACCACCTTTAATTGCTTTGGCGAACATATCTTTGGTATTCACCAAACCTAAATCTTTATAAGATACCATAATTATTATGTATTATTAAATTTAAAACCCGTTATTTGTCAAAAATCGCGCAAAAATAGATAATTTTGCGAACATAAAGAGAAAATATCATAAAAATGATGCCGAAAAATATGAACAATAAGGTGATAATTTTTTCTGCCCCATCAGGATCGGGAAAGAGTACAATTGTCAACCATCTCTTGCAGAGATACAATCATCTTGAATTCTCCATTTCAGCCACATCACGCTCTCCACGAGGATCGGAACAACATGGAAAAGAGTACTATTTCTACTCCACTGCCGAGTTCGAAAAGCTCATCAAAGAGGATGCATTTGTAGAGTATGAAGAGGTATATCAAGGTTCATATTACGGCACCCTCCGTTCAGAAGTGGAGAGGATATGGGCAAAAGGGCATACCATTCTCTTCGATATCGATGTCAAAGGGGGGGTAAACCTCAAAAAGATATTCAAAGATTCTGCGTTGGCTGTCTTTATCAAGCCCCCTTGTGTTGACACCCTAAAACAGAGGCTCATAGGGAGGGGAACAGATACACCCGAAGCTATTGAAAAGAGGGTGGCTAAAGCAGAGGAAGAGCTGACCTACGAAAAATATTTCGACACCACTATTATCAATGATATTTTGAGCGAATCCTTTGCCCAGGCAGAGAAACTTGTCGAGAATTTTACCCTATAGTAACATTATGCGCTGTGCCCTCTTTTTTGGTTCATTCAATCCCATCCACTATGGTCATTTGTCCATAGCAGAGTATCTTTTGGGGATGGAGAATATCGAGCAGGTCCGTCTGATTCTCTCTCCAAAGAATCCGCTAAAGGATCCTAGAATCATCTCAGACCCTTTTATCAGATTCAAAGAGACAGTAGAGGCTGTCAACGCACTCCCCATAAAAGATGAGTTCCGCAGCAAGATTCTCGTTTCAGATGTGGAATTCCATCTCCCTCCCCCACTCTACACAATTAACACCCTCAGATACTTGCGTGAGCAGGAGCCAGAAAATGAGCACATTCTGATCATTGGGGGGGATAATATCTCCATTATCGAAAAATGGTACAAATGGGAAGATATCCTGAATGAATTTGAGGTATGGGTCTATCCCCGCAACTCTGTGGGAGAAGAAGAGTTGTGTACAAAATACAACGCCCTGCAAAAAACAAAAAAGGTGCTCTATCTTTCAGATGCACCTTTATATGATATCTCCTCTTCAGAAATCAGGGAGGGGAAAAAATCTCAGTTTACACTACCGGGATAATACTCTCCGAATATTGTACAATCGGCAATAATCTCAATCGCCTCTCTCTTGACAGGATGGATAAATCTGATTCCTCTTGCATGAAGAGAAATACTGCCATCTTTATTGGAACGACGTGCTCCGTACTTCAAATCCCCCTTTATAGGGCATCCTATTGCAGAAAGCTGGCACCTGATCTGGTGGTGGCGTCCTGTCAGCAAATGGACCTCAACAAGGAAATAATTTGTTGTTGCCTTTATGAGTGAGTATCTGAGTTTTGACTCTTTTGCCCCGTTTTTTGGTATCTGGTACGCATAAGACTTGTTCTGCTTCTCGTTTCTAAGCAGATAATGGGTCAATTCACCCTCCTGCGGATCGGGACAATGTTCCACAACTGCCCAATATATTTTCTCCACCTTCTCCCCGCCGGATCTGAACATCTCGTTCAGTCTTTCAAGAGCTTTTGAAGTTTTTGCCAGAATCACCACACCGCTGACAGGGCGGTCAAGCCTGTGGGGAACCCCCATGAATACCAGACCCGGTTTTTGGTCTCTTTGAGCAATAAATGCCTTCATTTTCTCACTCAAAGGCTCATCCCCGGTCTTATCACCCTGGATAATCTCACCGGATCTCTTATTAAAGACAATCAGATGATTGTCCTCATACAATATTCTTGATGAGATATCTGAATACTCCTGCTGCGATATATGGCGATAAAACTCCGACATATTCTAATACTGTTCCTTATCGTTAGGGAAGTCCTGGTTCTTCACATCCTCTACGTACTTTGAGAATGCTGCAAGACACTCATCGCGCAAATTGGCATACCTGCGAAGAAATTTTGGAGAGAAGTTGTTTGTCAGACCAAGCATGTCATGCATTACAAGAACCTGTCCATCCACATGCCTGCCGGCTCCGATGCCAATTACAGGGATTGTCAGTTTTTCTGCCACCCTCCTACCGAGTTCTGCCGGAATTTTTTCGAGGACAAGTGCAAAGCATCCCGCTTTTTCAAGAGCTATCGCATCCTCCACAAGTTTTTCTGCCTCAGCCTCCTCTTTTGCACGGACAGCATAAGTGCCAAATTTATGGATAGATTGTGGTGTCAGACCCAAGTGACCCATAACAGGGATGCCTGCACACAAAATCCTCTCAATAGACTCAAGAACCTCCTGTCCCCCTTCAAGTTTTACAGCATCAGCTTCAGATTCTTTCATTATCCTGATAGCATTACTCAAAGCGAACTTAGAGTTTCCCTGATATGTACCAAATGGCATATCGACCACTACCAAAGGATTCTTTACTGCACGCATAACACTTTGTGCATGATATATCATCTGATCTATTGTGATAGGCAGTGTCGTTTCGTGACCTGCCATCACATTGGCAGCTGAATCTCCGACAAGTATAATATCAATGTTGGCTTCATTGACAATACTTGCCATTGTATAATCATAGGCGGTTATCATTGCTATTTTTTCACCCGCCTTCTTCATTTCGAGCAACCTATGGGTTGTCATAACCCTGTTTTTACCCTCTACAGACATAATTTCTGATATTTTTCAAAATTTTATGCAAAGCAATAAAATAATCGTGAAAATAACAAAATATGACAAGGTGGCAGTTTTTCCTTTTGGCACAAGTTTGGTTACAGTCTTGTGCGTGACAAAAAATGTCACATCAAAACGGAAACAATTAAAAATTAAAAAATATTATGGGAAAGATTATTGGTATTGACCTTGGAACAACCAACTCCTGCGTAGCAGTGATGGAAGGTAATGAACCTGCAGTCATCATTAACAGCGAAGGTAAAAGAACAACCCCTTCAGTGGTGGCATTTGCAGAAAACGGAGAAAGAAAAATTGGTGATCCTGCTAAAAGACAAGCTATCACCAACCCTTTGAAAACCATTTTCTCTATCAAGAGATTTATGGGAGAGCCATTTGACAAAGTTCAGACAGAGATAGGGAGAGTTCCTTACACCATCTCTAAAGGTGACAACGGAACAGCACGCGTAAACATCGATGGCAGACTTTACTCGCCACAGGAAATTTCAGCAATGATTCTTCAGAAAATGAAAAAGACTGCTGAAGATTATCTTGGTCAGGAGGTAACAGAAGCTGTCATTACAGTTCCTGCATACTTCAGCGACTCTCAAAGACAAGCAACCAAAGAGGCTGGTGAAATTGCCGGTCTTAACGTAAGACGTATCATCAATGAGCCTACTGCAGCAGCACTTGCTTACGGTATGGACAAGAAAAACAAAGATATGAAAGTTGCCGTTTATGACCTTGGCGGTGGTACTTTCGATATTTCAATTCTTGAACTTGGCGACGGTGTCTTTGAAGTTAAATCAACCAACGGTGACACACACCTTGGTGGTGATGACTTCGACCACAGAATTATTGAATGGTTGGCAGAGGAATTCAAGAATGAAAACAGCGGTATCGATCTGACAAAAGATCCTATGGCTCTTCAGAGATTGAAAGAGGCTGCTGAAAAGGCAAAAATTGAACTTTCAAGCCAGACATCTACAGAGATCAATCTACCTTATATCATGCCTGTAGACGGTGTTCCAAAACACTTGGTAAAGACCTTGACAAGAGCTAAATTCGAGCAACTTTGCGATGATCTTATCCAAAGGACCGTCGAACCTTGCCGCAAAGCCCTTTCAGATGCAGGTCTTTCAACTTCTGACATTGACGAAGTATTGCTTGTTGGTGGATCAACCCGTATCCCTGCAATTCAGCAGATCGTGGAAAAATTCTTCGGTAAAGCACCAAGTAAAGGTGTAAACCCTGATGAAGTTGTAGCAATCGGTGCAGCAATCCAAGGTGGTGTCCTTGCAGGTGATGTCAAAGATGTTCTTCTACTTGATGTAACCCCACTATCTCTTGGTATTGAGACACTTGGTGGCGTAATGACAAAACTTATCGAATCAAATACCACCATCCCTACCAAGAAATCAGAGGTATTCTCGACAGCAAGTGACAACCAGCCTTCAGTAGAGATCCACGTTCTTCAAGGTGAACGTTCAATGGCACGTGACAACAAGACCATCGGCCGTTTCCATCTGGATGGCATAACTCCTGCTCCTCGCGGTGTTCCTCAGATTGAAGTTACATTCGATATCGACGCAAACGGTATCCTTAATGTTTCTGCAAAAGATAAATCTACCGGTAAAGAGCAAAAAATCCGCATTGAAGCATCTTCTGGTCTAAGTGATGATGAAATCAAGAGAATGAGAGATGAGGCAAAAGCAAATGAAGCTGCAGACAAGGCTGAAAAAGAGAGAATTGATAAGATCAATGGTGCTGATGCAATGATCTTCAAGAGCGAAAAGAACCTTAAAGAGTATGGCGACAAGATTCCTGCAGACAAAAAAGGTGCTATTGAATCTGCTTTGAACCAGCTTAAAGAGGCCCACAAATCTGGCGATCTTGCAGCTATCGACAAAGCCACCGAAGGTTTGAACCAGGCTTGGCACGCTGCATCTGAGGATATGGCAAAAGCTGCACAGGCTCAAGGCGGTGCAAACCCTGGAGCAGGCCAGCAGCAAGGCCCCTCTGCAAATGCAAGTGGTGATGGTGAAGTAACTGACGTCGATTTCGAAGAGGTAAAATAATAACTACACCATAACATAATAAAAAAGCGGCTCATGACATGAACCCCAAAAGTTAGACAAAAAACTTTCGGGGTTCATGTCATTCCTTTATTTTTTCAAGAGTCTGACAAGAACCTCGTAAGAGAGAATTGTCAATTTCCTATGCTTCTCCCAATGTATCTTGTCTGGAGTATCTGTCGGTTTGTGATAATCGACGTGGAGTTCATCCTCCATCCAAGCTATGAATGGTATATCATGTGCTGAAAATGGCGCATAATCAGATCCTCCTTTCCCATCTCCTGTTCTTCTGTCATACATCACATTAAAAGGTTGGGGAATATCACTCTGCGCCTCTTTGCATATATCCAGCAAAAAAGGATAATTGTCATTCCAGGCAAAAGTGGCAGAAGGGATATCGGTATTGTCAGACCTTCCAACCATATCAAAATTAATATAACAACATATCGAATCCCCCTCTTCCCTAGTGTCAAACCATCTCTGAACATAATACTTTGATCCGAGCAAGCCTTTTTCCTCACCATCCCATGCGCAAAAAACAAGGGTATATTCGGGGGTTATTCCTGATGCCCTGACCATCTTGGCAAGGGTAAGAATTGTCGCTATGCCTGAAGCATTATCATCGGCTCCCGGATGGATTCCAGCCTCGGTATTTCCCAAATGGTCATAGTGGGCACCGACTACTACATACCTATGTAAATCTCTACCTGGCATCACAGCTATGACATTTCTCATCATCTTTGGGTAAACTTTATTTTTGGGATTGCCTATTGTCGCATCCAGTTCAGCATCTGAAATTTTCTGTACACAGACATCATAACCTGCTTTCCGGAACTCCCTCTTCACATAAGCGGCACTCTTCTTTCCCCACTTTGTCCCTGCCTCTCTACCGTTAAAGCCGGTATCTGACAAATCATATATTATCTTTTTAGAGTACTCCAATGAGTAAATGTCATGGATATCCTGCTGTCCGAAAAGGGGGAGAGCGAACACCATAAGAAACAAAATAACTGTTGTTTTATTCATATTTCACAAATTTGGTATACAAATTTATGAATATCTGTTGACATTGAGCGATAATAGTTTTATATTTGTCTCCAGAATGAAAAGATTTGACAACAACAGATATTGGTGGCGCTGCTTACAACTCTGATAGTCGTAAGTCAACGCCCCTTTTACTTGAACCGATACAAGGACCTGACGTACTTACGAAAGGTCCTTTTAATTTTTAATAATCATTGTAGCCATTATGAAAAATTACAACATCACCCCTGACGGATTTTATGGAGAATTTGGTGGAACATTTGTACCCGATTCTCTTCGTCCATGTGTAAACGATCTTCAGCAGAGTTATCTCCAGATCATGAATGAACCCTCATTCAAAGGTGAATACTACCGATGGCTGCAGGAATATGTAGGACGCCCTACCCCACTATATCTATCAAAAAAACTTAGTCAGAAATACAACTGCAAACTATACCTCAAGAGAGAGGATTTGAACCACACCGGTGCACACAAGATAAACAATGCATTGGGGCAGGCACTTCTTGCCAAGAAACTGGGTAAAAGAAAGATAATAGCAGAGACAGGAGCTGGGCAACATGGTGTAGCTGTAGCGACAGTATGTGCTTTGCTCGATATGGAGTGTACTATTTTCATGGGAAAAATTGATGTGGAAAGGCAATATGTCAATGTAGAGAAGATGAAATTGCTTGGAGCAGATGTAGTTGCTGTGGAGAGTGGTTCACAAACCTTACAGGAGGCAGTTGATGAGGCATTGAATTACTGGAGCACCCACTACAATGACACTTTTTATCTCATAGGTTCTGCTGTAGGTCCTCACCCCTACCCCGATATGGTTGCAAAATTCCAATCGGTAATAAGCGAAGAACTTGAAGAGCAGCTAATGCACTATGAAGGGAGAAATTACCCCGATTATCTTATAGCCTGTGTAGGTGGTGGAAGCAACGCAGCAGGAACCATATATCAATATCTCCAGAATGAGAAGGTAAAAATCATCCTTGCAGAGGCGGGAGGAAAAGGGGTTGGGACAGGGGAATCTGCAGCAACCCTGCAGCTGGGAAAAAAGGGATTGATACACGGATACAAGACTATGGTTCTCCAGGATGAAAATGGAAATATCAAAGACCCATACTCAATTAGTGCCGGACTTGATTACCCTGGAATCGGTCCTCTTCATGCACACATTGTCTCCCAGGGGAGGGCAAGTGTGGTTGCAGTCAATGATGATGAAGCTGTAGAGGCGGCAAAAGAGCTGATCAAGTCTGATGGAATTATTCCAGCATTAGAGTCCTCTCACGCACTCGGGGCACTTAAAAAAGTGAAATTCAGCCCATCAGATGTCGTTGTTCTGACACTGTCGGGACGCGGAGATAAAGACATCAGCACATTCTTGCATTTTAGATGATTTTGAGCACAGTTTTTGCACATTTTTTCATACATTTGTATCATTCAAAAAATGTGTATTAAAATGCTAACTCAAATTGTAAACGGTATTATCCACACACCCTCAGGCTGGCTGAAGGGTGGTTCAGTCATTATAGACGATAACAAAATTATAGAGGTATCAAATTGTGACCTCCCTGTGATTGGTGCAAAAATGGTCGATGCCAAGGGGATGTATGTCACCCCAGGTGGTGTCGAGATCCACTGCCACGGAGGTGGAGGGCGCGACTTCATGGAGGGTTCGGAAGAGGCTTTTCAGGTCGCAGTTGATGCGCACATGCAACACGGAACTACCAGTATTTTCCCTACCTTGTCATCTTCTACCATCCCTATGATCAGAGAAGCCTGCGCAACAGCTGACAAGATGATGAAAGATCCCAACAGTCCTGTGCTGGGTATTCACCTTGAAGGGCCATATTTCAATCCTAAAATGGCTGGTGGTCAGCTTCCTGAGAACATAATTCTTCCTGATCCTAACGACTATATTCCTATTCTGGAAGAGACAAATGCAATCAAAAGATGGGATGCTGCCCCTGAATTGCCCGGTGCAATCGCATTTGGAAAATATATCAGCAAAAAAGGTATTCTTGCCTCCATAGCACATACCAATGCAGAATATGATGATGTATCTGCAGCCTGGGATGCGGGATATTCACACGCAACCCACTTCTACAACGCAATGCCAGGTTTCCACAAGAAACAGGAGTACAAATATGAAGGTACTGTAGAGAGCATCTACCTGATAGATGATATGACAGTAGAGGCTATTGCAGACGGTATCCACGTCCCTACTACAATCCTTAAACTTATCTACAAACTTAAGGGTGTAGAGAAGACAGCTCTTATTACCGATGCACTCGCAGTGGCTGCAAGTGACAGCAAAACTGCATTTGACCCGAGAGTTATCATTGAAGATGGTGTTTGTAAACTTGCTGACCACTCTGCTCTTGCCGGAAGTATCGCAACTATGGACAGACTCATCAGAACCATGACCTCTCCTGAGGTAAATGTACCTTTGTTTGATGTAATCAGAATGATTGCTGAAACTCCATCAAAAATTATGAATGTATACGACAGAAAAGGCTCTCTGGAAAAGGGCAAAGATGCTGATATTCTGTTGATCAACAACAATTACGATGTTTGCGGAGTTATGGCAATGGGTAAAATTGTTAAAGCTATCTAAACTATGTTGACACAAATAAACAACGGTAAGATATTGACTCCCGAGGGGTGGCTTCTTGACCATTCTATCCTTATCGAAGATGGCAAAATCGTAGAAATAGCAGGCAGTCTCCCTATTCAGGGTGCTGAGGTTGTTGACGCCAGAGGCATGTACATTGTTCCGGGATTTGTAGCAATGAATGTTTATGGTGCAAACGGCCATAGTTTTGCTGAAGGGACAAAAGAGGCTTTTGATGCCATTACCAAAGCTCACCTTGAGCACGGAGCAACAACTATATTTCCCACAATTCCACCCTCTTCAAAAGAGAAAATCATCGATATTGCTCACCTTTGTGAAGAGTTGATGAAGGACGGGAACTCTACAATCAAGGGATTGCACCTTTGTGGCCCATATTTGAGTCCTGATATGACAAAAGACCAATACGAAGTAAGGCTTCCTGATGTAAAAGAGTATATGGAGATCCTTGATAGCACAAATTGCATCAAAAGATGGGATGCAGCACCTGAGCAGCCCGGTACTAAGGAGTTTGCACAGGAGTTGAGCAAAAGGGGAATCCTCCCTACTATATCACATACTCAAGCAGAGTATAAAGATGTTTATGAAGGATATTTGTCAGGATTCAAACATACATCACAGTTGTATAATGCGATGCCCGGTTTCCACAAGAAAAACGAGTATAAATATGAAGGGACTGTTGAGAGTGTGTACTTGATTGATGATATGACAACAGAGGTGATTGCAGATGGGAAACACCTTCCAGCCACAATCCTCAGACTTGTCTATGTTATCAAAGGTCCTGAGAAAGTTGCTCTTGTAACTGCAGCACTTTCATACGCCGCATATGACGGTCCTGTAAATCCTAATGACAATGTATATATTGAAGATGGTGTATGCAAAGTCAAAGGGGTAAAACACCTTGCCGGAAGTATAGCAACAATGGATACACTTGTTAAGAATATGGTTATCAAGGTAGAAACCACTCTGAAAGACGCTGTCAAGATGGCTTCAGAAACCCCTGCAAAAATCATGGGTGTATATGATAAGGTTGGTTCTATTGAGAAAGGGAAAGAGGCCAATATCCTAATTCTTAACTACAACTACGACATACTTTCGGTGTGGTCTCATGGTGTTAAAGTAAAATAATTGATATGAAAGCTACTGTCTATTTGGGTTCATCCTTAGGAGACAGTCCCATATTTGCTGAGGCTGCGTACAATCTTGGACGCAGCCTTGCTGTTAATGGGATCTCTGTAATTTATGGTGGTGCTTGTGTAGGGACCATGAACTCCCTTGCCGAAGGGGCATTATCTGCGGGGGGTGAAGTAATAGGAGTTATCCCTGAAGGGTTCAAAGGGAAAAAGAGTTATCAGGATAAAAAAATAGAGGTATGCCACCACGGTCTAACCAAACTATATGAAGTGAGAGATATGAGCGAGAGGAAACAACTTATGGCACAATTGGGAGACTGCTGTATAGCCCTCCCAGGAAGTTATGGTACACTGGATGAACTGTTTGAATATATCGTAAACACTCAACTTGGCTTTCAGAACAAGCCTGTATACATTCTCAACCTCGAAGGGTATTACGATCCGATTGTGGATATGATAAAAAGAATGGAGAAGAGAGGATTTCTCAAAGGTTATGACCTTAGCATCATCCACTTCTTCTCCAATGTAGACCAATTGGTGGAGTACCTACTTGTTCAGTAGTATCTTTACTGCATTTGCAAGTCTCTTCACACCCTCTATCATCTTCTCGTCAGAAACATAAGAGAAGTTGAGTCTTAATGTATTTTGTCCGCCTCCATCACAGAAGAATACATCACCTACTATAAAGGCTACATTCTCTTTGATTGCGATGTCAAACAAATCTCTTGAATTCATAGTTTCGGGGAGGGTAACAAGCATAAACAAGCCTCCGTCAGGTTTTGTCCATGTAACCTCTTTGGGCATATATTTTTCAAGGCAATCAAGCATAAGATTGCGTTTCTGCTTGTACAAAGCAATTGTTTTTTTAAGATTCTCGTCAAATTTGCCAGAGGCGATATATCTTCCCGCTAGTTCTTGATTAAGGATGGGTGTGCACAAGTCTGCTGACTGTTTTGCTACGATAATCTTCTCGATAATCTGTTCCGCTGCCAACACCCAGCCAAGACGAAGTCCTGGAGCAAAAGTCTTTGACAATGTACCAAGAAGAATTACCCTTTCAGGGCACATTGAGTAAATTGTAGGGAGCGACTCTCCTTCAAATCTGATCTCTTTATACGGACTGTCTTCAAGGATAATCAAGTCATACTTTTTGGCAACCTCCACTATCTCTAACCTCTGCTCCATACTCATTGTTACACCTGTAGGATTCTGAAAATCGGGGATAGCATATATAAATTTTGGTTTCTTGCCAAGAGAGCAAAGGGTCTTGACTACAACCTCTGCATGTTCATCCTTATGGATTCCAACAGGATTTGCCTGATAAGAATAAAATGCCTGCAAAGCTCCGAGATAAGAGGGAAGACCGCAAAGGATAGTATCGCCAGGATTAATAAGAATTCTTGCAACAAGGTCTATAGCCTGCTGCGAAGCGGTAGTAATAACAATATTTTTCTCAGTAACATCAAGTCCGTCGTTTTGATATTTTTTTGCCAGCTCCTTACGCAAAAGAACGCTCCCCTCTGTTGAGCCATACTGAAGCACCTTATGAGGTTCAGTATTCATCAAGTCCATCATAATCTCTTTGAGATCATCTACAGGGAATGTGTCTGGATTTGGGAAACCGCCACCAAAGGATATGATTTCCGGTTTGTTAGCAACACTCAGAAGATCGCGGATTGCAGACCTTCTCATATTTTTTGCATTATCAGAAAGATAATTATTGATATCTATAGACATATTTATAAGTTATTTTGGTGACAAATTTAACAAAGTGACACAAAAGCACCAAAATAAATTTAATAATTTCAAGCAAAAAGGAGAAATAAGTTATATTTTCTCAAATCATATATTTCGTAAATTATTACTAATTTTGGGCATTATGAGCAAAGTACGTATAACTAAAGAATTCAGCTTTGAGAGTGCCCATTCTCTGTTGGGCTATGATGGAAAATGCAGTCACATACATGGTCACTCATACAAAATGTTTGTAACTGTCATCGGGACCCAACAATTTGACCCTGCATCCCCAAAAGATGGAATGATTCTGGATTTCAAGGTACTGAAGGAGATAGTAAACAGAAGTATAATTGACAAATTTGACCACACTCTGATCCTCATGGAGGGGAGCCCGTTAAATGAGCCGTTAAATCTCTCTTACGGCAATGTAATTACCCTCCCATTCCGCCCCACTTCAGAGAATATGGTCTCTTACTTTGCAGAGATTCTTAACCGAGAGCTCTCCACATACCAAAACACATCATTATACAGTATAAGACTTCACGAAACAGCCACATCATTCGTAGAGTGGTTTGCTGATGACAACATATAAAGCAATGAAGAAACTTTTTCTCATAGATGGCCACTCCCTGATTTTCAGGATGTATTACGCGTTTCTGAGGCGGCCGATGATAAATACCAAAGGGGTAGATACCTCAATTCTCTATGGTTTCATGAAATATCTTATGGAACTCATCAGAAAAGAGGAACCTACACACATTGGTGTCGCTTTTGACCCCCCTTGCAAGACATTCAGACATGAGATTTACAAAGAGTACAAGGCCAATAGAAGTGCCACTCCCGAACTGATAAAAGAGGCACTTGATCCACTTGTGGCTCTTGTCAGGTCATTAGGAATCCCAACTCTAATGGTTGAGGGTTACGAGGCTGACGACGTAATAGGGACAATGGCCGTTCAGGGGGAAAAAGAGGGGTTTGATGTCTATATGGTAAGTCCTGACAAAGATCTGGGACAGCTTCTCTCTCCACATATTTTCCAATACAAACCTGGAAAGAGCGGTGCAGAAAATGAGATTATTGACCAGAAAGGGATATGCGAAAGATTTACAATATGCAACCCCTCTCAGGTTATAGATATTCTGGCCTTATGGGGTGATGCATCAGATAATATCCCGGGTGTAAGGGGAATAGGCGAAGTGAGTGCCCGGAAACTCATTGCCAAATATGGTTCAATAGAGAACATTACGGAACATCTTGATGAACTTCCCCCAAAACAGGCAGATGCTTTCCGCGAAGCTGCTCCACATCTGGAGATGAGCAAATTTCTTGTAACAATCAAAACAGATGTCCCTATCCGATTCTCCGAGCAGGAACTACGGATAAACGTAACTGATTCAAGCAAATGCCAAGAACTGTTTGACCATTACGAGTTCCCTTCACTTCTGAAATTGTTACCAAAAACATTTGGAATTGATGAACCGGTCAAGCAAGAAGCTGTACGCCATATAAAATTCAATGATTCAGACATCAGGACAATAACTGCAGAGTGCATTAAAGGGGGAAAAGTCGGTATCAGAATTAAAGATGAGACACTCTATCTCTGTCATGGAGAGGATGTTGCATTCTGTACAGACTTTACCTTGGCAAGAGATATATTGGAAAACAGTTCTGTCGCGAAGGTCGGATTTGACATGAAAGAGTGCTACAAGGCACTTAAGAGGGGTAATGTAGAACTGTGTGGTGAGATTCTTGATATTGAGATAATACATTACCTGATGAATCCGGAAAGGAGTCACAAATTTGACATCCTCGCAAAATCATATCTCAATATTGACATAAACAATCTCAATGAAACTCCTGTACAGGAGCAAGTGGAAGAGCTTGATCTTTTCTCTTCATTTGAGCAGAGTGAAAGCGTTCAAAGCGGGACTCAAAACTCGTCCAGAGGGAAACAGGAGACAGCCCTTCTGCTCCCTCTGTATGAAAAGGTCTATCAGGAGTTTGTGGCAGACCCTACATTGTTGACACTATATAAAAAGATTGAAATGCCACTGATAAAAGTTTTGGGAGAGATGGAGTTGGAGGGGTTCAAGATAGATACAGCGATGCTGGAAAAATATAAAAACGAGCTCTCCCTGAAACTGGATGACCTTCAGACCAGAATCAGAGAACTTGCTGATGAACCGGAACTGAACATATCCTCCCCAAAACAATTGGGTATAGTCCTCTTCGAAAAACTTGCAATCGACCCCAAGGCAAAGAAAAACAGCAGAAATTCATACTCTACAGATGAGGAGACACTTCTTGCACTTGAAGACAGACATCCTATAATTAGGGAAATTCTCGATTTCAGAGCAATCAAGAAATTGATTTCTACCTATATAGAGCCATTCCCCGAATTGATTGACAAGAAGAGTGGAAAAATACACACCACCTTCAACCAGGCTCTAACCGCCACCGGAAGGTTGAGTTCTGTAAAACCAAACCTTCAGAACATCCCCATTAGAAGCGATTTGGGGAGAGAGATCAGACGTGCATTTATCCCTTCAACCCCAGATGGATACATAGTTTCTGCTGACTACTCACAAATAGAGTTGAGGCTGATGGCAGCAATGAGTAAAGATAGGGTATTTATGGAGGATTTCAGAAATGAAAAAGACATCCACACATCGACTGCAGCAAGGGTATTCGGCACATCAGAGAGCGAAGTGACAAAAGATCAACGGAGAAAGGCAAAAATGGTAAATTTCGGAATCATCTATGGAATCTCACCATTTGGCCTATCCCAAAATTTGAGAATTACGAGAGGGGAAGCGAAAGAGATTATTCAGGAATACCTAAAAAATTATCCGCAGGTACTCGAATATATAGAAAGTGTCAAAGAACAGGCGAGAAAAAAGGGTTTCGTGGAGACTCTATTCAACAGAAAAAGGCATCTCCCCGAAATCAACTCGAGAAATGCAAATGTCAGAGCACTCGCAGAGCGAAATGCAATAAATGCCCCCATTCAAGGGAGTGCAGCTGACCTTATAAAACTTGCTATGATAAACATATCCAGACGTTTCGATAAAGAGGGTATCAGGAGCAAAATGATTCTTCAGGTGCACGATGAGCTGATTATCGACACTTTGGCACAAGAGAGGGATATCGTTGTCAAGCTTGTAAAAGAAGAGATGGAAAATGTAATGAATATAGGCATTCCACTGACTGCTGAATGTAATTACGGAAAAAACTGGCTCGAAGCACATTAGAATGAATTATGATAGAGAGTTCAATTATATATGGTTACTTCCCTGACCTTACACAGGATCAGATAGAGAAATTTGACAAGCTGTATCCCCTTTATCTTGACTGGAACAGCAAAATAAATGTCATATCGAGGAAAGACATGGACAATTTCTATCTTCACCACGTCCTTCACTCGCTGGCTATTGCCAAAAAAATTGAATTTCCAGACGGTTGTTCAGTACTGGATGTTGGAACAGGTGGAGGATTCCCCGGGATTCCCCTTGCTATAATGTTTCCAAATGTCCGATTTACCTTGTGTGACTCTATCGGGAAGAAGATCAAGGTTGCCACAGAGATCTCCTCAGCATTGGATTTGAAGAATGTGACTACTGTATGTTCACGGGTGGAGCAACTCCCCCAAAAATTTGATTACATTGTATCAAGAGCTGTTACCGAACTGAAAAACTTTCTCCCATGGGTAAAAGGGAAATACAATCAAGAGATGATTTTTCTGAAAGGTGGAGATATTGAACTTGAAATTTCAGAGAGCATAAAAGGGAAAAAGATTGACCGCAACCTCTTTAAGAGTTGGAATATCAACGATTTCATAAATGAAGAATATTTTGAGGGCAAAAAGATAATATTTGTCAAAAAATTTGGATAGTTTAGTTTGTTTTATCTATCTTTGCACTCCCAAATTTATGGATAATAATAAAATATAAACAGATATGAAACGTACATTTCAACCTTCACAACGCAAACGTCGTAACAAACACGGTTTCCGCGAGCGTATGTCAACTCCTAATGGTCGTCGCGTATTGGCTGCACGTCGTCGTCATGGCCGTAAGAAACTAACTGTATCTTCTGAAGATCGTTGGTAATCGGAGTTAATAAACAGTGAAGTACGAGGCTGAGTCGCAATGCGATCGAGGCCTTTTGCTTTTTATATAGATACCTTGACAAGATATGGCACAAAAAAACAACAATATGAAAATCTGGATTAAGAATATCTCCATGATATTAGGGATTATTATAATCCTTCTCGTGGCTGTCTCCATTTTCCTACAATTGGTAACACGACACAACAAAGAGATCGTTGTTCCCGATTTTACAAACATGTCCATATCTGAAGCAGAGTTATTGGCACAAAAAGGGGAACTCCGCCTCGACATCACAGACTCTGTATATATCAAAAGGATCCCAAGAGGTCACATATCACGTCAGAATCCAGAGCCAGGGAGTATGGTAAAGAAAGGGAGAAGAATACTCCTTACCATCAACTCAAACCTTCCTCAGACAGTAGAGATGCCACAACTTGTAGGTTACTCACTCAGACAGGCAAAAACAGAACTTATATCCAACGGTCTCACTATCGGAAAGTTGGTTTATGAGCCAGATATGGCTACCAACAATGTCCTAAAGCAGATGTGCGGCGGGACTGAAATAGAGGCAGGGACAATTATAGAGACAGACACAGTAATTGACCTCGTTCTCGGGATGAATATCTCTGACACCACCACATTTATTCCAAATGTAAAAGGGTACAAACTGACACTTGCCAAAGACTTGTTGAATGACAACTCCCTCAACATAAACAAAATCACATTTGATGAGAGTGTAGTCACATACAGCGACACATTAAATGCTGTTGTATTCTCCCAGATACCTGCCCCATCTGATTCTATCCAATACAGATTGGGCACATATGTAGAGGTCTGTCTTACTATTGACCAGGAAAAACTGATCGAGCCCGAAACCCCAGAGACTGAAGATGAACTCTAATAAATACGACATCGATCCCGACATCGACCTCGAAGATGAGAAATTCGAAGAAGATGGTGCCGAAGGTGGTATGTTCGAGCACTTCAGATTTGTTGTAGACAAGGGGCAATCGCTGCTCCGCATAGACAAATATCTCACCACCCGTATGGAACACACATCCAGACATCGCATACAACTTGCGATTGATGCGAAGTATGTCCGTGTAGGTGACGTGGTTGTAAAGGCAAACTACAGGGTCAAACCCAATGATATCATCACCTTTGTCCTCCCATACAGAAGAAGAGGTTTTGAGATAATACCTGAAGAGATTCCACTCGATATCAGATATGAGGATGACGATGTTCTGGTCGTAAACAAGCCTGCCGGGCTGGTTGTACACCCAGGCTGCGGACACTACACAGGGACACTGATAAACGGCCTCGCACACTATCTTGGAAGAAGTCAGGGACCAGATGCCGAAGATGACCGTATGGGTGTCCTGGTACACCGTATCGACAAAGATACATCAGGAACCCTTATTGTATCAAAAACAGATGAGGCACAGATACACCTTGCCAAACAATTCTTCGATCACTCAATAGACAGAAGATATGTCGCTATAGTATGGGGAGATATGGAGCAGGATGAAGGGATCGTTATAGGGAACATCGGGAGAGACCCAAATGACAGATTGAGATTTAAGGTTTTCGAAGATGGTTCTGCAGGAAAACACGCTGTCACCCACTACAAGGTACTGGAGAGACTCGGTTATGTAACAGTTATAGAGTGTAAACTCGAAACAGGGCGTACCCACCAGATCAGAGTGCACATGAATCACATCGGTCATCCACTCTTCAACGATGACAGATATGGTGGAGACAGAGTCCTCAAGGGGGTTCTATACTCCAAATACAAACAATTTATAGACAACTGTTTCGAAGTGCTTCCAAGACAGGCTCTCCACGCCAAGACCCTGGGATTTGTCCATCCCAGAACACAAAAAAATATCCTCGTTGAGAGTGAACTCCCCGAGGATATGGTATCTTTGATCCAGAAGTTCCGGACATTTATCGCCGGAAGGAAATAACTATCTTCTTCCACCTCCCGGTCTTGGACCGCCCATATGGCCTCTACCACCAGGTCCGGGACCCATACCTTGTTTGCCGAATGTTCCGAATCTCCATGTAAAGCTCAGCATAAAGTATTGTCCGAGGGTATTTCTCTGGATATCCTGCACATAGTTGTCATTTGTTGTTCTGCTGATGTTCTTCGCCTGTCTGAGGATATCATAAACCTTAAATCTCAAAGTAGCCCTTTTCTTTAGCATCAGCTGGGATATCTCAGCATTCCATACACATACAGGCTCGTTATAACCATCTTCGTACCCTATGTAGAAGGTATATCTTGCATCAGATCTGATCTCAGTACCCCATGGCATTGTATAGTTCACCTCAGCATTTACAGAATTTGTCCATGTAGATGGCTCCTCCTGTGACTCGATTTCATACCAAGCGGTAGAATATCTTGCTGACCCTCCTACCCTGGCTTCGAATACATCATTGCGATATACAAAATTCAACCTTTCAGATACACTTAAAGTAGTTGTCCTGCCGGCAATAAGATGGTCGATAATCTCCTCGAGGGTAGCCACATCTCCTGTACCTGTATAACTCAATTTTCTACTTACATTGAAATTGGTAAATGTCATAATCGAGAAATTGGATTTTGCAATCGGGGTGTTGAACATATAGCGTCCACCGATTGTAAATGTCCCCTCTTTGGAGTTGATGGGGGCTGAATATTGGACACCATCTGAATTGTACCATCTTGCTGTGATGATATCATCCTTGGAATAACTTGCATTCAACCCGGCATTCTGGGTAGCAAATGTCTCAGTATTTGTATTTCTGTAGTTCACATTCAGACGGTGATTGAATTCGGGCTGAAGTGAAGGGTTACCCAATGATACATACAGAGGGTCAGAATTGTCCGGAACGGGTTGCAACTGTGTAATTGAAGGTTGGTTTGTTGAGCCCCTGTAGTTGATTCTCAAGAAATTTCTGTCTGAAAACCTGTAGTCAAAACGGGCAGATGGTGCATAATTTATCACACTGTATGCCAACGTACTGTCTCTCCCCTCCCTCATCAACGCTGTCACACTCTTGGTATATGCAGGTTGTACACTAAAACCGATCTGGGCATTGTATTTCTCCTCCTGCTTAACCAATGTCAATCTTGCATCCTGATTGATGAATGTATTCACATAACGGTTTGAGAACAATGTATCGAGAGATGTATGTTCCCCTGTAGAAGCATCCAGATTATATGTCATCTTTTCCGCTTCAGTCTGACGGTAGTTATATCTGTAAGATGCCTCCAGGAAGAAGTTCTTTCCTAACGGCTCTGTATATGACAGTCTTGCCCCCAAAGTATATCCGTCACTCTTCTGGAAATATTGCTGATCCACTTTTTTTATATCAGCAATAGATTCTCCATAGCTGTTGGTTCTGAATGTCTTTGTTGTAGAGTTATTCTCACCATCGAGTCTGTTTTGAGAAATATTATAATTGAAGTTTGCAGAGACTGTACGACCTTTTTTATTGCCTATTTTGTGACGTAACAACAAACGTCCGCTCGCTGTCCAGTTCTGATTGTCGCCATGGGAGTTACGATCCACTTCATTCACCCTACCCTTTACATTGTTGTCTGTAGTATCTTTAGACATCTCATCAAAGTCTCCATATCCGAAATTGAATTGGGGGGTAAAAAGGATAGAGGTTCTTTTAGTAACATCCCAGTCTGCCCTTATACCAGCCCTGTGGCCCTGCATAAAAGAGTGATTTGACTCCTCTTTAATGGTTGTTATCTCCTCATTGCCATCCATCATGGTCCTTCTGTTACTCCTCATCCACATATCCTTGTCATTACCGTTGTAGAGGTAGTTACCACCTAGTTCCATATCACCATCAAGAAGATTTCCATTTATATTGGCTCCACCCATCCACGATGTTGTAATACCGCTGTTTCCACCACCGAACATAGCACCCATTCCTCCACCACCGCCGGAAGAACGCATAGCGCTCATCATCTCACCTGCCATATCCTGGAAACCTCTGTTGTTTGTATTGTTTGCATTCAAGATAATGCTCACCTGACTGTTCTCTGTAAAACGACCTATCATACCGGCACCCTGAAACCTTGCATCGTACTCAGACTCCGCATTTTTGATCATATCCATACCACCTCCACCAGAGAGATTTCCAAACCATCCCTGCATCATACCGGGCTTGATACTCAAGTCCAGGACTGTCTCCTCTTCTCCATCATCAATACCTGTAAACTCCGCCTGCTCAGATTTCTTCTCAACAAGTTTTACCTTATTTACAATCTTTGCGGGGATATTTTTTGAAGCCAATTGAGGGTCATCAAGGAAGAACTCCTTACCGTCAATATAGATTTTATTGATAGTTTCACCATTGGCTGTGATGGTACCATCTGTATCAATTTCAAAACCTGGAAGCTTTTTTATCAGATCCTCCAGCATATCATTGTCTGTAGTCTTTATTGCTGTTGCACTATATTCAATGGTATCCTTTTTTACAACAATAGGATTTCCCACAGCAGATACCACTACCTGCTCAAGCGATGTAACATCCTGCTGCAAAAGAATAGTCCCCAAATCTAAAGTTCCCCCCTTCATATCCACATTCAGGGATTTCACTTTATATCCCATCAACTCTGCCTTGAATATATATTTACCTTTTCTGACTTTGGTTATCTCTGCATAACCTTGGGTATCAGTCATCGAATAGAGGGCCCCTTTTACTGAGCCGTCAGCTGAAAGATATACCGATGCAAATTCTACCGGTGACTGGGTCAATGAATCTACTAACTTAACTTTAACAATCCCCCCTTGAGCCAGGACAGATCCTGTCCACAACAACACTATAATGGGAAAAAGAACTACTTTTCTAATATTCATTACTACTAATATATCTCAATTTTTTTCACCCTTTTGACAAACCAAAAGTAAAAAAGTTTAATCACTATTTTTATTTAACCCTTCCCGGATGTGATTTTACAAATGCCTCCCAGGAGGTAGATGCAGTTGTATCTATAAGAGGGTTAATTAGTTGGTAGGAGTGGCACATAGCTATTGCCACAGCATCTGATGCATCCAAAAAATTTGTATGAAATTCTACTTTTAATGTCTTCTGCAATATCATTGAAACCTGCTCCTTGGATGCATCCCCTCTCCCCGTAATTGCCATCTTCACTTTTCTGGGAGCATATTCAAAAATAGGGAGTCCATTACTGAGCCCCGCTGCTATTGCAGCCCCCTGTGCTCGCCCCAATTTGAGCATAACCTGAGGGTTCTTCCCGTAGAAAGGGGCCTCCACAGCAAGATCATTGGGTTTGTATCTCCCGATAATGGTATTAATTTCTTTGTAAATGGTGTTGAGCTTTGAAAAATGGTCCTTCTCCTTTCTCAAATCTACGACACCCATATCAATGAAATGTGTCTTCTTGCCATCAACAAGGATAACCCCGAAACCAAGTATATTGGTTCCAGGGTCAATTCCTAATATGATTCTTTGCCCCTCCACTTTAGTCAATTACAGAAAAACCTATATATTTCTGCAATATTTGGGGAACTTCTATACCATTTTCAGTCTGGTTATTCTCCAGAATGGCAGCAAGGATTCTTGGCAAAGCCAATGAACTGCCGTTCAATGTATGAGCCAAATGGATTTTACCTTCTGAATCTTTGAATCTGAGTTTTAATCTGTTTGCCTGGAATGACTCAAAGTTTGAAACCGAGCTCACCTCCAACCACCTTTGCTGTGCAGCTGAGTACACCTCAAAGTCATAAGTAAGTGCAGAGGTAAAGCTCATGTCACCACCACACAATCTCAAAATCCTATATGGAAGGCCAAGAGATGCAACAAGTTTTTCAACATGTGCAACCATCTCATCCAAAGCTTCATAAGAGTGGTCAGGATGTGACAGTCTTACGATTTCCACCTTATCAAACTGATGCAATCTGTTCAATCCCCTCACATCTTTACCATAAGAGCCTGCCTCTCTTCTGAAACATGGTGTATATGCTGTCAACATCACAGGAAAATCTTTCTCTGCAAGGATTACATCTCTATAGATATTTGTAACCGGGACCTCAGCTGTAGGGACAAGATAGAAATTATCAAGTTGTGCATGATACATCTGCCCCTCTTTGTCGGGCAACTGACCTGTTCCGAAACCAGAAGCTTCGTTTACAAGGATTGGAGGTTCAACCTCCATATAACCTGCATCCGAATTGTAATCAAGGAAGTATTGGATGAGGGCTCTCTGAATTTTTGCACCTTTACCTTTATATACAGGGAAACCTGCACCGGTCAACTTAACCCCCAGATCAAAATCTATAATATCATATTTCTTCGCAAGTTCCCAGTGTGGAAGGGCATTATCAGCCAAAGAGGGTGTTTCTCCGCCCATTCTGACAACAACATTATCCTCAGCTGTTTTACCGACTGGAACCTCATTGCAGGGGAGGTTAGGGAGTAGTACCAGAAGGTCATTCTGTCTGGTCTGACTCTCATCCAATTGTTGTTCAAGTTCTTTTGAACGCTCTTTAAGTTGTGCAACAGCAGCCTTTACCCCCTCTGCCTCATCTTTCTTTCCCTCTTTCATCAAAGCACCGATCTCTTTAGCCTTCGATTTCTGCTCCGACAAGCACTGGTCAAGTTCTGTCTGGTAATTTCTTCTCAGTTTGTCTTGTTCAAGGATATCTGCTACAATCTGCTTAGCATCAAAATTCTTGACAGCAAGTCTTTCAACTACAAATTCGGGTTGTTCCCTTAACAGTTTTAGTGTAAGCATTTTATTTTTTATTTAATATTCTCAAATCAGTATTTCAAAAGTGACACTTTTCCATCCATCGTGGTCACTAACAATCTTCTCTCTTCCAATGGCTGAATATAGTTTACCAAAGCAAATGAAAGTCTGTGTCTCCACACTATTTCCCCTGAGGATGCATCCAAAGCGACGATAGATCCTTTGTCTGTAGGGATAAATGCAAGGTTCTCAGAGAATGTAATAGGAGTTGGTGCAATATCATACCCTATCTGAATATCTGATGCCCACAAGACCTCCGGTGTTCTGCTTTCAGAGGTAGAGAAAGAGAAAATGGTATCTTTCATTGTCTTTACAATGATTCTGTCACCTGCCGGTGATAATCCTATCGACTCACGGCCACCTCTATGAACCCACATAGTGCTTCCGCTTGAAGCTTCAATAGAGTATGTCTTCCTTTCAGGGGTTACGACATATACTCTGTTTCCACTCTTGACCGGCCATACAGATGCAGGAGAGAGCATTCTGCTCCCTTTGGTCTTCCACTTCCATTGAAGTTTGCCTGTTTTGGGGTCAAGCGAATAGAGGGTATTTCCCCAATCACCAAACAATACCTGCTCTTCATCCACATACGCCTTGGTCTCAACAAACCCCTTTACATCAGCATAACTCCATTTCAACTTACCTGTCTTCAATTCCAGAGCCCTGAATCTTCCGTCAGATGCACCTACATATACCACTCCATCAAAGATCGTTGCCGAGGCAAGGACAGATTTGTCACAATAGTGTTTCCACAACTGTCTCCCTGTCTTAAGATCAAGACAATAGATGATATTATCTGTACAACCCACCACCACATACTTTTTGTGAACTGCTGGAGTAGAGAATACTTTTCCTGGAAGTCTTACCCTCCATTTCAAAGTTCCATCCTTCAATGTGACACATTTGACATCCCCTTTAGTTGTTGTATAGATCACATTATCACCGGAATACACTGCTCCTGCACCAATATCGCCATCCTCCTGCAATGTCCATACTGCCTCAACATTCGGATATTGTTCATTCGCTGAGTAATCGGGGCGATAACTCTTCCCTTTGTATGGTTCTGTCCTTTCACTGAAAATAGCAGGTTCTGAAATTTTCATCTCAAACCACGGATTTTTCAATGCAGGATCATTTACATCCATTCCGACTACCTTTTCACTGATAGAAATTTTCCCATCTTCAATAGTCACGATATTGTAACCGGGACCTCTCCTCCCTGCCGACATAGAAGATCGCCCGAGGATTCCTGTCATCCCTTCATAGTCGAGGATTCTGTTTGAGTGCCAGTGTCCGCCCATTACCAATTGGGTATTAGCACCCTTCAAAAGATCGATAACCTGAAAATAGTTCAGAACAGAGGTATCCATAGGGAAGTGATTCACAAAAATGAGTGGTTTCTCCACTGGAGTAGCCTTTACCAATGAGTCAATCCATACAATACTCTCTCTGGGTACAAGAGCTGGAGCCATCCTCATATTCGGCCCGCTGTTGGTACCTACGAATTTGACCCCAAATGCTTCAAAATCGAAATGCTCATAACCGAAAACAGTAGCAAATGTATTGCATCCGCTCTCCGACCATTTTGCATCATGATTACCGGCAACGATGTAATATGGTTTTTCAAACTTGTCTATAATTTGTTTTGCCAATTTGATTTCGGCATCAGAACCGAACTCTGTAATATCCCCGGCAAGAATCGAAAAACTTATCTGAGGATCTTTATTGATCTCATCGATACACACTTGCAGTTCTTCAACACTTTTACCACCTACAGAAATATGTGTATCGGCCAAATAGGCAAATTTTCCCCCTTTTGGTTGTCCTGCACTGCCAAAAGAGAACATACCAAGGGTAACAAAAAGTAAAAACTTCTTCATTTTATCTCTCATTTACAATTTTTCTGTTTTCAATTTCTCTACACACACCACGATACCCAACTCTTCAAGATACAAGTAATAGTACTTTGAGGTGAGCTTTACCACTTTTCCCGACCTCTTTTCAAACGGACCATCAACAATCGTTGCAGTTTCACCCACTGAAAGAAGTCTGTTATTGTCTGCAATTGCTACAAATTCCTTGATTGCATCTATCTCGCTCTCCCTCACCACAGCTGGTTTGCCTACATAGTAAACCACCCTCACAACCCCTTTGGTTGCCGCCACTCTGCTCAATTCGACTGCCCTGCATTTTACAAAGATATATGAAGAAAACAGGGGCATCTCGACTATCTTTATCCTGTCTGACCACTTTCTCTTCGCCTTGTATAAAGGGAGGAAAACTTCAACGCCATCCTCTGCCAACCTCTTTTCCACCATCTTCTCCCCCCTTGGGGCAGTATATAGAACATACCATTTTTCCGGTTGCATATCCTCAAAAAATCAATCTTGCAAATTTAACCTTTTTTTGAACTTCTCCATCCCTTCGGTAGCCACATCCTGAATTTGATAATATCTTGAATATGCAATTTTCATCGGCTTTGGATCGATAAGATAAATCGGGGCATCCTGCTTGACATACTGCACCAGGCCAGCTGCTGGATACACAGCGAGAGAGGTACCTACAATCAACAGGATATCTGCCTCCTGGACAGCCTGAATACCCTCTTCGAGTTTTGGAACCGCCTCACCAAACCATACGATATGAGGCCTCAACTGGGCACCCGACGGACTCTTGTCCCCCAACCGTATCGGATTGTATCCGATTTCATACACCTTGTCCGGATTATCCTCTCCCCGGGCTTTTGTCAACTCTCCATGAAGATGGATTACCTTGGTAGAACCACCCCTTTCGTGCAGATTGTCAACATTCTGTGTCACGACAGTAACATCAAAATAGTTCTCCAGTTCTGCAATTATTCTATGGGCTTTGTTGGGTTCGGCATTTTTCAACTGCTCCCTCCGCTCATTATAGAACCGGAGCATCAACTCTCTGTTTCTGTACCACCCTTGTATAGAGGCCACCTCTTCAACAGGGTAGTTTTCCCACAAGCCATCGCTATCTCTGAATGTTTTGATACCGCTCTCCTGACTGACACCGGCGCCGGTCAACACAACTAACTTTTTCATACAAAGAAATATTTGGTCAACCACAATTTGAACATAGGATCAAGGATATGTGGCTCATCCTTCTCATCAAAGGTGATTATCTCCTTCTTCTTCAACGCCTCCTTCAGACGGTGGACATTGGCAGAGGTGTTCAGTTTGTATCTCATTATCACCTCCTGGGTACCGAATTTTGTCTCACCATTGAATACTGCCCTCAATAGACTCAACTGGAAATTTGAAAGGGAATCAACCAGCGTTCTGAAATAACCGCTCTGTGTCGAGAGGACAAAATTTATGGAGTCCTCAACTATCTCTTTTGTGACATAACCCTTTGTCATATTGAAGGCATTCGAAGCTATCTGCCACATATAGAAAGGATTACTCTCACACAAATCATATATATACTCTGTAAAATCCTTATCAATAACACGACCTACCTTCAAAAACACCCTGATGATATAATCGGTAGTCAATTTCTTGTTCAAAGGGAGCAACGGGACATTTTCATAGAGATTGTAGAAGTATTTCTTCTCCTCAAAGATGTGCTTCATTGCATTCACCTTGCTTCCGGAAAATATATAACATACATTTTTCCTCTCTCTGCATACATTTTCATATTCCTTGAGGAAGGTGTATGGATCATCGAAATTCAGTACACTCTGGAACTCCTTCAAATAAACCACGACCTTTGAACTTGTATTCTGCGCCAGACGTTCCGGCTCCATATATGGATCAGCACCATCTGAAGTGTCAACAACTCCACCATTCTCTATAACCTGTTCCAGAATCGCTTTTTGGAACTGCTCCGGTCTCCTGATGTTGACCATATCAATCTCGCACACTTTGAGGTTCAAAGATGTCTTTTGGATATTCAGGAAAAGATTCCTTATCAAGGAACTCTTGCCACACCCTTTAATGCCATAAATGGCAATATTTTCATTATTGCTCAGGAGATTTGTCAGTGCATTGAGTTCAGAATTCCTTGTAATGAAATCTGCCCCTATCGCAATAGATTTGTAGTCGAATGGTACTATCATAAATTAGAGTTTAACAGGGTACAAAAGTAGTGTATTTTAACAAATTTGTTATATGAATTTTCAATAAAATTTGGCAAAAACAGCACAATATATTACATTTGCAGTCCTTAAAAATCATTAGAAGGCTGCTAAGCTACTGAATAAGAGTTATTTAACCATAATAACCGCTTACAGTCAATAACTTTAATACTTAAAATAATGTACGCAATTGTAGACATTGCAGGACAGCAATTTAAAGTGGAAAAAGGGAAGAAAATCTTCGTCAACCGTTTGGATGCAGAACCAGGTACATCCCTTGATTTCACCAAAGTACTTTTGACAGACAATGAAGGTTCTGTAAAAGTAGGTTCTCCCTATGTTGACGGAGCAGTTGTTAAGGCTTCCGTTGTAGACCACCTAAAAGGTAAAAAGGTAATCGTTTTCAAAAAGAAACGTCGTAAAGGCTATCAGAAGAAAAATGGTCACCGTCAGTATCTTACTGAAATTCTTATTGAAGAAATTGCTTAACTAAAGTAAAAGGAGATTAAATTATGGCTCACAAGAAAGGTGTCGGTAGTTCGAAGAACGGTCGTGAATCACACAGTAAGCGCTTAGGTCTTAAACTTTTCGGCGGTCAGGTTGCTAAAGCTGGCAACATTATCGTTCGCCAAAGAGGTACAGTACACAACCCAGGTCTTAACGTGGGTATGGGTAAAGACCACACACTTTATGCGCTGATCGACGGAACTGTAAAATTCCAGAAGAAAGCAGAAAACAAATCTTATGTTTCTGTAATTCCTTTTGCTGAATAATTTCGCAGTAGAATCAAAGAAATAGGCTGATCGTCCATGACATGAACCCCGAAAGTTAGACAAAAAACTTTCGGGGTTTTGTTATGTCTAAAAAGTACAAGAAACACGGCTATGCAGAACGATTGAAGTATATGCATATGCTTGAGAATGGATGTAGTATAAATTATATCCATGAAT
>JAZOBN010000023.1:0-3140 GCA_045595965.1 Candidatus Coprenecus sp.
CAAAAGCATTTCCTACTGAAAGGAAAAGAGCACACATAGTAAGAGCTGCAAAACGCAACGCTTTACTTAGTTTTTTTGAAACGAACATAAATGAATTTTTAGGTTAATAATTAAGTTATTTGTGTTTAGTGTTTTTAGTCTAACAACTTTGTTTCTCCATCTCTTATTTAGAGATACATTTTCGCACCTGTAGACCCCCTGGGACACCATAAATTCAGATATGTAGTCAAAAAATAAAAAAAGAGCGCCACAAAGCGCTCTTTATCAATTATTTATACTGATTATTGCAAGGAAGATATAATCAACCTGTTGGCATCGTCTATTGTCTCCTGATTCAGGGATGTGAGGTATATCTGGGTTGTCCTCTCTGAGGTGTGTCCCATCCCCTCGCTTATGGTAAGTATCGGTACACCGATCTGTTTGGCGACACTTGCCCATGAATGTCTTGATACATATGAGGTAAGCGGCTTCACTATCCCTATATATTCAGAAATCTGACGGAGTTTGTAATTGTAGCATTTGAGGGCGGAGTTGTAACTTCTCACTTTTCCACCTTTGAGTATGATAGGAAAAATATAGTCTCCGCCACTCTCCCCTCTATATTTATCAATTATACTCTGAATACATGGCTCAAGCCTTATTCTTATCAGTTGGCCCGTCTTGCTCCTGTAGTAGGTTATCTCCTCCGAAGAGAGGTTCTGCCTCTTCAGATTGGCAATATCTACGAAAGACATCCCTCTGGTATAAAAACTGAAAAGGAACAGGTCCCTCGAAAAATGAAGTTTGTCCGGTAGCTGGACAGAACGGATTTTTTCCAGAACCTCAAGCTCAACAGCCCTCTTTTTGGTCTTTTGAACCCCTGTATATACGCATTTGAAAGGGTCATAGATTGGATTGTGCAATCCATCTATTGCCGCCTTGTTGTAATAGGAGCGGAGCACCCTCATATAAAAGGAGATTGTATTCAAGGATAACATATCCTCTTTCATCTCCTTTTCAAATGCCCGTAAGAGATCGGGCGTCAACATATAAAAGAAGAAGTCACCCTCTTCCATCAGATGGTTGTTGGATAGAAATTTTTTGAACCGGGCAACGGTGGTAGAGAGTTTCTCGTACGCACTGACATTTCCCACCCTTTTTGCTCTGCTGACGTTCTCTTCAAGATAGTGCAGGAACGATGGAGAGAAACGCCTGGCAGAAGAAGCGGGAGCCCCTTCGGAGTAGTTCTTCACAAGATTCAGAAAATCGGCGAAGAACTGAGTTGAAAAATTAGGTTTTACTGTCATAACACTGTGTTTTGTTTTTTTATAACGCACCACAATGTTACTCAATTAAATTATGATTTGAAAAGCTATTTAATGGCTCATTTCCATTTCCACATCATCGACAGTAATTGGTAATCTCTTGGAACCCAACAATCTGCAACCGTTGTCTGTGATAAGGATATCATCTTCAAGACGTATGCCTCCGAAGGTATAGTAAGAGGTGAGTTTGTCAAAATTCACAAATTGTGCATTGATCCCTTCACTCTTCCATTTCTGGATCAGAGCGGGGATAAAATAGATACCGGGTTCTACTGTTACCACATGCCCTTTTTCAAGCATTTTGCCCATCCTCAAAGAGCCGAGTCCGAACTGTGTCGAGCGTTTGAATTTCTCATCATACCCGACATTGTTCTCCCCAAGATCTTCCATATCGTGGACATCCATACCCATATTGTGACCAAGACCATGGGGCATAAAGAGGGAGTGGGCACCTGCTGCCACGATTTCATCTGCATCTCCCTTCAAAAGTCCCAGGTCAACTAACCCCTGAGCCATCAGGCGGGACGCTGCCTGATGCACCTCTGTATAAGAGACCCCGGGACGTGCAAGGGAAATTGCCAGATTATTGGCATTTGACACAATAGTATAAATCTCCTTTTGCTGCTGTGTAAATTTCCCCGAAGGTGGAAGGGTTCTTGTAAAATCTGAAGTGTAGTTTGAATTTGTCTCTGCCCCAGCATCTATCACCACCAGTCTCCCCTCTGTAAGAATCTGATGGTGCGAATGGTTGTGAAGTGTTTCGCCATTCTGCGAAAGGATGATAGGGAATGAGGGCATCAACCCTTTTGAAATGGAAATCCCCTCCATAATTCCTACCAGATCCTGCTCAATCATCCCACACCTCATCTGCTTCATGGCAGTGTAGTGCATAAGGTATCCGATGTCGCATGCCTTCTCAATCTCTGCAATTTCGCACTCATCCTTGATAATTCTTAAAGAGACAACACCTTTAATAAATGTTAACGAAGCACGCTCCTTCATCTGTTCAAAAGGGATTCCCAGCAACTTGTGTAGCCGGATCATGTTGTGGTATCTGTAAGGTGGAAGATAATGTATCTCTCTTCCCCTTCCCAATGCTGCTGAAAGATAATCTTCAAGTGAAGCAAGGGGAAATGTCTTATCCACACCGCACTTAAGAGCCTTCTCTTTCAAAAGAGGTTGTGGACCCATCCAGATGATATCATCGATATCTACATCATTGCCAAATATAATCTCCTCTCCAGATTCAACATCGATAATGGCGGCAAGATCTGGATCTGTCAGGCCAAAGAAATAATTGAAGTTGCTGTCTTGTCTGAAACGGTACTGGTTGCCGGGATAGTTGACAGCTGCATCGCTGTTACCCAAAAAGAGCAAAATGCCTTTATTTATTTTGTGGGAAAGAGCCTCTCTTCTCCCTTTGTAGATGTCACTTGAAAACATATCGCTTATTGTTTGATTAAAGATTTTTTCAAATTTGGCCAAATTGAAATGAAATTGCAAGTACAATGATAAAAAGTTAAGAAAATTTGGTTTTTATTGTGTTTGTTCATACATTTGCTTTGATTTCTCTATACTAGAGAAGAAGACTATAGACGATATTTTTGATAAAAATTTGATAACCAAATTGTTATTGGATCATTGCCGTTTTTCTCCTTCTCTAAATAAGAGAAAGTGGAGAATTTAGCCCTGAAAAGACTAAAAACACTAAACACAAATAACTTAATTATTAACCTAAAAATTCATTTATGTTCGTTTCAAAAAAACTAAGTAAAGCGTTGCGTTTTGCAGCTCTTACTATGTGTGCTCTTTTCCTTTCAGTAGGAAATGCTTTTG
>JAZOBN010000024.1:0-18462 GCA_045595965.1 Candidatus Coprenecus sp.
ATCAACTGTTGGAAACCTTACAAGACGCCCTGCCGGATTGTGTGTGCACGAATCTGTTTGCGGCCACTGCGCTGTAGTGGAAAAAAGTGGCGATGTTTACCGTTGTGACCGCTTTGTATTTGACCAGTACAGAATTGGAAATATTATGCACAATAATCTTGAGCAAATGATGGAGAGCAACCGCGCATTTGGCGAGTACAAATTGGAAAGTCTTCCTACTGAATGTTTGCATTGCAGTGTTGCCGACCTTTGTTTTGGAGGGTGTCCCAAAGACCGCATTCTTGAGCAGATGACCATTTACGGAGTGGAACGCAAGAACTATCTTTGTAAAGGATACAAACAGTTCTTCCAACACGTAAAATCATCGGGAATAGTATAAACCAAAGGCTGCTGCACCAGAAGCTCCATACAAAAGACTGCATTCTCACTACAGGTGCAACGCTGGAGGCCTGTGCTACTATTCTGGTGGAGGAGTTGGGGTGCAGGGTGAGTATTGCCACGCTGGCGTATGTGAAGTGAGATGAGCTTCTGGCCGTCGAATTGTTAACTGGCCAAGAAATGGGCTGTTTTTCTGGCCGCGAAAGGTTGATTGGGGACTGCGGCCAAGAAAAGGGCCTTTTTTATGGCCGGCATATGTGGCGTGAGAAAACATCAACTATCAGATAATGCCAAGATATGACTCTATATGTTTAAGTATCTGTTTCCGGATGTTATCTTCTAATGCGGCCTCTAATTCAGACTCTGACTGCGATTCCCTCATTTCATAGTCTGGGTCATCTGGGCACTCTTATATCAGGGAGGATATACCGAACCTATACAGATTCATGTATATACTTCGCCCGAGACCGCTATTTTTCGCACTTTCCCAGCCGAATAAGATTTTCTGTACTTCTTCCTGCGTAGCATCTGTCACGACGCATGGTTTTCCTGGGGATTTTCTTGCGTCGTGGCATAAAAACGGTATTTTACGGCGAAATTGTGTCACGACGCATACTTTTCGCGGAGATTTTCTTGCGTCGTGGCAGATGCATGAAAAAAGAAACTGAAAGAGGTCGCCCGAGAAAGAATCCCAAAATAAAATAGACAGGGAAATAGCTTTGCGAAAAAGCAGGGAAAAGGATGTCGCAAATAACAATCTGGTCACCTCGGGAGGAAGGTAGGGTTTGCGGAGGACTCCGTTCGCGTCGCTCACTCCGGCCCCTCCTATAATCTACTTCGCCCAGTTATCGCGGAACTCGTATCTTGCTGGTACCTCCCCCTGCCCGTGTCAGGGGTGGTCATGGAAAACAACAGAAGCTGACCTTTTGGGTCAGCCTCTTTATTCCTGTGTTTCGGGTTTTGCTGGTCTTTCACTACCAATCGCAACATTTATTGTCCTTCCCATGTGCTCTGTACCGTTAAGTGCTTCAATTGCTTTCTTGCCATCTTCTTCTGACATTTCAACGAAGCCATAACCTCTTGAACGACGGGTTTCTTTGTTGACGATTATTCTTGCGGCAGATACCTCTCCGAATGGTTCAAAAAGGGCGATGAGGTCCTCTTTGCGTGCTCTGAAATTGAGACTTGAAATAAAAATATTCATAATTTGTGCAGAAATTGAAAATTAATTCAAGTTAACTGCACAAAATTATAATAAAAAATTGTTATAAACTAATAAATGATAATTAACATCCGTAACTGCTCCCATCAAAACAGTGGGTACAAATCCTCTCTTTAGGTAGGCCAATCGCTTTGACAAGTTCATCTATTGTGCTGAATTTGAGGGATGCAAGATTGAGTTCCTTGCGGATATATTCAACCATCTCCTTATATTCTGCTGTATCATTCTTGACATACTTGCCAATATTTTTGTCGTGTGCCCCCTCTTTCATGAGGACAAATCTGCGGGCAATCAGTTCCAATGGTGTACGGGTGCTTGAAAAGTTGAGGAACTCGCATGGGTATAGCAGGGGAGGGCAACTTATCCTTACATGGACCTCCTTTGCACCATAATCGTAAAGGTGCTTTACATTATCCCTCAATTGTGTACCTCTGACTATTGAATCATCGCAAAATACTATCTTTTTCTCCCTGAGCAGTGAGTTGTTGGGGATAAGTTTCATTTTTGCAACAAGATTTCTTATGCTCTGGTTGGTAGGGGTAAAACTTCTTGGCCAGGTGGGGGTATATTTCACGACAGCTTTTCTGAAAGGGATTTTTTTCCCGTTTGAGTAACCTATTGCCATACAGGTCCCTGAATCCGGTATTGAAGATACTACATCGAGTTCTGTCTCATCCCTCTCACCAAGCTGGTGCCCGAGTGAGTACCTCACATCATCTACATTTATATTTTCGTAATTACTTACAGGGTAGCCGTAGTAGACCCATAAGAATGAGCATATCTGAAGTTTCTCTTTGGGTTGGACAATGGTCTCTATGCTTTCAGCTGTGAGCTTTACCGCTTCTCCGGGACCGATTATATATTGTTGCTCGTATCCTAAATTTGAGAAACTGCAGGTTTCAGAGGCAACTGCGTGAGCCATAACCTGGGAGCCTGTTTCGTCCAGGACGAGTTTTCCCCCCACGATCAGTGGTGTCCTGCCGTATAGGTCTCTGGCTGCAATTATACAATCCTCGGTAAGGAGGAGAAAAGAGCACGAGCCCTTAATTTTCTGTTGTACAATCTCAATCCCCTCTTCGAATGTCTCTCCTTCGGTAATGAGTTGGGCAATGAGCTCAGATTGGTTTGTCTTACCGGAACTCAATTCGGTGAAATTCTTGTTTTTTGCAAGAATCTCCTTTTCGAGTTCATCTATATTGTTCACCTTTCCAACTGTTGCAATGGCAAAGCGGCCAAGATGGGAGTTTATAACTATTGGCTGAGGATCAGTATCGCTGATTACACCAATGCCGGAGTTGCCGGTGTATTTCTCAAGTTCCTGCTCAAATTTTATTCTGAAATATGAACTCTCCAGAGAGTGGATATTGCGGGCAAAGTAACCGTTTCCGTTGTAAACTGCCATTCCACCTCTTTTTGTTCCAAGGTGTGAATGGTAATCTGTACCATAAAACAGGTCGCTGGTACATTTTTGAGTCGATATTACTCCAAAGATTCCTCCCATAGTGAAAATAGTGGTTTATGAAGCGCAAAAATAGGAAAAAGAACCTTAAAACTTATAAGGATATCGATATTATTTCAACGATAGTGTTCAATATCTCTATAAGAGAGAGTAGTAAGGAAGTGAGAAAATCTCCTGCGAAAGGGATTCTGTACAGCATTATTGAGAATGGCGCAATTGACATTATCAGGGATGTGAGTGGGGTGGTCATTATGTTTGAAACCAGAGACATGAGGGGGAAGGTGCCGAAATAAAAAATGGTCAGTGGTGCCGTAAACAGTTGGCAAGCCACCGAAATGGAGGTGAGATCCCATATTTTTGTGATGAATGGGATGGAAGGGAGGAGCAGGTCCGCGCTTTTCAGATGTGGATATGCTATCAGTATCCCCAGCATAGCGCTGTATGAAAGTTGGAAACTTATTGTGGATGGGGCAGAGGGATTTATCAGCGTTATTATAAGGGAACTTATTGCCAGAGCGTTCAATCCGTTCTTTTCCCGTCTGACCATCTCTCCAATTTCATATACAGAGGCCATCAGAACTGCTCTGCAGATTGAGGGGGAGGCACCCGTGAACAAGGCATAGAAGATCATCAGGAGAATCACAATTGGTCCCTTGATCTTCATTCTTCTGAATATTCCATATATGACTCCGACGTGAAGACCGGATAAAGCGAGAAGATGCATTGTTCCGCTGAATCTGAATGCATCTTTAAGCTCTGCAGGTATCCCCCCTTTATCACCTGTTACAAGTGCCTTGAGTATTCCGTTTGCTTTTGGGTCGGATGAAGGGATTATAAGATCCAGAAATTGGAGGAATTGTCCCCGGTTTGTGGTGAAAAATGGGGAACAGGTGATCTTCTCAATGAAGTGATATCCACCCAGAATTTCCCCTTCTCCCCTGATCATCCCCCCGATGATGAAGAATAGTGTCAGGCATATTCTGATGGAGCAACTCCTGCGGAAATATATGATAGTAAGGAGAATTGCTGTCAGCATTGTGGCTGCTGCACAAAAAATGTGTTCTTCCGATGAGTTGAAAAGTGTAAACAGATACCCGGTAAGGAGGTTTCCGATTATAAAAAAGAATGATAACAAGAATAAAAAATTCCCTCTCCACATACCCTTCAAAAATTTTTATGCAAGGTAATAAATCTTTATGCAAATTGGCAGATATTGATTAACTTTGCTTGAATTTCATTGTATATTAACGTAAAATATTATGATTATATTAGTTTTGAATTGTGGAAGTTCTTCCTTGAAATATCAAGTACTTGATATGAAGGATGAAAACAGCAATACTCTTTTGGCAAAAGGTCTTGTTGAACGTATCGGCCTTGAAGAGGGCGATGTGACACACAGAGCATCAGGTAAGGAAAAATTGGAGATACATAAACCAATTCCTACACACACTGAAGGTATCAAGGCTGTACTTGATTTGTTGACAGATGAAAAATGGGGAGTGGTAAAATCCCTTTCTGAAATTGACGCAGTAGGCCATCGTGTGGCTCACGGAGGTGAGACCTTCCCAGTCTCTTGCAAAATCGATGAAGATGTGATTGCGGGAATTGAGAAACTTTGTGAATTGGCCCCACTACATAACCCTGCAAATCTCTTGGGAATCAGAGCAGTCCAGACACTTATGCCTGAAACTCCACAGGTGGCGGTATTTGATACCTCATTCCACCAGACAATGCCCGATTATGCATATATGTATGCAATTCCTTACGAATATTATGAAAAATACAGAACCCGCCGTTACGGTTTCCATGGTACAAGCCATAAGTTTGTAGCAGAGAAAGGGTGTAAGCTTGCAGGCCTTGATATCAACAATTCGAAGGTGGTTACCTGTCACCTTGGCAACGGTGGTTCAGTTACCGCAGTCCTTAACGGAAAGTCGGTAGATACCTCTATGGGTTTTACCCCGGTAGAAGGTGTAGTAATGGGTACACGTTGCGGAAATATTGATGCAGGTCTTGTCACTTTCCTCCAGGAGAAGGAGGGACTCGATGCTGACGGTGTAAATAAAGTGCTCAACAAAAAGAGTGGTTTTCTTGGTGTTTCCGGAGTCTCTTCGGATGGCAGGGATATTACAAAGGCTGCATCAGAGGGGAATTACAGAGCAGCCCTCTCGCAAGAGATGTTTGCACATAGTGTCAAGAAGTATATCGGTGCTTTCAGTGCTGTTATGGGTGGTCTCGATATGATAATCTTCACCGGAGGTATCGGTGAGAACGATTCTGCGGCAAGGGAGAGAGTATGTTCTACCCTTGGTTATCTTGGCGTAGATTTCGATAGTGAGGTAAATGCGACAATACACGGGGATGATGCAATCCTTACAAAAGAGGGATCTAAAGTGAAAGTTGCTGCAATTGCTACAAATGAAGAGTTGGTTATTGCAACCGACACAATGAACTTAGTAAAATAAACACATTTAATATCACACGAACTATGATTACAAATTTTGAGCAAATTTTCGAACAACTCCGTTCTAAATCAAAAAAACGTCTTGTAGCTGCCTGGGCAGTGGATGATCATACTGTATCAGCTGCTTATCAGGCTGTTAAACTTGGAATCGTGGATGCAACCCTTGTGGGTGATGCAGATATGATTGCCAAAGTATGTGAAGAGGAGAAGCTGGATGCATCTGTTTTCCAGATTGTAGATGTAAAAGAGGAGCTTAAAGCTATCTCAACAGCAGTCGATATGATCAACAACAAAGAGGGTGATATCCTTATGAAAGGTCTTTGCTCTACTGACAAATATATGAGAGCTATCCTTAAGAAAGAGGGTGGTCTTCTACCTCCAAAGGCAGTCCTTTCACACGTGGCAGTTCTGGAGAGTCCATTCTATCACAAGCTTATGATTATCAGTGATATGGCTGTTATCCCAGCACCAGATTTGAAACAGAAAGAGGCTATTACCAAGTATGTTGTAAATACAGCCAAGGCTCTTCAGATTGAAAAACCTAAAGTTGCATTTATCGCTGCTACTGAGCAGATGCTTGCAGGTATGCCTGCTTGTGTTGATGCTGCTATCCTTGCAAAAATGGTGGATAGAGGTCAGATTCCTGGCTGTGTGGCTGACGGTCCTTTGGCACTTGATGTGGCTGTTTCTAAAGAGGCTGCTGCTATCAAGAAACTTAAGAGTGAAGTTGCCGGAGATGCAGACTGCTTTGTTTTCCCTAACATCGAATCTGCAAACGTATTCTACAAAGTAAATTCACAGATGTGTAAAGGTGTAAAACAATCGGCTATGGTAGCTGGTGCGAAAGCTCCATGTGTCCTTTCAAGTCGTGCTGACAGCATCGAAACCAAATTGAATTCAATTGCTCTTGCAGCTCTAACCGCTAAATAGTCAATATTATGAGTTATATTTTAGCAATAAATCCCGGTTCTACATCTACAAAGATTTCCATCTTTGAAGAGAAGAAAGAGATCTTTACTAAAACTCTACGACACTCTTCTGAAGAGTTGGCTCCATACGCAACTGTAATTGACCAATATCAGTTCAGAAAGGATACTATTTCGGCTGCACTCAAAGAGAACAATATCAATCAGGATGAGATTGTCGCTATAGTCGGTCGTGGCGGACTTTTGAGACCTATCGCATCTGGTGTATATGAAGTGAATGAGGAGATGATCTCAGATTTGAGTTCGGGCAAATATGGCGAGCATGCAAGCAATCTTGGTGGTATCATTGCAAATGCAATGGCTAAGGAGATTGAAGGCTGCCGCGCATTCATTGCCGATCCAGTAGTGGTTGATGAACTCTGTGATGAGGCGAGAATAAGCGGGCACCCACTGTTCCCAAGAAAATCGATTTTTCACGCTTTGAACCAGAAAGCTATTGCAAAACAATATGCTGCTGAAGTTGGCAAGAATTATAACGAGCTGAATCTGATTGTTGTTCACATGGGTGGCGGTACATCTATCGGTGCCCATTCCAACGGTAAAGTGATTGACGTAAATGATGCACTCAATGGAGATGGTCCATTCAGCCCTGAACGCTCTGGAAGTCTTACAGCATTGGATGTGGCTAAAGTATGTTTCTCTGGAAAGTACAGCTATGATGATGTGAAGAAAATGATTAGCGGGAAAGGTGGTCTTGTTGCACATCTTGATACCAACTCCTTCTATGAGGTTGAGTTGAGAATGGCTAAAGGGGATGAGAAGGCAATAAAGATTACCGATGCATTCCTTTTCCAGGTGGCAAAATCAATTGGAGCAGAGGCTGCAGCTCTGTCAGGAAAAGTGGATGCTATCCTTTTGACAGGTGGCGTCGCTTACGGTAAAGAGATGATGCAACAGCTTTCAGATATGGTCAAGTTCATTGCACCTGTAAAAGTTTACCCTGGAGAGGATGAAATGGGGGCTTTGGCAATGAACGGATTGGCAGTATTACAAGGTACAGAAGAAGTTAAAAAATATTAGAATTGAGCAAAGGAATACCTACTGAACTTGGTACTGAGAAGATAGGCACATTGTTGAGGAAATATGCAGTACCGGCTATCATCGCGATGACAGCCTCCTCACTTTACAATATTGTTGACAGTATTTTTATCGGTCAGGGTGTCGGGCCTTATGCCATTTCGGGATTTGCGATAACTTTTCCGTTCATGAATCTCGCGGCGGCATTCGGATCTTTGATAGGGGTAGGTGCTTCCACACTTTCATCTGTACTTTTAGGACAAAGAGACTACGACAATGCCAAGAAAGTTCTTGGTAATGTCGTGGTCTTAAATTTAATAATAGGGGGTTTGTTCTCGCTATTCTCCCTGTTGTTTCTGGACTCCATACTATATTTCTTTGGAGCAAGCGAGAATACATTGCCTTATGCCAAAGAGTATATGGTAATTATCCTGGCAGGAAATATTGTGACCCACATGTATTTGGGCCTAAATGCCCTGCTCAGGTCCTCCGGCCACCCCAAACAGGCTATGGCTGCAACCATGCTTACAGTGGCGCTGAACTGTATTCTGGATCCTATATTTATCTTTGTTTTTGATATGGGTATTGCAGGTGCAGCATGGGCTACCGTTCTGGCACAGGTGGTCGCTTTGATGTGGCTATTGAAGATTTTCTCCGACAAGAACGAACTTATCCATTTTCAAAAGGGGATTTTCAAACTTCAGAAAAAAATTGTTCTTGACTCTCTGGCGATCGGTCTGGCCCCATTTCTTATGAATTCTGTCTCTTGTTTTGTCGTTATCTTTATCAATAGACAACTTCTCAAATATGGGGGAGACCTCTCTGTTGGGGCTTATGGGATAGTGAACAGGTATGTATTCCTGTTTATGATGATTGTGATGGGCTTTACCCAAGGGATGCAGCCTATCGCAGGATATAATTATGGCGCACGTCAATATGACAGGGTTGTGGATGTCCTTAAAAGGACTATAAAGTGGGCGATGCTCATTATGACAACAAGTTTCATTGTTGGTGAGTTGTTCCCACAGATGGTAGTTTCGGCATTTACTTCAGACCCGGATCTTATAGAAAAGGCTGCAAATGGTGTGAGAATCATTGTTCTCGCTTTCCCTGTAATAGGGATAAATCTGGTCACTTCGAACTTTTTTCAAAGTATAGGGAAACCTAAAAGGTCAATATTTCTCTCCCTTTCAAGACAACTGATATTCCTGACCCCTCTGCTCTATTTTCTACCCCTGTTTATGGGTGAGAAGGGGGTATGGTGGAGTTTTGCCATATCTGATGTGATTTCGACAGTGGTAGCTTCGCTGCTGTTGTACCAATTTTTGAAAACATTCAACAATAAGAAAACAACTGATTATGGAGAAGAGACCGCTTAAACATTTTTCTCTCTGTATCGGCAGGGAGTTGGGGAGTGGAGGCAAGGAGGTTGCTTCACTTTTAGCTAAGAGGCTGGATGCCTCTTTTTATGACAGAGAGTTGATTTATCACGCCTCTAAAGAGAGTGGCATAGCACCCGAATTGTTTGAAAAGGCAGATGAAAAGACCAGAATAAAAATTGCGGGTGGGTTCTTTGGCCTCGGGTACTCGATTCATGGCGCAGCATTCCCTCAGGGGGGATTTTTGTGCAATGAAGAGTTGTTCTCGATCCAGAGTCAGGTGATACGTCAGCTCGCTTCTCTCCATTCATCTGTATTTGTGGGGCGTTGCGCAGACTATATTCTCAGGGATTACCCAAATGTATTCTCTGTGTTCATTGCCGCAGATATGAAGGACAGGATAGCAAGGGTGGCAGAAAAGTGCAATATGTCTGAAAAGGAGGCGGAGAGTTTTATCTTGCAAAACGAAAAGAGAAGATCTGAATACTACAACTATTACACCTACAAGAAATGGGGTGCAGCTTCATCTTATAATATGTGTCTGAATACCTCTGTTGTCGGAATAGAGAAAACCGTAGATATAATTGAAGATGTAATCAGAAATCTAATGGAAATAGAATAGATATGAAAAACTTTAGAAATTTATTTTTATTGTCGATAGCTTTGCTTGTCGCATCTTGCTCATCTAATACTCCCAAAGTGGATAATGTAATCTATCTTATAGGTGATGGAATGGGAATGGGTGCAGTTTCAACCCTTATTCTGTCTAATGCTGAAAAGACAGGGTTTGAGAGGGCTACAGTGGTAGGACTTCAGGAGACATGTTCTGCAAATAACTATGTTACAGATTCTCCGGCAGGGGGTACAGCGCTTGCTACCGGTACAAGGACCAACAATGGCTGGCTTGGGATAGATCCTGAGGAAAACCAACTTGAAAGTGTCCTGAAGAAGGCTCAGAAATTGGGGAAACATACCGGTATTGTCGTAAATACAACCTTGACTGAGGCTACTCCGGCAGCATTTTATGCAGGTGTCAAAAGCCGTTCCCAAGGTTATGATATTGCGAAACAGTTTGTTGAGAGTGGTGTCGATGTTGCTATCGGTGCCGGGCTGAGTGTATTTGTTAACAGGCCCGACTCTGTTGATTTGACCGCAGTCCTTATAGATAAGGGGTACAATGTTTATCTCGATTGGAGAAGTGTTCTGGAGACAGAATCTGAAAAATTTGTAGGTATCCTCCCAATGGGTGATGTGCATAGAAGAAACAAACCCACTACAGCTACCGCAAGTGCTGCAGAGGGGGCAGAAGTCTGCCTTGCAGCAAAATTGGCAGCAGCAGAAAATGAGGGGACAAGTTCTAATGAAGACTATTTGACTGAACCAGACAAATATCTGACAAAGGCTACTGCAAAGGCACTCAAACTTCTCTCTTCCAAGAAAGGTAAGGGATATTTCCTGATGATTGAGAGCGCAATTATTGATGGTTACGGCCACAATAACGATTCTGACGGAATGATTGAGGAGATGAATGAGTTCAATGAGACTTTGAATATGCTTGTTGACTATGTCTATACCCATCCTCGTACACTTCTTGTAGTGACTGCCGATCACGAAACAGGTGGTACAAGTATCGGTTATAACAGTTATCCTGTAGGTGGAACCTCCCCTGTAAAACTCACCTTCAGTACAAAGGGTCATACCGGAACACTTGTCCCTGTAGTTGCCTATGGTGAAGGGGCAGAGGAATTTGCCGGTTTTATGAAGAACACAGATATTCCCAAGAAGATTGAAAAGTTGATGAACCGTTAATTTTTAATGCGACTCTTTAAGTATACACTCCTAATCTCCCTTATCTCTGTCGGTCTCATCTCTTGTCATACAAAAGGAACAGGGATTGACAATTTTAATAAGGAGGTCTATTCACCAGACTATGCTTCGGGATTTCAGATTCTCGGGGTTGAGGGTGGAGAGAGTACTCTGTTGAGGGTTAAGAACCCTTGGCAGGGGGCTGAGGAGCTTGTGTCAGATCTCCTTATACTCAGGGATGGGGAGAAAATCCCTTCAGGGTTTGCAGGACAGGTCATTGAAGGTGCAGCTGAAAGGGTCGTTTGTATGTCCTCTACCTATGTTGCAATGATGGATGCGTTGGGTGAGGTCAAACGTGTCGTCGGGGTTTCTGGACTCCATTTCGTGGCAAATCAGTATGTGTCTGAAAATACAGACCTTATAGGTGATGTAGGATATGATGGGAATATAAATTATGAACTCCTTGTCTCATTGGATCCAGATCTGGTGATGATATACGGTGTCAATGGATCATCAGCCATGGTGAAGAAATTGACCGAACTCGGTATTCCGTATGTCTATATCGGAGAGTATCTGGAGGAGTCCCCATTAGGGAAATCGGAATGGATGGTAGCCATAGGGGAGATTCTTGGACTACGGGATAAAGCGGTGGAGGTATTCGGGGAAATTCCCAGAAGATATGGAGAGATAAAGAGAGTGATCGGAAGTCAAATTGAGAAGAGGGTGAAGGTGATGATAAATACCCCATATCTTGATACCTGGTATATGGCTTCCACCTCCAGCTATGTCGCAAGATTGATAAAAGATGCCGGCGGTGAGTACATATATAGAGACAACAATTCAAACAAGTCTTTGCCAATAGATATCGAGCAGGCAGCGGTGTTGGCTTCAGAGGCAGATGTCTGGATCAATGTGGATGGAATAAATTCTATAGAGGAGCTTTCAAGCCGTTTCCCAAAATTTGCAGATATCCCTTGTGTTCTCTCCGGTCAGGTGTATAAAAACGACAGACGGACTACCATTGGCGGGGGAAATGATTTTTGGGAATCTGGGGTAGTCTATCCCGATAAAGTTCTGGCAGATTTGGTTAAGGTGTTTTATCCGCATCTGGCTCATGATTATGAGTTTACTTATTATAGGAAACTTGATTAAAAACTAATGAAACAACGTAAGACGATATTATTTGTTATACTTTCACTATTGGTCGCAGTCTTGTTCTTTCTTGACCTGACTACAGGAAGTGTCCATATCTCCATTAGGGAAATATGGGGTGCGTTGTTTGGTGAAGGGGGTGATCCCACTACAATAAAAATAGTCAGGGATATACGTCTGACAAAGGCGATTGTGGCCGTTGCGGCAGGTCTCTCGCTCTCTGTAAGTGGCCTTTTGATGCAGACACTTTTCAGAAATCCATTGGCAGGGCCTTATGTTCTGGGTATAAGTTCCGGTGCAAGCCTTGGAGTGGCTATCTTCATTCTTGGGGCACCTCTCCTGGGAATAGTCTCTTCATCTGCATTTTCAGCTTTAGGGATAGCGGGGGCGGCGTGGCTTGGTTCTGCTTTGATCCTCGTTTTCCTCGCATCTGTCATCAGAAGGATCAAAGATATAATGGTAATTCTTATCCTTGGTATGATGTTCTCCTCAGGGGTGAGTGCAGTTGTTCAGATTCTTCAGTATTTGAGCAACGAGGAGGCCCTAAAGTCATTTGTTATCTGGACAATGGGCTCTTTGGGAGATGTGACTGCAAATGAATTGTGGTTGCTGGTTCCAGCTGTGATTGCCGGTCTTCTTCTGGCTGTTGCACTCCTCAAACCGTTGAATCTTCTCCTGCTTGGGGAGAATTATGCTGTTACCATGGGGCTGAATGTCCGCCGTTCGAGGTATCTTATTTTCTTGTCGACCACATTGCTTGCAGGGACAGTTACCGCCTTTTGCGGCCCGATAAGTTTTATCGGACTTGCGGTTCCACATGTTGCCAGGGCACTTTTTAAGGATGCCGACCATAGAGTGCTTATGCCTGGAGTTGCATTGACCGGGGCTGCTGTGTTGCTCTTCTGTGATTTGATCTCCAAGTGGATGACTTTGCCAATCAATACTATAACAGCTTTGATGGGGATACCGGTTGTCATATGGGTGGTGCTTCGTAATAAATAGAGAGACAGTATGATTGAGCTGAAGAATATTTCAATAGGTTACGGTAAACGGATTTTGCTTGAAAATGTATCAACAAAATTTGAAGGGGGGGCCATTACCGCCCTTGTGGGGAGAAACGGGACCGGAAAATCTACGTTGATGAGGGCAATTACAGGACTGGGAAATGTTTTAGGTGGGGAAATACTCCTCGGAGGGAGAGAGTTAAGAAGTTTGGATACATTGGAGATGGCAACCACTGTCGCTTTTGTCAATACTGAAAAGATAAGGGTGGCCAACCTCTCTTGCAGGGACGTTGTCGCATTGGGGAGAGCTCCACACACAAATTGGATAGGTAAATTGAGAGAGGAGGATGAAGCGGTTATAACAAGATCGCTGGAACTTGTCGGGATGTCTGAGTACAGGGAGAGAACTTTGGACAGGATGTCTGACGGAGAGTGCCAGAGGATTATGATAGCGAGGGCTTTGGCACAGGAGACCCCTGTAATAATCCTTGACGAACCTACCTCTTTCCTCGATATGCCCAACAGATATGAACTTTGCTCTCTGTTGGCAGACCTGGCTCATAAAGAGGGTAAATGTATCCTTTTCTCCACTCATGAACTTGATATAGCAATATCTCTGTGCGATTCAATTGCACTGATAGATACCCCAACTCTACACCACCTGAGTACATCTGAGATGATTCACAGCGGTCATATCGAGCGTCTGTTCAGCAGTTCTAAAGTCTATTTTGATCCCGTGGATGGTGCTGTAAAAAGCAAATAGATATCTTTCCTATTTATAGAAATTCTTTACGAAAGCAGCATAGTTGTGCCGGTGCATGATGGAGATATTCCACCAGCCAATAATGAGTCCGCTCCCATATCCCCACAATTGGGTGAATGATGCAATCATAGCAAGTATTGATACCCTCAATGAGCGGGTCCTGATGGCTGCATCTGTCAATAGAACCAATGCCACCAAACCTATAGGGGCAAGAGCCCAGGGACAAAAGAATCCCCCAGCCACCAATACGATGCACCCCAATACAAATGCAGAGGGGAGGAGATGGACAATCTTCAATGAATCCGGGTGTCTGCGAGTAAGGTGGATACGGGCAATTCCGGAGTTGAATACCTGTTTGAAGAAGGTCCTGAGGGTGTTGCGACGTTTGTGATAAACCCAGTTTTCGGTGAACAATCTGCTCTCATATCCCCCCTCTTTTACTTTGTAACTGAAGTCGACATCCTCGCCGAATCTCATATTGGAGAACCCTCCTATCTCTTTGAAAACACCCCTTTTTATCCCCATATTGAATGTGCGTGGGTAAAATTTATCGGCACTTTTCTTGTTGCCGCGTATCCCTCCGGTAGTGAGGATAGATGTCATTGAGTAATCTATTGCCTTTTGCAGTGGAGTAAATGATGGGTGTGACCTGTCTGCACCGCCGAATAACTGGATATCATGCTTGTCAAGTTCCAGAAGTGCTGTTGATATGTAATGCTCGGGGATGATGCAGTCTGAATCGAAGAATATCAACCACTCACCACAAGCCCTCTCCCCTCCGAAGTTGCGTGCTGCTGCCGGACCACCATTCTCTTTGAAGTAATAGGAGATTGTGAGACGGTCAGAATAATCTTCTACCACCTTGTCACACCTCTCCTGAGATCCATCCTCTATAATCAAAACTTCGAAATCCATGGAGCTCTGGTGAGTCAGACTCTCAAGAAGCTCCTCTACCTCCTGCGGCCTGTTATAGACAGGGATGATAATGGAGAAGAATGGATGTGAAGTGGTATTGTTCATTTTTCTGATTTTGGAGTTACAAATTTATCAAATGTTGCTCTTTGTTCCAAGGATATGCTAATTTTGTATCATGGATATACTTGAAGTCAGAGATTTTATTTTGACTCTCCCTTTGGTGGAGGAGTGTCAGCCTTTTGGAGATGATGTGGTGGTATATAAGGTGGGGGGAAAGATGTTTTGCTGCTGTATGTTGCCCAGGAGTGAGTATGTAGCGGTAAAATGCAATCCAGACAGGGCCATTAACCTTCGAGATGAGTTCAGTGCCGTGACTCCTGCATACCATTTCAATAAAAGACATTGGAATGACTTGTGTGTGACACTTTTGCCGGCAGATATAGTCAAAAGGGAGATAATCCATTCATATATCCTTGTTATCAAATGTAATGTGTCTCCCCGGTCTTATAGAGAAGAGGTCTTGAGTATTGTTGCAGAGTCCGGCGTGGAAGATATAGCAGAGATAGAATTATAAAGAAATATTGTATGAGAAAATTGTGTTTTCTTCTTGTGTTGATGATGGCTTCTGCCGTCTCATTCTCCCAGGAGTATGTGAAATTTATGACATATAATGTCAGAAATGCCAAAGGGTTGGATGGCGTCATGGATTGTCAGAGGATTGCAAATGTAATCCGTAATGCGGCCCCGGATGTTGTTGCTGTACAGGAACTTGACAGTGTGACAAGACGGAGTGGAGGCAAATATGTTCTCGAAGAAATTGCACAAAGGGCTCAAATGTCTGCTCTGTTTTTTCCAGCAATAGAGTATGATGGGGGAAAATACGGTATTGGAATTCTCTCTCGTGAGAAGCCTCTGAAGGTTGAAGGGGTCTCATTGCCCGGCAGGGAAGAGAAGCGGGGTATGTTGATGGCAGAATTTGAAGAGTATATTTTTGCATGTACCCACCTTTCACTTAACGAGGAAGATCGTATGGCCTCCCTGGAAATTATCCGTCAGCAGAGTGCGGAGTGTGGCAAACCTTTTGTTCTTGCCGGGGATTTGAATGCTACAGGCGATTCAGATTTTATCGCGGCTCTGCAAGAGGATTTCAAAATTCTTAACGATGTAAAAGTCGGTACTTTCCCGGCAGATGTTCCCGACAGGACACTTGATTATATCGCTATCCTCAAATCTACTGCGCCTGTTCACTCTGTAGAGTCGAAATGTGTTCTGGATGAACCATTGGCATCTGATCACAGACCTGTTGAGGTGGTTTTACGGACTGCAATGGATGCAGACAAACTTTTCAGGACAAAGCCCTATCTACAGAACCCTACCAACGGGGGGATGACAATAATTTGGGAGACAGTTATTCCGGCATACAGTTGGGTCGAATATGGAACAGATACTACCAAATTGGAGAGGGTCCGTCTGATTGTAGATGGACAGGCAGAATTCAATGAATCTATTCACAAAATACGCCTTGAAAATTTAGCTCCTGGAACAAAGTATTACTACCGTGTATGCTCGCAGGAGATACTTTATTACGGCGGATATTATAAGATATTTGGCAATACAGCCAGATCTGTGTTCAGTTCCTTCGTTACGGCAAAAAAAGATACAGATTCCTTTACTGCTCTTGTTTTCAATGATCTGCACCAGCGCCAATATGTTTTTGATACACTGTACAGACATGTCAAGGATATAGATTACGATTTTGTAGTGTTTAATGGAGACTGTATTGATGATCCTAAAGATCATGACCAGGCTACACATTTCATGAAACTCCTGACAGAGTCGGTACATGGGGACAGGATTCCCACTTTCTTTATCCGGGGCAATCACGAGATACGTAATGCCTACTCAATCGGGCTGCGAAAGCATATGGATTATGCAGGTGGACGCACATTCGGGGCGTTCAACTGGGGAGATACCCGCATTGTTATTCTCGATTGCGGAGAGGATAAAAACGATGACCATAGAGAGTATTCAGGATTGAATGACTTCACATATTTGAGGTTGGAGCAGGTTGACTTCTTAAAGGGGGAACTCGCATCAGACGAATTCAAGAGTGCAAGTAAAAGAATTCTTTTCCACCACATACCCATCTATGGGATGCTTGGGGGAAATCTCTGTGAGCCCCTGTGGAGACCGATGCTCGACAATGCCCCATTTGATCTGGCGTTAAATGGACATACCCATTGGTTTGCATTTCATCCGGTGGGGAAGTCGGAGAACCCATACCCTGTGGTTATTGGGGGTGGCAGGAGTGTGGAGAGTGCTACTGTAATGGTTTTGACAAAAAGAAAAGACACCCTTCATCTGAAGGTTATAAATCATGAAGGGAAAGTATTATTGGACTGGAAGGATAGATAAAATATGAGACGAATCACCACATTGTTATTGGCACTCCTTTTTACTGCCATTTATGCTTTAGCTGAAGAATCTCCCAGATATAACTGTGTTATTGATGGCGTGGAGAGGGTATATAAACTATATATACCGGAAAATGTCCAGCCTGATGCCCCCCTTGTATTTGTTTTGCATGGTTACGGAGGGAGCATTGACAATCTGGAAAGTAAGGGTTTCAACGATGCTGCAGACCGTCATGGGTTCGCTGTATGCTATCCGCAAGGCTCCAAAGATGGAAGGGGGAACAACTGCTGGAATGTGGGGTATCCCTTTCAGGAGGATATGACAGTTGATGATATCTCATTCCTATGTCAGTTGGCTGACAAACTGCAGAGAGAACACAATTTGAGCAGCCACAACACATTCCTTACAGGGATGTCGAATGGGGGAGAGATGTGTTACCTCCTGGCATACTCGCGACAGAGGACTTTCAAAGCGGTAGCTCCCATTGCAGGACTCACTATGGCATGGATGCCTGAGAAGTATACCAGAACACGTCCTATTCCCCTTTTCGAAATTCACGGGACCGTTGACAAGGTCTCGGAATGGGACGGAGATCCAGATAATAAAGGGGGATGGGGAGCATATCTGCCCGTTCCCGATGCAGTGAATTATTGGGTTGAACGCAATGGTTGTAGAAGAGAGTGTGTTGATACTTTGCCACAAAGAGGTGAGAAGTCACACATGACAATTGCCCACAGATATACAGACTCTAAAAAGGGTAAAGATGTATGGCTGTATGAGGTTATCGGTGCAGGCCACTCGTGGTTCAATGAAGATATGGATACCGCTGAGGAGATCTGGAAGTTTTTCAATCAGTATATCTCGCGATAGCCGTTTTATGGCTCCATTTATTGTTTTGGTACTTGATCAAGAAGGAATGAAAGGGTAATTAAAATTTTGAGTCTGTACCAATGATTTTATCTCTATTGGTCTGCAAACAAGATCGTGTAATAACTGGAGGTGTGCTAGGCACCTCTCAAAAATGCCCTACAGATATCTGTGGGGCATTTTTAGTCTCAATATGTGACGCAAATGTGACTACATTGGGGCTACTTTTTTATTGTCTCACTTTGTATCAATATGTCTCATAATTAATATTGTTTCTTCATGTTTTATAGCCCCCTGGTAAGAAACTCTCTCAAGGAAATATGCTTTATGCCATTCTCATCCCTTGATGTCAGGAACGGAGTAGCACTAATCACATATTTCGGATGATTGTCACGAATCTTTTCCAATGGTCCGAACTCTCTGTTTCTTGTAGCCTGTTCACCCATCAGATATGTAACCTGTACATACGCAGTTTCGCCCGGTTTTGTGCATATGAAATCTACCTCACCGGCTCCAAGAACACCGACTTGCACCTTGTATCCTAGAAAACACAGATGCTTGTATACGGCATTTTCGATAACCTTTTCTATGTATGAATCCATACCGCCTTCGGCTTTGAGGTTGCGAAGGCCCAG
>JAZOBN010000025.1:0-3909 GCA_045595965.1 Candidatus Coprenecus sp.
TGATATACCAGAAGGTCTCATACTTCACTCTGACCAAGGATGGCACTATCAACATCTAAGGTATCAGAAAGCGCTGAAAGACAAACATATAGTACAAAGTATGTCGCGTAAAGGAAACTGTCTGGACAATGCGATGATGGAAAACTTCTTTGGACTTATGAAGTCAGAGTTGCTATATTTGCAGGAGTGGGATAGCGTAGAACAGTTCGCGAAGGAACTGGTCAAGTACATACGCTACTACAATAATGATAGAATCAAACTGAGGCTAAAAGGAATGAGCCCGGTGCAATACCGAGCTCTGTTCCAATCTAAGTCAGCCTCTTAATAATGTTAAACCGTCCAACTTTTGGGGGTCACATCACAGATGGCCAGTCTTTTTTATTGTCAAATATCGGTTTAGAAACCCAGATTTTCCCCCTTAAGTATTTTTGTGAAGTGTGCGATATGTTCTTCAAGGGCATATCCCCAGTATTTCCACGAGTGAGTCGCTTTGCTCAGATGCTCAACGTGAGGAATTTTCAACTCTTCACATTTGTCTGCAAATTCTTTGGTGCAGACAGCATAAAAATCTTCGTAGCCGCAACTTACGATAAGAACTTTCTCCAGAGCCATAGGATATGTGTTTACATATTCCTGAAGGCGGTAAACTGCAGATTCTTCATTGTAGCGGGTATTCTCTTTTGTGTATTCCCCAAGCATTTTGCTGACCCATTTGTCAATCAGATTGGTGTGATTGATGTTGAGTACGCCACTCATACTTCCTGCACTTCTGAAATTCTCAGGGTGGTCGAGATATAGGTTGATAGCACCATGCCCACCCATGCTCAAACCGGTGATAAATGTATATTCAGGATCAAGTCCGTATTTTCCCTTCATCAAAGGCCACAGATCTTCATCCCAAAATGTTCTGTATTGCATACCCTCAGGGTCTGAACTGTTGACGTACCAACTATTGTAGAATCCGTCGGGGCAGATGATTCTGAAACCTGTTCTATCACTTATCTCCTGCAGATCATATTTGTCGCTCCAGTTTTTGTAGCATCCGGACCATCCGTGCAACAAAAACAGTGTAGGTGTCTTCTCGAATTGCCCCTTTGTGTTTGGGGTGAAAACAAGGCATGTGTCATCACATTTCAAATTGTCTGATGATATGACTATTGTCTCTACCGGAGTGTTCTGCGAACAAGCTGCCAAGAGGAGTGAAAAAGTTAATAAGAGGATAGATTTTCTCATTTTTATAGGTTTTTTTATAACTTTACAAATTTAGAAAAAATAAGGTTATGGATAGGATAAAAATACTGAAATCACCTAAAATTTATATAGCTACCGCAGTTGCCATTGTCATAGCACTCTTGCTTTTCCCGATGGAGGGGAGATTTGAATATAATTATCAGAAAGGGAAGCCATGGCTCTATGAAACATTGATTTCCCCTATCGATTTTCCGATACTGAAGACCGAAACTGAGTTGCTGCAAGAGAGGGAGAGCAAGGCTTCTCAGGTTATAAGATACTACAATCTTGACAAGAATGTCGCATCTGCACAGATCTCCGGACTGATGGCAGAGTTGAAAGGTCAGAATATCGACTCCGATTTTGCATCAGATGTGGTGGATGCATTCACAGAGATATATGATAGGGGTATTATCTCTTCATACGAAGAGGATGGTGCGTCAGGAAAAGGTGTAATTCTTGTCCAGAAGGATAAAAGGGCTGTGCAAGTGCCTGAAAGAGAGGTGTATGATGTTGAATATGCAGTCAAGACATTGAGGCATATGGTTGTGTCTGAGGATCGTCAGGAGTATGCAGACTCCCTATTCAATCTGTACAGATTTCAAGATTATATAGCTCCTAATCTTATTTTTGACCAGAAAAAAACAGACCAGATCCATTTGCAGGCGATTGACTATATCTCACCTACAAAAGGTATGGTATATACCGGACAACTTATTGTCTCTGAGGGGGAGATTGTTACTGCTGAGGTGGCGCAGCTTCTCGATTCATACAAACAGGAGTATGAGAGCAGCTTCGGTTATTCAGGATCTTTCTACGGATTGTTCTTCGGCCACTTTATTGTCATACTTGTAATCTTCAGTATGCTCTTTGCAACAATTTATTTCACAAACATCAGGGCTTTCGACAATATCAAGAGTTATCTCTACATATTGCTCCTTTTTGTGCTGATGTTTGCAATCACCGTATTGGTCGGCAACAGGAGCCAGAAACTCCTCTATATGGTCCCATACGCAGTCTTTGCAATATATCTTGTTTCATTCTTCAAGCAGAAATTCGCATTTCCCCTCTATGTCCTTATGCTCCTTCCGTTGTTCTTCCTTTCCCCTATAGGTATGGAGCTCTATTTTATAAACCTTGCTGCGGGTGTGATTCTCCTTGTCTCAAACAAGTATTTCAATAAAGGGTGGTTGCAGTTTATTAACTCTTGCTTCATATTTATCTCTTTATTGCTTGTATATGTGGCATTCCGCCTTTTGAACAACGGAACTCTGTCGGCATTTGACAGTAAGGTAGTCTTTTATCTTGGTTGCAACGCATTGTTTGTTGTAGCAGCATACCCACTTGTCTTCCTGTTTGAAAAGATATTCTCGTTTGTCTCTACCTCAAGACTGTTTGAACTTTCTGATACAAATAGCAAGCTCCTTCTTGAGTTGGCAAACAAGGCCCCAGGATCTTTCCAACACTCTTTACAGGTGGCAAATATGGCATCTGCAGCAGCTAGGAAAATTGGTGGAGATGTGATGTTGTCGAGGGTAGGGGCTTTATATCATGATATAGGTAAAATCGCTAATCCTCAGTGCTTTATCGAGAATCAGGCTCCCGATGTCGATTTTCATCATGACCTTACACCAGAGGAGAGTGCACATCAGATTATCAGGCATGTGGATGATGGTGTTGAACTTGCCAGGAAATACAATCTTCCAGAAATAGTAATAGATTTCATACGAACCCACCACGCCAGGAGTCTGACCGGTTATTTCTATAATGTCTATTGTAATAAAGGGGGTGATCCGGACAATAAAGAGCCATTCATGTATCATGGGGAATATCCCAAGACCAAAGAGCAGGTAATTGTTCTTATGGCAGATGCTGTAGAGGCTGCTTCGAGGTCTCTGAAAAAATATACTGAAGAATCCATCTCTGATCTCGTGGAGAAAATTATGGCTGCAAGATTGGCAGATGATCAGCTTCTGGAGGCAGATATTTCGATAAAAGAGATAAATGCTGTAAAAGAGATGTTCAAGGAACAACTTTTGCAGATGTACCATGCGAGGATCGCATATCCTACAAGAAAGAAAAAATAGCGAAGAATTTACTATCTTTGCAACTCATTACTCGGGGATGTTTTGGATTTGACAGCATAAGACATCGGAAGGTAAGCACGTCGAGCGTCGTAGCCTTGCTCGCTAATCTCAGACTACAAGCCTATAAATGGCAATCAATCTTATGCACTCGCTGCGTAGTCTGCCAAGCACACTACCTTAATCTTCGCCGCCAAGGCTGCGGCGACGACGAGTATCCCGCCGGACTTTAAGTCTGCTATGACCGGCAATCGGGGTATCATTCAAGTGGACTGCTGGCGCCGATTTCTCTAAAGCGTCCTAAGATATAGAGAATAAGGGTATGGTAGTTTGTCCTTTAGCAGCCATCCCCCGACAACCACTAAAGGAATAAGCGTGTAGAAAGCCTTTGGGTGCTATGTTTGGACGGCGGTTCGAGCCCGCCCATCTCCACAAGAAAAGGGAGCCGAATCTCGGCTCCCTTTTCTTGTGGAGATATGTTTAACCCCCTCTGTCACATTGTGACACCTCCCCGCTGGGGAGATACGCGACTATTGTCGCCGCTATTGCTCTGCAACGGCGACCCGTCGCGGTCGGCTGATGCCGACTTGGTTTA
>JAZOBN010000026.1:0-22381 GCA_045595965.1 Candidatus Coprenecus sp.
ATTCATGGATATAATTTATACTACATCCATTCTCAAGCATATGCATATACTTCAATCGTTCTGCATAGCCGTGTTTCTTGTACTTTTTAGACATAACAAAACCCCGAAAGTTTTTTGTCTAACTTTCGGGGTTCATGTCATCTGCTGACCAGTCTTTCTTATATTACGAACTATTTGTTAAAGGATAGCCTTGTTCTGCATTTCGCCATCATAGAATCCTTCATCAATTTTTCTGCGAACATCGGTAAAGGCATTCAATGTGTATTCAACATCTTCCAATGTGTGCGCTGCAGTAGGGATAATACGGAACATAATTACACCTTTAGGAACCACAGGATATACAACAACAGAGCAGAAGATTCTGTAGTTTTCACGAAGATCTACGAGGATATTTGTTGCCTGTGATACATCACCCTTGATAAATACAGGGGTAACACAAGCTTCAGCCGGACCGATATCAAAGCCTCTCTCTCTAAGTCCATTCTGAAGAGCTCTGGTAACAACCCATAGTTTTTCACGAAGTTGGTTACCCTCTTCTCCTCTGATAATCTCCAATCTCTTCAAACAACCCTCTACGATTGGCATAGGGAGTGATTTTGCATAGATCTGAGAGCGAAGGTTGTATCTCAAATAGTTGATTATCGATTTGGGACCTGCAACAAAACCTCCGATGATAGCCATCGATTTTGCATAAGCACCAATATAAAGGTCAATGCCGTCCATTACATCGAAGTGTTCAGAGGTACCTCTACCGTTAGGGCCCATTACACCGAAACCGTGAGCATCATCAATAAGAATTCTGAAGTTGTATTTTTTCTTCAATGCAACGATCTGATCCAGGATACCGAGAGCACCTGTCATACCATAAACACCTTCGGTGATCAAAAGTACACCACCACCTGTCTCTTCACACACTTTGAGAGCACGTTGGATAGTTTTTTCACACTTTTCGATATCATTGTGGGGATATACCATTCTCTTACCCATGTGCAAACGGCAACCATCAATGAGACATGCGTGAGCTTCTGAGTCATATACAATGACATCGTGACGGGTTACAAGTGCATCGATAGTAGAGACAATACCTTGATAGCCAAAATTGAAAAGGAATGCATCCTCTTTCTTTTCAAACTCTGCAAGTTCTCTCTCAAGACGTTCGTGAAGATCTGTCTGACCGGTCATCATTCTTGAACCCATAGGGTAAGCAAGACCCCATTTTGCAGCACCTTCGGCATCTGCTTTTCTGATTTCCGGATGGTTTGCCAAACCCAGATAGTTATTGATACTCCAGCAAAGGACATCTTTACCGTTAAATTTCATTCTTGGTCCCAATTCACCTTCCAATTTTGGGAAAGCGTAGTAACCGTGTGCTCTTGTACGATATTGTCCTAGAGGACCACCTTCGTCATTTGCAATTCTTTCAAAAATATCCATTTTTCAAATATTTTGGTTAGTTAGTACATATTTAAGCGTCAATGTTTGCATATTTTGCATTTGTCTCGATAAACTCTCTTCTTGGCGGAACATCATCGCCCATCAACATAGAGAAGAGTTTATCAGCCTCAGCAGCATTCTCAATGGTAACCTGTCTCAGGATACGGGTATTCGGATCCATTGTGGTATCTTTCAACTGGTCAGCATTCATCTCACCAAGACCTTTGTAGCGTTGCACATTCACATTTTTCTCACTTCCACCTCCCAATTGGGCAATTGCAGCCTTTCTTTCATCCTCTGTCCAGCAATATATCTCCTCTTTCCCTTTTTTCACTCTGTATAAAGGTGGAGTTGCAATATATACATATCCGTTCTGGATAAGTTCCTGCATATATCTGAAGAAGAATGTCAAAATAAGTGTGGTGATGTGGCTTCCGTCCACGTCGGCATCGGTCATGATGATTACTTTGTGATAGCGGAGTTTCGAGAGATTAAGAGCCTTGCTGTCCTCTTCTGTGCCAATTGTCACACCAAGAGCTGTATATATATTGCGGATAGACTCACTCTCCCATATACGGTGTTCCATTGCCTTCTCCACATTAAGGATTTTACCTCTCAAAGGGAGAATTGCCTGAAATGTTCTGTCTCTACCTGTTTTTGCTGTACCTCCCGCAGAGTCTCCCTCCACGAGGAACAACTCACATTTTGCAGGATCTCTATCTGAACAGTCTGCCAATTTACCTGGAAGACCTGCCCCGGACATCACCGTTTTCCTTTGAACAAGATCCCTTGCCTTACGTGCCGCGTGACGGGCTGTCGCTGCAAGGACCACCTTGTCAACAATACTTTTGGCATCTTTGGGATTCTCCTCCAGATAGACCTCCAAAGCACCTTTGGTTGCTTGAGAAACTGCAGCATCAACCTCACTGTTACCAAGCTTTGTTTTTGTCTGTCCTTCAAATTGAGGCTCAGCCACCTTTACTGAGATGACTGCTGTCAAGCCCTCTCTGAAATCAGATGCATCAAGGTCAAATTTCAATTTTGACAAAAGGCCGTTCTTTTCAGCATAAGCCTTGAGTGTTGTAGTCAATCCCCTCTTGAAACCTGTCAAGTGAGTACCACCCTCTATAGTATTGATGTTATTTACATATGAATGGATGTTCTCTCTGAATCCTGTGTTGTATTGCATAGCAATTTCAATAGGGATACCGGACTTGTCTGTTTCAAGATAGATCGGGTTCTCGGTAAGTTTCTCATTGGAACCGTCAAGATAGGTAACGAACTCCAAGAGACCTTTTTCAGAGAAATACTCTTCATATTTCTCTTGTGGAGCTGCAGGCTGTCCACCCTCCTCAACATCCGCTGCACTCTCCATCATATATGTACGCTTGTCCCTTAAAGTCAATTTTACCCCCTTATTGAGGTACGCCAACTCACGTAGACGAGCAGAAAGGACCGAATAGCTGTATTCTGTAGTAGTTGTGAAGATCTCTGCATCTGGTTTGAAGGTGATGATTGTACCGGTCTTTGATGACTCTCCCACTACGGTTACAGGGGCTTTGGGCACACCTTTTGAAAACTCCTGAACAAATATCTTACCCTCTCTGTGAATTTCTGCTTTCAGATAGACAGACAATGCATTAACACAAGAGACACCGACACCGTGAAGACCACCGGACACCTTGTAACTGTCTTTACTGAACTTACCTCCGGCGTGAAGGACTGTCAGTACAACTTCAAGGGCCGATTTACCCTCTTTTTCGTGCATTCCAGTAGGGATACCACGTCCATCATCCTCAACAGTTATTGAATTGTCTGCATTAATTATAACATTGATTGTTCTGCAATACCCGGCCAAAGCCTCATCGATCGAGTTGTCGACAACCTCGTATACCAAGTGGTGTAATCCGCGAGAACCTATATCTCCAATATACATTGAGGGGCGCTTTCTGACAGCTTCCAACCCCTCCAAAACCTGGATACTGTCGGCAGAATATTGATTTTCTGCCGTTTTGATTTCATTATCAATCATCTGTATTATCTCGTTATTTACAAACAACAAAGATAATAAAAAAATCACAATTTAAGATACATTCCAAGAGCAAAATTAGCACCTGGTTCCAGATAATTTTGAACATAAAATATCTCTCTATTGAAGAGATTTCCCCCCTTTGCAAAAACAGTGAACATCTTATTCACAGAGTAGGAAACTGAGAGGTCCAAATCAGCAAAACCATCAATCACTTCATTACCAAAGGCGGCCATCTGCGAACAGTACCCCAGAGAGAGATCAAAAAATATCCTCTTTCTGATATTATATTGGGCATAAAGATCCATGCTCAATTTTGGAGTCATATAGACAACTTTGGAGTAATGGTTATAATCAACTGAATACTTTACGACAAAAGATGGCGAATCATAGGAAATGACCCCTTTAGCCCCAAAATGGTTCACATCATTGACTATCTCCAGAAACTGCAATCCCTGATACAGGAAATCTCCATAGTGGTTCATTGCCTTGTGACTGGCATAACTCCCCTCAAGCATATAGCCGAAGGAATCAAACAAGTTCCCTTTAACCCCCAATTTGCAATCAATATAAGATGATGTCAGATTTGCCCCGCTATAAGCTCCTGCATAGAGCCAGTGGTTCTCCTCAAAATACTCTGCAATGGAGTTGAACTTGTTCCCCCCTCCCACATTTGCATAGAGCCACATTCTGTCAGATATTGCCTCAAAATCGAAGGATATATGGGGATAAACTTTCACTTTGTTCTGCACATTTCCAAATGCAATACCAACACCAGCTTTCAAATCAATTTTTTCAGTCGAAAACCTATAATATGGAAGAGCCTCAAGCAATCCCCTCTTTGGGACATAATCGTACGAAACCTCACCTCCAACAGCGTGTTTGTCGGAAAGTTCATATTGGGCTTTGAATGAAGTATTCATCAAATTTTCCGAAACACTCTCCTTGAAAGATGTGTATTTGTAAGCGAAGTCAAAATCGTAATGAAAGCGGGCAGACGAGGGCTGCTTTGAGGCAATTTCCAGATTAGCCCCCATCTGATTCAGAACTTGCCTTCCATTCCAGTCGGAGTGCAAAAAATCACCTGTAAAGTTTCTGTAGAAACCTCCTGCATTTACCACCCCTCTCCTCATATTGTAGCGATAAGAGATACCCGCCTTGCTATCTGAACGGTTTACAGGTGTATCCAACCCTTTATTACCCCAGAAGGAGTCGTGATTACCATAGAGCAGCATATTGCTTCTGCTGCCCAGATCTGGTTGCCAGTAGAGGTCAACCTCAGGCATCCAGGGATAACCTATCGCTGCCTTCATAAAGAATACCGGATAGTCTGCCTTCACACTCTCAAACATATCCACTGCAGCCATAGGGGTAAAATCGTATAGATCCTTATATGGATATTCAAACACAGAATAATCAAAATCGAGATCAAGTTTCAACAATGTATCAGAATACCTGGTCTCAAATGGGGTTTTGGAGACATTGAGCAATGCACCCTCCCACTCCCTTTTTACCTCAACTGTAGATGAGATATTTTGCTGGCCCAACAGCTCTCCTGCCGAAAAAACAGAAAGGGAGAATAGTATCGCGAGTATATATTTCTTATTCATAATCAACAATTTTAGACAATCTTAATTCCACTTGCTCAAGTATATCATCATGCTCTTTCTCTGGTGTGTACCCCTCTTTCACACTTTCAAATGTAGCTTTTGCCTGAGCCCACTCTTCCCTCTCTGCGAAAGAGTCTCCAAGAACAATAAAACTTTTTGCCAACCAATAATTGTGTGGTGTTTCTGAATCCGAAAAGGCATATACAAGATTCTCAACCTGATCAAAATTACCTTCATCATAGGCATATTGGATCACCATAAATGCACTTTCAGCACCCTCCTCAGAGATATAGTCGGATGCAAGTTTTTTGAAACCGGCCAGAGCCTCCTCCCTTTCTCCCAAAGAGAGATGCGATTTGGCAACGATATACTCAGCCTCCCTCCTTATATCTTCATTTGCAGATTCTGCTTTCAATACAGCCCCCCCTTCGGAGAGAGCCTTTTCAAACTTCCCTCCACCATAGTAAGCACGCATTTTGCCAAGCATCGCTTCGAACTTGTTGTTATCAAGTTGGGCAATGGCAGAGAGGGTCTCAAATGCCCCTGCTGCCTGATCAAATTTTTCGAGTGAAAGTTGTATTTTTCCGTAGTACAATGTAGCCAGCTCTGCAAAAGCACCATCTCCGATATTCATCACCTTCAGATAAGCATCTGCCGCAAATTCAGGATTACCGCTCTTGCTGTATGCATCCCCAAGATAAAAATATGCCTGCGAAGCCTTTTGGCCAGAGGGATATTTCTCCAGAAAAGAATTGAGTGAAGATATTGATTCACTGTACTTACCCGCCAGGAATATCTGCTCGGCAGAGTTGAACAACATCTGTTCCTTCTCATCTGCACTCTTGATCGAAGACATTCCGATCGACTCTATATAGGCAAGATACAATTCAGGTTTGTTTTGTATCTGATATACACTTTCTATTCCGGCCAAAGCACTCTGTGCATCATCTGAAAGGGGATTTCTCTCCACCACAATTTTGAAATACTCCAATGCCTGATCGTATTTAGACATATTGGAATGTATCATACCAAGCTCCAGATAAGATTTGGAATGGTATGTACTGTCTGTCCTATTGTTCAGAAGAAGGTTAAAACACTCAATAGCCTTCGTCGGTTCATCGTTCTGAACGTAGGTCCGTCCCAATTCAAAAACAGATTCGTGGTAATAGTCTGAATCTGGTTTGTTCTCTATAATATCACCTAACATTGAGATTTTCTTCTCCGGCATAGAGAGCAGACCATAAGAAATTGCACCCATATATGTGGCATATATATCATCCTTATCAAATGTCTTGCTTGCCACCTCTTCATACAGTTCTGCAGCCCTCTCATAATCCTTGAGCATATAGTACGAATCTGCAAGCCTTGTCTTTGCCTCCATTGTCATATTACGCCTTGAAGGGGCAAGTTTAAGATACTCTTCAAACCACTGTTTTGCAGAGGCATAATCCTCAAGACGATAGAATGAATAGCCCATATTCATCAATGCCATCGGATACTCATCAGTTGCATTGAAAGAGAGATTCCTGATAAGGGGAGAGGTCTGTTCTACAGTTTTGACAAATTGCTCCAGACGGAAATAGGCTTCACCCATCCAGAACTTGGTCAACATAGCAAGTGACTGGTTGGAGGTGGCATACTTCAATGAGAGCTTGAAATCATCCACCGCAGCTGTATATGATCCCATATCAAGCAATTGCATACCACGAAAGAATGCCGCTTTCTGCAAGTTGTTTTTCATCGAAGGTGTAAGGCGTTGAACCTTTTCAAGGGCAGATATTGCCCCTTTGAAATTTTTCTTCTGAAGATATGATACTGCAATATAACTATAGATCTCATCCACTTTGGAAGAGACTGGATAGTTACTGATATACTGATTGAATGGGGTGACATCAGAATTGAGGTCAAATGCAAGTTTTGCATAGAGGAAATACGACTCCTCCTTTATCTTCTCGTCAAAACCAAGTTCTGAAGCCGCCTTAAAAGATTTCAGAGCTTCAGGTTTGTTTTTGATTTTCAAGTAGCTGTTTCCCAGATGGAGATATGCACTCTGTCCCAATGAATCCTTCAATTGGACAACTTTCGAGAATGCATCTATCGCTGCATAATAGGACTCCAGAGTGTAGGATACAACTCCAGAGTAATAATTATCCTTGCGGGAAAGTTTGTCAGATTCTTCAGAATACATTTCCAGATACCTCTTGGCCTCTTTTGTGTTATTTTGTTCAAAATATGCCTGAGACACAATTCTTACACATTTTTGTTTGAAATCGCCCTGAAGTTTCTCATATATCTCCTCTCCGTATGAGATCACTTTATCGTACTTTTTCAACATGAAATACGATTCTGCAAGATAATACTTGGAGAAAAGTGCATATTCATTATTCTTCTTCAGCTCCTCATACAACTCAACTGCAGCATAAAATTCATTGGAGATATAGTAAATATATGCGAGATAATATGTAGATGCCGATTTGTAGGGGGTATTGCCCAAAGAAATAATTTGCTTGAACCCCACCTCTGCCTGATCATTCATTCCACCTCTCATCTGGCAGAAAGCCCTGTTGAACATATACTCTATCTTCTCCTCTTTGGGGAGGTGCGACTGCACAATCTCCTCCATAATGGAGAGTGACCTGGAATACTCCTTCCTATCAAAATAATATACCGATTGTAAGAACTTCACCCTGGCCAAAGAGGCTGCTCCAGGGTAATCATCTTCAAATTCTGCCACCACCCCATCAATATTAGGGGCCTCCAAATGGATGGAACTCATAACGCTGTAGGCTTCAAGCTCCGCCATCTTCTCAGAACCGATTTTCCCCTGCGCAAGTGGTATCAACCGGTCCACTTCGCTTTGCACAGATATATACATCCCATTCTGATATAAAAGACGTATATCTGCAACTTTTCTCCCTATAGTATTACGATCAAGTTCATCCCCTTTGGAGAAGAGGGAAACTGTAAGCATAAATGCCGACAGCAAGAGAACCTTTGCTACTTTATATAATCTTCTCATCATCTACTCAATTAACTCGCAAAAGTAACAATAAAATGGCATTTTTTACTATTTTTGCACTATGGAAAATGCTAATATTGAGAACAGACCGCCCATTATTGAATTTAATGGTGTTGATATAGTCAACGGCAATAACCTTGTCCTTTCAGATGTCACTTTTTCGATTCAGGAGGGGGAATTTGTCTATCTCCACGGAAAGGTAGGAAGTGGCAAGACCTCAATCATCCGCTCTTTGATCGGAGAAATCCCTATCAAAAAGGGGGAGGCATCTATTTGCGGTTTCAATCTTATCAAGCTCAAAAAAAGGCAAATTCCACACCTCAGAAGACGCATTGGGGTTATTTTCCAGGACTTCCAGCTCCTTATGGACAGGACCGTTTATGAGAATCTCGCATTTGTTCTGAAAGCGACCGGATGGAAGGACAAAAACATCATACACAAGAAGATAGAGAGTGTTCTTAATGATGTGGGGATGGTCTATAAGGCTCACAAGATGCCACACCAGCTCTCTGGTGGAGAGCAACAGCGCATCGCCATCGCACGAGCTCTGTTGAATGATCCGAGCATCATCCTTGCTGACGAACCCACAGGTAACCTCGACCCCGAAACTGCGATGGGAATTATGGAGCTCCTTATGACCATCAACAAAACCCAGAAACCGGCCCTTCTGCTTATCACCCACAACAAAGAGATACACGACAAATACCCGACACGTACCCTTCTGTGCGAAGATATGAAGTGTAGCGAAATTCTCCCCGATTGTGGAATAGATATTGATTTTTCCGAATTGTATTAAAATGACAAAAAAAGAGAGATACGCATCGATAATCGAATGGTTCAGCACAAACATGCCTGTGGCAGAATCGGAGCTTGACTTCCATAACCCGTTCCAATTACTGATTGCCGTAATCCTCTCCGCCCAATGTACCGACAAAAGGGTAAACATTGTCACCCCTGATCTTTTCAAACGTTTCCCCACCCCAGAATCTCTTGCAGAAGCGACATTTGAGGAGGTATTCTCGTACATCAAATCAATATCCTATCCAAACAACAAGGCAAAGCACCTGATAGGGATGGCATCAAGGCTCCTTTCAGATTTCAATGGGGAGGTCCCGGATGACATCGACCAACTGCAGACTCTTCCGGGTGTAGGGAGAAAAACCGCAAATGTGGTAGCCTCAATTGTCTACAACAAACCTGTGATAGCGGTAGATACGCATGTTTTCAGAATATCCAGAAGATTGGGACTTTCCGATGGAAACACAGTAGAGAAGGTTGAAGAGGAACTCACAAAGAATATCCCAGAAGAGTTAAGGGCAATATCACACCATTGGCTGATTCTCCATGGGAGATATGTCTGTACAGCAAAAAAACCAAAATGCGAAGAGTGCGGTCTGAAGCCCTGGTGCAAAAGTTATCCCCTTGGGTGATGAGTCAATATCTCCCTCTCCCACTTTTTGGTATCTATATGTGTATAAATCTCTGTTGTGAGGATACTTTCATGTCCGAGCATCTGCTGTACAACCCTCAAATCTGCCCCATTTTCGACCAGATGAGATGCAAAAGAGTGTCGGAATGTGTGAGGTGAAACACTTTTATTAATGCCGGCTGCCGAGACATATTTCTTGATGATAGTAAACACCATCTCCCTGGTCAATCTCTTCCCCCTGCGATTCAGGAACAATATATCTTCCTGTGTGTACAACCTTCTGGTTTGTCCGAGATATTGATTTACAGCCACAATTGCAGGTTCTCCAATGGGGACAAGACGTTGTTTGCTCCCTTTCCCCGTCACCCTTATAAACTGTTCGTCAAAAAAAAGATCTGAAATTTTAAGATTCACGAGTTCACTTACCCTCAATCCACAAGAGTACAATACCTCTATAATTGCTTTATTTCTATGTCCCAAAGGATCAGAGAGATCCACCGAATTGATTATTTTCTCTACCTCATCCACAGAAAGGACCACCGGAATATACCTCTTCATCTTCGGTGAATCAATCCTGTCACAAGGATTCTCTTTCACAATCCCCTCCATCTCAAGATACTTGAAAAACATCCTCAACGAACTCACCATTCGGGCTTGCGATCTTTTCCCCACACCAAGTCCCTGCTGCTGCTCAAGCACGCCAATAAGATCATCAGAGGAGATTTTGTCTGGAAGGGGGAGATTTTCCATTTTTTTGAGATCAGAAGCGTACGAAGAAATTGTATTCTCCGACATTGACCTCTCAAGCCTGAGATAGGTACAGAAATCTGAAATTATTGATTGCCAATTCATTGAAAAGAAGTAGCCCCAACAGGACTCGAACCTGTATTTAAAGTTTAGGAAACTTTCGTTCTATCCCTTGAACTATAGGGCCATTTGCAAAAGCGGTGCAAAGATAGAAAAATTTTAGTTCTGTAGCAAAGAGGCCTCAAACTTCTTCACTAATTCTATTTTATGGGCTTTATACGTCTCAAGGATCATATTGGTAATTGCTATTGAGGAGGATGCTCCATGACCTATCATCACCGGAGCACAAGTTCCCAGGACAGGTGTACCTCCATAAATCTCATAATTCAATTTTTCAATATAATCATTTTTGATTCCCATCATTGAACAGACATTATACATAGCCTCAGCCTGTTTCAAACACACATTTCCAGAAAAACCATCAGTGACAAGAACATCTGCAAATCCCCCTTCAAAAAGATGGTTAGCCTCCATATTCCCCACAAAGTTGACACATCCGAGCGCCTCCAGCAAACCATATGCTTCCCTCGCCACAAGACTCCCTTTCTCCCTCTCCTGTCCAATATTCAGAAGTGCAACTCTCGGGTTTTCGATATTCATCATTGTTCTGGCATAGACAGAACCCAATGTTGCAAATTGAATAAGATGTTCGGGTCTGCAATCCGAATTGAATCCGACATCGAGCAGAAGCATCTTTTCGCCGTTTGCCAACGGCAACTCTATTGAAATACATGGTCTGTTCACCCCCTCAATAGTTTTGAGAGTCTGTACACATCCGACAAGCATCGCACCGGTGTTTCCGGCAGAGGCAAAAGCGTCCAACTGCTTCTCTGCCAACATCCTGAAACCCATTGCTATACTGGAATCGGATTTCTGGACATATGCCTTCACAGGGTGTTCCCCCATAAGGATCTCCTGTGAACAATGGAGAATAAAAAAATTGCCAAGTCCAATGCCATTTTCCTGGCAGGACTTGGTAATCTTCTCTTTGTCTCCAATTAAATAGAGTTCAACATCCTCTGGTAGTCTCTTTTTCGCCTCAACGGCTCCGAGAATCACATTGCAGGGAGCGAAGTCCCCACCCATAGCGTCAACCCCTATTCTTACCATGTGTGGAATTAAGACGCAACGTTCTTATCAATAAGAAGACGTCCACGGTAGTATCCACATTCAGGGCATACTCTATGATACAATACTGCTGAACCGCAGTTTGAGCAAGTAGCGATTGTTGGAACAACAGCTTTGTCGTGAGTTCTACGTTTGTTTCTACGTTGTTTAGAAACTTTGTGTTTAGGATGTGCCATATTACTTTAAATTTATTTTATTTCTATTTCAATATATCTTTCATTTTTTCCAGCATCTGCTGATCGCATTCCCCATCTGGGTGAACTTTCTTCATCGGTAAACTTAGAGTTACATAATCATAAATGATCTGATCTAACTCAAGTTCACCATCCGAAGGGTTCAGGACTATCACCTCATCTCCATACTCTTCATCTTCTCCTGAAGCCACTGAAGAAAATTTAACAGTAAATGGTGCGGAAATGTCAACAGGCATTCTTAACTCTGCAAGACACCTATCACACTCCACGACCACGTTTCCTGTTATATTACAATCAACTTTAATCCATCCAGATGACTTCGTTACATTCACACACACTAACAATTCAGCATCAATCACATCCCCTCCTCCGAAAGATTCAAAGAAATCTTTTCCAACATTAAATTGTTGAGAATGAGCGCCTAATGCTAAACTTTTTATATCAATAACGCAGTTCATCTCCTCTCCTATCCCATTTGGGGCGACAAAGGTAGAAAAGTTTTATCAAATTTTCAACCTTTTCTCCTTTTTCTTTCCAATTCGTTCAAAATAATTTTTCTAAGTCTCATCGATTTAGGGGTCACTTCCACCAGTTCATCCTCCTGGATATATTCAAGAGCCTCTTCAAGTGAGAACTGGATTGGAGGTGGCAAAGTCACCTTCTCATCAGACCCGGAAGCTCTCATATTTGTAAGCTTCTTAGTCTTGCAGATATTGATATTCAAGTCAGAGCCACGTGTGTGTTCTCCCACCACCTGTCCTTCATAAATTTCCTCACCAGGGAAGATGCAGAAACGGCCTCTATCCTGCAATTTGTCCATTGCATAAGCCACCGACAGACCAGTCTCCAATGAAACCAGAGAACCATTTGTCCTCTTTTCAATCTCCCCTTTATAAGGTTCATACCCTTTGAATCTGTGTGCAACAACAGCTTCTCCCTGGGTAGCAGTCATAAGGTTGCTTCTCAAGCCGATAAGGCCCCTTGACGGGATATCAAATTCCAGATGGGTCCTCTCACCTCTGTTCTCCATATGCATTAGAGCGGCTTTTCTCCTTGTTGCAATTTCAATTGCTTTACCCACCATCTCATCGGGAAGATCTACAGTAAGGAACTCTATAGGTTCACAGCGTTGTCCGTTTATATTCTTATCAATAACTTTAGGTTGTCCTACCTGGAGTTCAAATCCCTCCCTGCGCATAGTTTCGATCAAAACCGACAAATGGAGCACTCCCCTGCCATATACAATGAACGAATCAGCACTCATCCCCTCTTTCACTCTCAATGCAAGGTTCTTCTCAAGTTCCTTCTCCAACCTCTCCTTCAAGTGTCGTGATGTCACAAACTTACCTTCTCTGCCAAAGAAAGGAGAATCATTGATAGTGAACAACATACTCATGGTAGGTTCATCCACAGAAATTGGAGGAAGGGCCTCAGGATTTTCAAAATCTGCTATAGTATCACCTATTTCAAACCCATCAACACCTACAATTGCACAAATATCTCCACACTCCACACGATCTGCCCTTCTCTTCTCCAACCCTTCAAAGACCATAAGATCCTTGATCTTCTGTTTTTCAACAGTACCATCTTTTTTGCAAAGTGAAATTTGCATTCCGGCAGTCAATGCACCTCTATGCACCCTTCCGATAGCGATACGGCCAACATAGGGTGAGTATTCCAATGATGAAATCAATAACTGAGGGGTTCCCTCATTAATTTCTGGTGCAGGAATCTCCTCAAGGATTGTATCAAGCAATGATGTGATATCTGTAGTCGGTTTTCTCCAGTCGCGTGACATCCATCCCTGTTTTGCACTTCCATAGACAGTCTTGAAATCAAGCTGGTCCTCTGTTGCATTGAGGGAGAACATCAAATCAAACACCTGTTCATTTACTTCGTCGGGACGACAGTTCAATTTGTCAACTTTATTTATTACCACGATTGGCTTCTTACCCATCTCGATTGCCTTCTGAAGAACAAATCTGGTTTGAGGCATAGTCCCCTCAAAAGCATCCACCAACAGGAGGACACCATCGGTCATATTCAACACCCTCTCCACTTCACCGCCGAAGTCGGCGTGGCCCGGAGTATCGATAATGTTTATCTTATTCCCTTTGTAGGGAACAGATACATTTTTCGAAAGAATTGTGATACCTCTCTCCCTTTCGAGATCATTATTATCCAAAATGAGTTCACCCAGTTTCTCATTGTCTCTGGCAAGTCTTGCCTGGTAAATCATTCTATCAACCAGGGTAGTTTTTCCGTGGTCAACGTGGGCGATAATTGCTATATTTCTAATGTTTTGCATAATCAAGTCGCAAAAATAGATATAAATATGATATTTTTGGATAAATTCTTTTTAATTTTTATTTACTTTTGCGAGTTCAAAAACATATATAAATACGGCCCATACAATGAAACAGGACATGATTGTTATCCTAGATTTAGGAAGTCACGAAAACACTACTGTAGCCAGAGCCATCAGAGCTCTTGGTGTTTATAGTGAAATTTACCCCCACGACATCACTCTCCCAGAACTTCAGGCATTGCCTAACGTTAAAGGTATCATCATTAATGGTGGTCCCAATAATATAATAGATGGCTTAAGTATCGATGTGAATCATGAGATCTACAATTCAGGATATCCTGTAATCTCTGCCGGTCACAGTAAAGCACTATGTGAAGTAAAACTTCCCGAATTCGGCAATGACGAGCAGTACATTAAAGAGAGCCTCAAAGGGTTTGTTTTTGATGTATGCAAAGCCCAGCCAAACTGGAATATGACAAACTTTGTCAACGATCAGGTGGAACTTGTAAAAAAACAGGTAGGTGACCGCAAAGTCCTCCTTGCCCTCTCTGGTGGAGTTGACAGTTCAGTAGTGGCAGCACTTCTGCTCAAAGCTATTGGAAACAACCTTGTATGTGTACACGTCAATCATGGTCTTATGCGTAAAGGGGAGTCAGAAAACGTAATTGAAGTTTTCAGGAACCAATTGAACGCAAACCTTATATATGTCGATGCAACTGACAGATTCCTCGGAAAACTTGAAGGTATTGAAGATCCCGAACAAAAAAGGAAGATTATTGGCGGTGAATTCATCCGCGTATTTGAAGAGGAGGCACGCAAACTTGACGGTATCGATTTTCTTGGTCAGGGAACTATCTATCCGGACATCGTAGAGTCAGGGACAAAGACTGCAAAAATGGTAAAATCGCACCATAATGTAGGTGGCCTTCCTGAAGATCTTCAGTTCGAACTTGTAGAGCCTCTTAAATATCTGTTCAAAGATGAGGTTCGGGCTTGCGGTGTAGAACTTGGCCTTCCATATGAAATGGTATACCGTCAACCATTCCCCGGTCCCGGACTTGGCGTACGCTGTCTGGGTGCTATCACACGTGACCGTCTTGAAGCAGTGCGAGAATCTGATGCTATCCTCCGTGAAGAGTTTGCTAAAGAAGGTCTTGATAAAAAGGTATGGCAATATTTCACTATTGTTCCAGACTTCAAGTCTGTTGGTGTACGCAACAATGCACGCTCATACGACTGGCCTGTAATTATCCGCGCCGTCAATACTATTGATGCAATGACCGCCTCGATAGAGCACATTGATTGGGCTGTTCTTGACAGAATCACATCACGCATTTTGAATGAGGTGCCTAATGTGAACCGTGTATGCTACGACATGTCCCCTAAGCCATCCGCAACTATCGAGTGGGAATAATCTTTAATATATCAGCAGTCCGACTATAGCCCCCAGGCCAAGCAGAGAGAAGGGACCAAGTTTCTTGAAATAGAGTGCTACAAATGCCAAAGCACATATAACGAAACTCTTCCAGTCTATAAAGTTCTCAGGTGTAGCCAGACTAAGGGCTGCAGTGCCGATAAGTCCAAGAACTGCAGGCTTCAATGCATTCATTACCCCTTGAAATATAGGGTGATATCTCCATTTGTCATATACTTTACACAAAAGGAGCACTATTATAAAAGAGGGAAGTACCACTGCAAATGTTGCGGTAAAGGAGCCGAGAACACACATCCACTCAGATGCACCCGACCCAGAAAGGACCTCATAACCTACATATGTAGCGGAGTTGATTCCAATAGGTCCCGGAGTCATTTGGGAAATTGCTACAATATCAGTAAAAGTGGTTTCACTAATCCATCCGTGTACAGTAACCACTTCATTCTGTATAAGGGAAAGCATTGCATAACCACCTCCGATGGTAAACATACCGATAACGAAAAAAGTATAAAACAGCTCAACGAATATCATGATGCTTCCTATTATTGTACCAACTGATGAATATCGCCAACGATATTACACATATCAGTATGTATATGGGTGAAACTTTCAAGAAACAGACAAGGGTCATAGATGATACAACTATTACCCACGACCACCACTTCATCTTTGTGGCCTTGATCATATCGATCATTGGCATACCTATCAAGGCTACCACCACAGGTCTGATCCCTTTGAAAGCCTTCAGCACATAGGGGTTATCCTTGAAAGTGGTAAAAAAAATTGCTACGAAGAGGATAATCAGAAACGGAGGGAGACAGCTCGCAATTGTAGCTACCACGCTCCCTTTAGTACCACGCAATTTATGTCCTGTAAGGATAGAAATATTGACGGCAAAGAGTCCCGGAGCAGTCTGGGCCAAAGTTATTATATCTATAAAATCTTCATCATTGAGCCATTTGCGCTCTACCAGCTCACTCTTGATAGCGGCTATCATTGGAATACCTCCGCCTATGGTGAAAGCTCCTATTTTTCCAAACACCAGAAATATCTGCCAGAGACTGATCATTTCACCCATCTGCCGTTAATAGATATTATTGGCTAATTTTTCAATAAGGAGTTTCCTTGCTTCGCGGCTGGCCCAGGCAATATGGGGGCTCAAAATCAGCTTTGAAGAGTCCTTCAGATCTCTCAGATATGGGTGATTCTCCCCTATCGGCTCTTTTTCAAACACATCAAGAGCTGCACCGGCAATCACTCCATCATTAAGTGCCTCAACAAGATCCTTTTCATTTACAATACCACCCCTTCCCATATTCACAAGATAAGCCTGTGGCTTCATCAGTTTCATCTTATCATATGTGATAAGGTTAGCTGTCCTGGGATTCAGAGGGGCGTGCACAGAGACCACATCGCTCATTGCCAGTAGTTCATCCAAAGGTAGTGAAGGGTAATCAGCACAATGCGAAGTACCCGATGTAGAGTAGTACACTACATTCATGCCAAATACAGTAGCAATCTGGGCCACACGACTGCCTATATTTCCCATGGCAATAATGCCAAGGGTCTTTCCTTTCAATTCAAAGAAAGGATTTGAGACATCTGTGAAGAGGCCCTGACGGGTATACTCTCCAGATTTTATGTAGTTATCAAAATAGATACCTTTCCCAACAAGGTTAAGGATATGCATAAAGGTGACCTGTGAGACACTCTCTGTCGAATAGCCTGCCACATTGCGAACCGGAATACCCTTTGATTCTGCATACTCCACATCCACATTATTGGTACCAGTGGCAGCAACACAGACAAGTTTGAGAGAGGAAGCCTTATCAATATGTGACTTGCGTATCTGAACCTTATTGGTAATCACCACATCAAAACCTGCAATCCTTTCATCCACAAGTTCCTGTGGGGTCCTGGGATATAGGACCAATTCACCTTTACTCTCAATAGGAGCCAATGAGATATCGCTCCCTATGGTATCTGCATCTAAGAATACTATTTTCATAACTGAACATTTACTTGGCGGGCAAAGTTAATAAATTTTGATAAATGGAGATGAACTCACTACTCTCCTCCCACACGTAATCATCTTTGGAGTCATACAGATATGAGAATCCATGGTAAATTTCCTCAATAAGAGATCTCCGTTCTTCTTCAGAAATGGTGGTATTGCGACGCAAACCGAAATAGAGCATCCAGTAAATGGAAACAGCTTCTCTCTCATCACCAGAGTGAGAGCACTGTTTCGCATACAACAATCCATCTACAAATCCAGAATATGAATTTGTCCATATTTGCTGGAGATCATACTCATTAAAGAGATCTTTAATCAGGGATTTTGATAAGATCAGCTCCCCTTTGATGTTGCAGACTGCAACTTTTTCATACATTTTTTTACTCATAAGCATAACAAATTATACTTTCCACGACAGGAAAGAACTGAAACTGAAATGCTTATAATTTTTATGAATAGAGGAGTCCAAAATCAAATTGAACTCCTCTACTTTGTGCCCAGAACAAGACTCGAACTTGCACACCGAAACCGGCACTACCCCCTCAAAGTAGCGTGTCTACCAATTCCACCATCTGGGCCTACTTTGATAATGCAAATATACAACGAAAATCGAAACCACAACACACTTTGGTAAAAAATTTGTATATTTGAGTAATCAAAGATAGATACAATGAAAGAACTCAGACATCATTTTGAATCAAAAGGGACAACGATATATCTGGTTTCCGACAAGGAAGCCATCAAATTTCTCAATGGGAGCATTGAGACAGACTTTATAGATTGTCTCCACAAAATATCATCCAAAGGGATTTTTCGTACATTGGTAGAGTGTTGTAAGCCAAACAATCTCGGATTTGACATTACAACAGACTCAGAAATGGAAGAGGAGGAATTCCTTAATGGAAAAACGCCATACAAAGCTATCGTAGGGGTAGATGAAGGACAAGAGGAAGACTTTGTCAACTACATGTTCAATCAAGGTATCAGCCTCACACTTTTGGGACATGTAACCAAGGGAGAACTCCGAGTGGATGATGAATCATACGGGTACATTTCTGAATACGAAATCTAATTATCAATCATGTTCTGGGACTCTTTTTGGAGAACACTGACTGTGGTGTTGTATATCGCCAATATCATCTTGGTGGCATACACCTGCGTTTCATTGTTCCTTAAAAGACAAGATCCCATCAAGACAATTTCCTGGATGATTGTCTTGATTCTGCTCCCTTATCTGGGTCTGATTCTCTACATTTTTTTCGGAAGGAATTTCAGAAAAGAGAAAATGTTCAACCGCAAGGGTGCATCTGACCAACAGATAAAGGAAAAAATTGCCTATGGGATGCTGCAGAGGATGCACGATGAAAACATCCTCCCCCCCGAACTCCAAAAACACTCAAAACTGATTATCCAGAATCTTAGGAGCAACAACAGTCTCCTTACCACCGATAGCGAAGCAGAGATATATTTCGATGGAAAGAGTTCCTTGCTTGCCATGCTTAAATCCATAGAAGAAGCACAGGAACACATTCACCTCCAATCCTTTATAATAGAGGATGATGGGGTGGGAAATCTGTTCAAAGATGCACTGATAGCGAAAGCTAAAAAAGGGATAGAGGTCAGGGTAATGTATGACGGTTTTGGGGGGAGGAAACTCTCCCACTCATACATAAACGAACTGAAGGAGGCTGGTGTTGAAGTTCTTGTCTTCTCTCCCTTCAGATGGTTTTTCCCACCCGTTCTGGTAAACTACCGCAATCACAGAAAGATTCTCGTTGTAGATGGCAAAGTTGGTTTTCTGGGTGGTGTAAACATTGCAAACAGATACTTTAACGGTGGTGTTTTTCCCGAATGGCGCGATACGCACATCAAATTGGTTGGTCAATCTGTCTACCTTCTGCAAGCAAGTTTTCTCCTCGACAGATACTTCATACTCAACCACAATCTTAAGAAAAGGAACAAATACTATCCTGAATTTGAAATTGAGCCGATGAAGGAGAAGGTAGAGAAGCACTTTTATAGTCAAATCATATCCTCCGGACCTGACAGTGACTGGTCAGCTATTATGCAATGCTACTTTACCGCAATAACAAATGCAAAACGGGACATATATATAATTACCCCATACTTCATCCCTACTGATCCCATACTGAATGCAATAAAGATAACTGCACTATCCAATGTCAATGTCAATCTGATGATTCCTGAGCGATCTGACACATGGCTGACTAATTGGGGCACCATGTCATACATATCTGAACTTCTTGATGCAGGGGTCAATATCTACCTTTTCAAAAAAGGATTCAACCACTCCAAAGTTTTGAGTATTGATGGTGAATACTGTATCATCGGATCAGCCAACATGGACACGAGAAGCCTTGAGCACCATTTTGAAGTCACATCAATTCTTTATGATTCCAATTGTGCCAAGACAATAGAGGACAAATTTCATTCAGACATGCACCGCTGCACTAAGCTGAACAAGAAAAAATGGAAAAAAAGGAGAAAAATTTTCCGCTTATATGAAAGTGTAGCACGATTATTGAGTCCCCTTTTGTAACACTCACTAAGATGAAAAAGTTACTGCACATATTTATTATTATTGGAGCATTTATACTTTTGGACAAATACTTGTGCAAAAGCGAATATTTTCCCCAATACTCATTATACGAGATATGCAGTCTTGAATCAGAAGGAGATCAGTTCGATTCTCCTGAAGACTCTGGAGAGAAACTCTTGAACTCTAAAGAATTTACATCCCCCAACAATACCAGACAGTTCAATACCAGACAATCTACTCTGTTTGCAGGAGGAACAATAACAGCAATCCATACCCCTAAAAAAAGGGTATTCAACATATCATCACATCCTACAAATCTGATTCAAAAAATGGAGTCCCATAAATTCATCACATATGGGATACTCCGAGTATAATAGATAGTCAATCACACTCTTATAAAAATAAAATGCTCATCTGCTGACAGGTGAGCTATCTCATTTTGTAATAATTAACTATCATTTATACTTAACAAAAACATGGAACCACATACAATGAAGAAGACAAATGTCTCTTCAATAATAATATACGCAATAGTTGTTGTAGCCGGGATTATTGTAACACTATTAGGATTTCCCTATGCAAAAGGGATCGGCTCATTACTCATCATAATAGGTATTCTTGCTTTATCATTGTGTAAAAAACAGGAGACATATCACCTAAAGAGCGGAAGCAAGGTAACAAGATTGATATATTATTTTCCACCTATCGAAAAAAACAGGCTCATGACTATGTGCCAGAACAAAGAGTTTGATATGTTGCATAAAATCGAGCAAACCAAACACGGCTTACAGATGGAGATCAATATCTCAAGCAACGGCGAATATGGTTCAATACAACTATACGAGTATGTTCCACACAGATATCATGAGTGCTCTCCTCTATTTGAGTATGAAGGGGAAGATTCCAAGAACCTTCTTCACTACATCAGCACTCTATCTGTATAGATAATACCATTAAGATGATCTACTTCGTGTTGAAAAATAATAGATGTAAAACCATTTATCACCTCTTCTACCATAGTGTTCGTTTCAATATCGAAGTAGGTTATCTTTATGGAAGCTGAACGTTCAACATCATATCGTTCTCCAGGGACTGAAAGGCAACCTTCCGGTCCCTTTGTTTTTTCATCAGAATACTCAATTATCGAAATATTGGGATATACTTCAAATGGTTCTCCGGATTTATCAAATCTCTGCACCACCACAATATTTTTATTTATACCCACTTGTGGAGCTGCAAGACCTACACCACCCACCAAAGTATCTGATACAGTAGCGATCATTCTCTCTGCAAGTATAGCGAACTCATCGCTCCTCAATCCTCTTTGCGACAGGTCAGAAGAACTTTTCCTCAGCACCAAAGTCTCAGATTCTGACTCTATAGTGTATATCTTCAACAATTGTTCAGGATTTGTCCTAATTATATTCAGATCAGATTTAGAGAAAGACGCATCTTCACTACAACTTGTAACAAGAACAATAACAATTGAAAACAAGAAAAATATCTGTTTCATATATAATCAAAAAGAGGCTGGTGCAATCCAGCCTCTGAATTTGTATTTATAAAAATACTATTTACCGAAATAACGTTTGTAAAGACCTTCGAAACCTGCACCGTGACGTGCTTCATCTTTAGCCATTTCATGAACTGTATCATGAACTGCATCAAGATTTTGTTCTTTAGCCATCTTTGCAAGACGGAACTTATCTTCACATGCACCACTTTCAGCGTTCATTCTCTTGTAAAGGTTGGTTTTAGTATCCCAAACTACTTCACCAATAAGCTCTGCAAATTTTGAAGCATGCTCAGCCTCTTCCCATGCATAACGTTTGAATGCTTCAGCGATTTCCGGATAACCTTCACGGTCTGCCTGACGGCTCATTGCAAGATACATACCTACCTCAGTGCACTCACCCATGAAGTGATCCTGAAGACCTTTCCAAAGCTCATCACTTGAACCTTTTCCATCACCAAGTTGGTGAACGGTAGCAAATGAAAGGTTACCTTCTTGTTCAACGATTTCTACAAATTTATCAGCGCCAACTTTACATAGAGGACATTTTTCTGGAGCAGCATCACCTTCGTGGATATAGCCGCAAACTGTACAACGGAATTTTTTTGACATAGTTTCTTATTTTTAATAATTGTTATCTTTTGTTTTTGTTGTTACAAATATAAATATAAATTTTTTATTGGCAAAATTTTCCTTTGGAATAATAATAAACAATTTCAACTTTACACTTCCGTTTTGCATACACAGTCAGCTCTTGAAAGCAAGCTTTCGGCAGAGTGCATATGCAAAAAGAGCCGCATCTGATGTGACCCCCAAAAGTTGGACGGTTTAACATTATTAAGAGGCTGACTTAGATTGGAACAGAGCTCGGTATTGCACCGGGCTCATTCCTTTTAGC
>JAZOBN010000027.1:0-18806 GCA_045595965.1 Candidatus Coprenecus sp.
GAAGAGTATATGACTTTTGGCGGACTCCCGATGATTGCAACAATGCAGAGTAATGAGGAGAAGATGAAATACCTTCAGACGCTCTTTAAGAAAACATATATTACCGATATATTGGAGAGGTACAAAATCAAGAACGAAGAGAAGTTGGAGGAGCTTATCAATATTCTTGCATCTTCAATCGGAGGGCTTATCAATCCAAACAAGTTAGTAAACACCTTCAAGTCGGTCAAGAATGTTTCTATATCTCCCAATACCATAAGTTTCTACCTTGAAATACTGCAAGAGGTCTTTATGGTGGAAAAGTCAATACGATACGACATTAAAGGCAAGAAGTACATTGACACTCCTGCCAAATATTACTTTGCCGATTTAGGTTTGCGTAATGCCCGTATAAATTTCCATCAGCACGAAGTAACATATTTGATGGAAAATCTCATATACAACGAGCTTCGCATTCGTGGATTGATGGTAGATGTGGGTGTTGTAGTGGTAAACACCAAAGATGAGGAGGGCAAGAGCCAGCGTAAACAATTGGAAGTTGATTTTGTATGCAACGAAGGCAGTAAACGATGCTACATACAATCAGCTTTGAGGTTGCCTAATGAGGAAAAACGGGAACAGGAACTACGCTCGCTAACGCATATATCGGACAGCTTCCTGAAGTTTGTAATCACCGAAGACCCAATAAAGCGTTATCAAGACGAAAACGGAGTTGTGTTTATGAACATCTATGAGTTCCTGCTTGATAGAGATAGTTTGAAAGTATAAGTTTTACTAACAAAATATCAGTGTAGAAATGTCGTTTTATAAAAATATAAATTACCAATAGCACTATATTTAATGAAATTTCTGTATTAAAAGACAATTGCAGTCATTCGTATTCCATAATGACTACAATTAGAAAACGTTTAATAGAGGATATTACTAAAGGAGCAATAATTCCACCGCTCGTTGTGGGAATTATTGTACCTGAGAATGTACATATTGATATTGATAATTTTGAGGAGTCTTTTAACAATGCTAAAGAATCGATAGTTGTTATAGATGGAATTCAAAGAACTGAATCTTTGAAAAAAGCGGTACAAGTTGCTCCAGAAATTGAGGATTATAATATTAGAGTTGAGATATGGGCATCTTATAGAGTTTCATCTCTTATTTATAGGATGCTAGTATTGAATACAGGGCAAGTACCATGGAATACTAGAAGACAAATAGAAGTTATATATGAACCGCTAAAAATAGAGACCGAATCTCGTGTTGATGGCTTAAGATTGATCCCAATCGGTGATAATGAAAGGCGTTCTACAGCAGGTGAATTTCCTGCCGATAAAATCGCGGATCTATTCATTTCATTCACATCTAGAAAAGTAACCTTTGACAATAAGGAAAGTCTAGCTGATGATTTTACGAGACTAGATATTATAGATATGACTAGCTGAATTGAGGTGTCAGATTTTTTCTTTGAAACAGTCGAAATGATTGTGAAATTAGATCAACAGTTTTTTAGATATAGTCCACGCGAAAACAATAGAAGAGAAAAAATGCGTTCATTAACACAGAATTTTAATGAGTTAATTCAGCGTCTGGAAGGTGTTGATGATGAGGGTATTGGTGCATATCTCAGTTTCGATGTTTTAAACGAATAGGTGATGAAGAACGTAAATTTTTCTTTGATGCATATAGCTTGTTGATAAAAGAAGAATTCAAATTAGATTCATTAGAAGAAGCATGGCGCGTATAAGACCAAACTCAATAAAAGAAGGTTTTAATTTTTTATTTAATCTATTCTTAAAGAGGGTTGGTCTAGATGAAAATGAAGACCCAGACCTTCCATACCGTTATATTGAATTTGATAATAGGAAAGATCCTACATTGTTTTCTAAGTCTGTAATAAAAGCCGAGAAGAAAGATTTTGATGGAAAAATGACATTTCTTGTAACGTGTAAGCACGAGACTCTTTATTTGTTAAATGGGAGTCTCAATCAGTCAGCTATCTCTATTGCCTGAACTTTTCATTTCATTGGTGACCAATTCTTGCAACTTATTCTTCGGAAGCAAGTATTGATATTCGGCAATGCCAATAGGCTTGTTTACATCTTGTAGAGCCAACTCTACCTCCAAATGGTCTTTTTCGGCGCATAAGATGATACCGATAGACGGATTTTCATCGGGAGCCTTTTCCAACTTATCCAGCAGGGAAAGATAGAAATTCATCTTACCCACGTATTCAGGTTTGAATTCGCCTATCTTCAATTCAATGGCAACCATAGAACGGAGACGGCGATGGAAGAAGAGTAAATCAACTCGATACTCCTTATCGTTACATGTCAGTGTATGTTGATTGCCGATAAAGCTGAAACCGCTACCCAATTCCATTATAAAGGTAGTGATTTTCTGAACAAGGCGGCGTTCTAACTCCAATTCCTTCAATGGCTCAACTGCGTCAATGAATCCGAGATTATAACTGCTACGGAATACCTCATTGGCATAAAATACGATATGCTCAGGAGACAAATCGTGGCTCATCAGAAGCAGATTATGACTCCATGGCAAAACTGCGACAGCCTGTTGCACTTTTGCATTGGAGAGGCTTTCATCATAAGTCCTCATAAGTCCTCATAAGTCATTGAACACCAGTGCCGCCATCATTATTTCCCCTCATAAGTTAGATTTTTCCAGAGATATTTTATATTTTTGACTCTTTAATACTTAAAGTTGGATATTATGGCAAAAATTGCAGCTTCAGAATTGATTATAAATGGTGACGGGTCGATTTTTCATCTTCATATCAGACCCGAAGAGTTGGCAGATACAGTGATTCTCGTAGGGGATCCTGGACGTGTGAAGCTTGTAGGCTCATTTTTCGAAGAGATAGAGGTGGACAAATCATCCAGAGAGTTCCACACAATAACAGGAAAATATAAGGGGAAAAGGATGTCGGTAATCTCAACCGGTATAGGTTGTGACAATATCGATATTGTGATGACAGAACTTGATGCCCTCAAGAATGTGGATTTCGAGACAAGAGAGGAAAAAGTGGAGAAAACCACCCTCAATGTTTTGAGAATCGGAACGTCAGGGGCTATTCAGGAGGATGTTCCTCTCGGTTCGTTCGTGTTTTCTCACTACTCTGTAGGGTTTGACGGATTGCTGAACTGGTATGGAGGGAGAGATGAAATTGCTGACCAGAAGATAGAGGATGGGTTTATGGAACATATGAAGGATGTATGGACCAGACACCTCCCCATCCCATATTTCGTAAAGGCAAGCCAAAACCTTATCGACCTGTTTGAAGATTCTACAGTAAGGGGTATGACCATTTCAGCCGGTGGTTTTTATGGCCCTCAGTGCAGGGTATTGAGACTCCCACTTGTAATTCCGGACCTTATGGACAGACTCGAATCTTTCAGATGTGACGGATGGAAAATCACCAACTTTGAGATGGAGGGTTCTGCACTTGCAGGCCTTGCAAGAAAACTTGGCCACAATGCAGGGACAGTGTGCTGCATCATCGCTGCAAGATATGCAGGTGACAGCAATACCGACTACAAACCATATGTGGAGAAATTGATCAGACTTTCGTTGGATAAATTGGCGACAATCACAAAATGAGCGTAGATACAGAACTGAAAAGTATTGTTACCCTGTTGGATGATACCGATGATTTTGTCGTAAATGCGATAAATCGCCGGATGTTGGGCAGGGGTACATCCATACTCAAGGATCTGTCACTGCTCTACAATCAGGAGAAATCTTACAAGGTAAAGGGGCTTATTGCCGATAAAATACAGTATCTGACAAATGAGTTTGTCCTGGATGAACTTAAGCAGATGGTTCAAAGGGATTATCCCGAATTGGGACGTGGAATTTATCTCATCTCCAAACTTGTAAATCCCGATATTGATGAGATATATTTTCAGGATCTGATATCAGTCCTTCTGGGAGACCTTCTCAGGGAGATAACACCCGAAAAGACAGCTATTGAGAAGATGGAGATCTTCAACCACATCTTTTTTCATCGTCTCCTTTTCAAATGGAAAGATTACCCCATCACAAGGGACAGTACTACAGTCCTTACATCGGTGCTGAGTTCAAGATGCGGAATACCCCTCTCAATATCGCTGGCATATTTCCTGTTGGCAAGAAATTCGGGTCTGGAGGTCTACCCGATGTGCTTTCCCGGGGGATTTGTCCCGGCATATATTGAGAATGACAAAATTCTCTTCTATATGGATATTTTCAGGGATGGAGAGATTTTCTCAGAATCCAAATTAAGATATTATCTCGAGAATCAAGGGGTGGATCTGGAATCAAGTGCATTCGAGGTTAGAGATGACAGAGCATTGCTTCTGGTATATCTCGAAATGTTGCTTGTGATGTTTACCCAAAAAGAAGACGAATATTATATTGAGTTGCTGAACAGAGCAGTTGAACTTTTCGGGGATGACCGCATCCTGGAGACAGGATCGGGTGAAGATATCGATTTTTGAGCGGAAAACGGGGTTCGAACCCGCGACCTTCGGCTTGGGAAGCCGACGCTCTACCAACTGAGCTATTTCCGCAATGACTTTTGCTTAATGCGAGTGCAAATATATGAATTTAAATCTTTATATCGCCAAAAAAATTAAAGGAAAGAGTGGAGAGAAGGGAAAACTCAGTCCACTGAGCAATATAATTGCTTGTGCATCTGTGGCTATAAGCATTCTGGTGATGTTTATTGCGATTGCAATTTCCGATGGATTCAAGAGGGAGATAAAGGATATAATTTCGGGTTTCTCGGCAGAGGTGGTCCTCTATCCGCCTGGGGCAGGTGTCACAAATGAGTTGTACAAATTGAGCGGAAAACCGTCATACCTTGATGAGTTGCAGAATATGAGGGGGGTGGAGAGTGTGAGTGGTGTGGTGTACAAGTCTGGAATGCTCCGCTCCGAAGAGAGTGTCCAGGGGGTCTTTTTCAAAGGGGTGGACTCTACATACAATCTCAGGTTTTACGAAAATAATCTTGTTGAGGGGAGATTGCCCGATTTCTCGACACGTCGCGCAAGCAACGATATACTGATATCCAAAAGACTTGCTAACCTGATGGAGTACAAATGTGGGGATGAGATATTCGCATACTTTGTAGATGAGGGGGTGAGGGTGAGAAAATTCACTGTATGTGGTCTCTATGATGTCCGTCTTGAAGATATGGACAAGACAATGACAATTGTAGATATCCGCCAGACCAGGGGGCTGAACAGATGGCAACCCGATATGGTTTCATCTATGGAGGTGACTCTTGTACCTGGTGCCGACCCGGGCAGAGTAGTGGGGAATATCGACCAGCTCCTTATGAAAGAGCCACAGAAGGATGATTCAGTGATAGTGAACAATATCAGAAATCTCTATCCACACATCTTCGACTGGCTTGACCTTCTCGATTTGAATGTCCTCATAATACTTACGTTAATGATTGTGGTAGCGGGATTCAACATGATATCCGGCCTCCTTATCATCCTTTTTGAGAAGATATCTATGATAGGGCTTCTGAAGGCCCTTGGAATGAAGACAAAGGATATATGTAAAGTATTCATTTACAGAGGGGCATTTATTGTCCTGAAGGGGATGGCTATCGGAAATCTTATTGCAATTGTTGTGGCGATTCTCCAGGGATCTCTCCATATAATTCCACTTGACCCTGCAAACTATTTTGTGGATCATGTCCCTATTTTCGTCAATGTATGGAAAATGGTGATTTTGAATATGGCATCTTTTGCCCTGATTCTTCTTGTTATGATTGTCCCGACCCTCTTTATTGCCAGGGTACAGCCGGACAAGACAATAAAGATGAATTAAGGGAGGACAGACATCTTGTATTCTTCAAATCTTCTCAAAACCTCTTCAACATATTTGATGGTCTCTTTTCCTGAGAATTTTCTGATTGAGGTCTCCTCTCCAAGGTATTTTTTAGGATCACTCATATAGGGGATAGATTCGCATATGTTTTTCCAGTACATTGGGTCTTTTCCAATGCCTCTGGCAAATTCTATACACTGCTGTATCCTCCCTTCCCCTGCATTGTATGCAGCAAGTGTGAAATTGATGATCTCCTCTTGTGACATACCCATCGAAACAAATATCTTCTGGAGATATTTAAGATGTGACACCCCTGCATGAATGTTGTTGTCTGGGTTGAAAACATCATCTATGCCGTAGTGGCGTGCTGTTGATGGGAGAACCTGCATCAGCCCTGTCGCACCTCTTGATGATACCGCCCCCATTGAAAATCTCGACTCCTGATATATTACGGCCGCCAGGAGTCTCCAGTCCCAACCGAGCTGGTGACTATACTTTTTTATGGAGACATCATATGGTGAGATCAGGGGGGTGAATGTCATGTTGATGAGGTGTGGTTCAATACGGTACGCCCTCAAGAATCTCTTCTCCAGATTGAAGAAGTCGTACGTGACGGCAAAATTTCCTATCCAGAAATTTATATTATCCAGAAGGCTGTCGTTGTCTGCACGGACAACCCAGGCAAATTCATCAGAGATGAGGGCAGAGTGGGAGAGATATTCTGCAAATTCAAAAGGGATGGTATCTCTTACGAGATTCATCGCCACAATATCAATTTTTCCATCCACTAACTCTTGCCAGGGTGTCTGTTTGTAGAAAGGGGCAATTATGTTTCTTGTAAAATTCTGAGTCTGTGCGTATGTGGTGAGCAAATGGTAATTGAAACCGATTGGAAAGTCTTCAAAAGCGAAGGCATCACCTGGTATATTGATATAACAGGTGAGGGTATCTTTATCTCCGATGGTGCGGTGGTCAACCCTTCCCTCCTTGTCTCTGGTAGGTATAAGGAGGAGAAACACAATTACCGATATGGTTGCCACAGCTCTGGCGTTCCATCGCTTCATAGGCTCTTAGTGTATGTGGAAGGGCCAATATATACCGAATTTGAATGCTCTGCGAGGTTTTGTGTAGTGGTATGCAGAGAAGTAATCTCCGTTTGGCCACCCTTGGTTTGCATTGGTAAACTTGAAGAACAGTGTTGCCTGTTTCCATTGGAAGTTGGCAAAAACATCGATGTAGGGGCAGTTACCCACCTTTTCGAAGTTTTGATTATGGAATTGACCTGTGGCGGGATTATATGCGGGGGCAAAATATGCTGTTGTAAATGTGCCGTCCGCCCCGACCTGTACGGTCAGTACTTTTTTCACGAGTTCATACTCGATATAGTATCTCAGGTGAAGAGCCACAAGGGGAAGGGGCAATACATCGTTGTTGGATGAAAGCTGGAACAGAACCTGGTTGTCAAAATGGAAGAGCCAGGCTTTGAGATCCTTCTGCAGATATGCACTCATCACATTTATCGTCTCGGGGTGTTGTTGCACAATTCCGAGGGTATCATAGTATATGTGGTTGTTTACCAAGGCGTAACCGAAAAATGCAGACATTTTCCATTTGGGAATATTCAGTTCACCTTCAATTTTAGTTTCAAATGTTTTGTCAAAATCATTACTCCAGATAAAGTGGTTGGAGTAGATGTTGTTTGTGTAGTAGTCCGGCCTGGTGGCGGAGGTATTGAAGCTGGCAGTGAGACTTATAGGCTCTTTTTTGTCTCTGAACGGGTAGAAAGAGAATGTGGCATTGGCACCAAGGCGGTAGTCAAATATGTTGTAGCCGGCGAGGTTGTATTTGCCGAAGGCATCCCAGGAGAAGTATTTTCGGAACTTTCCGTTTGCTCCTGCATATACATAGAGGTTGTTCTCAGCTATGTTTCTGTGCCCCTGGAGATATGAGTCTGGTGAGAAGGTGTAGTAAGTGAGGTGCTGATATCCGGCACCACCTTCAATCTGGGAGACTATTGCATCGCTGGACCAGGGTTGCAGTCTGAAGAACAATTTGTTGTCAAGATTTGAAACCCTCATCGAGTCTGCACTCTGATAGGGGTGTATAAAGAAATTGTTATAATAGAACTCTCTCCCCTTTGTATCTGTTCTGGCAATCTGGTCAGAATAAAATTTGGTATAGAAGGAGTATTCAAATGAGTGTCCGAAATAGGCCATTGTACCGGCACCGGCATCGAGGGTGTCCCTTCCCAATGAGTCTTTCTGCTTCTTGAATCTGATAGGAATTCCGTATGAGTGGTTGAGGAAGAATGTCCTTTTGGTAATTCTGTTGGATGCCTGGTTGAGGTTTATCGCTATAGTTTTGGCATCGAATGTCGTATCACGGACATCTGAGGTGTTGACTATACCTCCGTTTTCATCCCTTTTGATAGTATTGGAGATAAAGCCGCCATTTGCAACATACCTTTCACCGAGGTAGTTACCTGTGAGTGTAAAGGTTCTGTTATTGGTAGCCTCTCTGGAGAGGATACCTTTGCCACCGAACATATGGAATTCAAGCTGGAGATTGAGGTGGGGGGTAATGTTCTGTGTGTGCATGAAACGTGCACTTGACTCCTCTTTGTCCTTGTAAGAGAAGAGTGTCCCCCAATAGGCAAGTTCTGTGCAGGGTGATTTGACATTGTACATCCTCATACTCTCAGCTGTATAGGTGTATGGAAGGTAATATGAATAGAAAGGGGCAATGTCAAAATCGTGACGTTTGAAATAGTTGAAATTCTGGGTAGCGGAGCCGATTACACCCAGATATGTGGCATTGACATCCTCCTTGAAGAACGGGTACTCGGTGTACCAGTCATTGAAGGTGGTGTCGGGCTCTACAAGTTTTACCTTGTTGAAATATGGATCACTGTTCCAGATCAGCATCCTTTTATAGTAGAGGGATTCAGGGATGGCACAAGTCTCCAGGATTCTCGGGGTGGCACGACGGATGCTGTCTTTCACCATCTTGATGCTGTCCCGTCTCTGTTTTCTCGCCTCTTTTGGAGTGAGTACTTTCCCTGCAGCCAATGAGTCTGATGGGGGTGCTATAAGGGTGTCCTGGGGTGTGGAGAGTGTGTCAGAACCCGCTACAATGACCGAATCCCTGACTACGGAGAGTGAGTCCGGAAGTATGGTCTGGGCAAAAAGATGCCTTGCAGGCATAAATCCTACAAGGCATAATATGATTGCTATTTTTATTCTAGCGGGAGACATCGGATGTATTAAACGCCTTTAACACGCTCTCTGTACACTTTGATACACTCTGCAAGTCTTTCGTGAGCAGTTGTGTCGCCAGGTACGTTGTGAGAAGGGTGGATGTATAGTTTAACACCTCTTGACTCAAGAATCTCAGCAACAGTGATAACTGTCATCCATACGCAAGTGATGAATGCAACTGTAGATACAGGACCTACTTTGTCAAAGTGGTTTTTCAAGCTAACACTTGCATCAACAAGTGGAGCGCAAGAGTCAACAACTACGTCTGCAATCTGGAAAAGGTTCTTTCCACAAGAGTGACGAGGTTTCTTGTCTGCGGTATTGCCTGCTGAACCGAATACGATAACTTTCATACCAAGTTCTTTAGCTTTCAAAGCAACGTCGATGTTTACTGCGTTGATACCGGTGTGTGAGAACAACCAGATACAGTCTCTCTTGTCAAAGTTATATGATTCCATGATGGTGTTACCATATCCTTCACATCTTTCGAGGAAAAGGAATTGGTTGATACCCATATCGCCGATAATGTGGGTGAAAGATGTCAATGGAAGTTCACATAGAGGGTGGAAACCTACGAAGCCACCGATACGTGGATACATCTCTTCGATAGGAAGATTTGCGTGACCACAACCAAAAGTGTGTACCCATCTTTCTGCCTGAATACTGTCTGCCATAATTTCAGCAGCTTTTCTAATGTTGTCAAGCTGTGTGTCCTCAATCTGGGCCATCACCTCTCTGACTTTCTTTGTCCATTCAAGTGCTAACATTTCTGATAAAAAATTTTAGATTATAATACTTATTATAAATGCCGTTTAGAGTCGCAAAAATATAAAAAAAATAGTTCTGGCGAAAGTTATTTGGATGTTTTCTTGTTGCCGATAGCAAATAGTAGAACAATCATAATGGCAGATAAAATCTGGAAGTAAGGGAGATATTGTGTACCCACCTGACCTATAATGAGATTCATGATTGTATTGCCGAACAATGAGATTACAAGTGCAAGGCTGAATGCTGTACCTGACATCTCTTTGAATTTTTCGCCCACTTTACCCAGTGAGATAGGGAAGGTAGCAGCAAGACCCATACCCAAAAGGACAGCACCTGTGATAGCTGTAGGGATATTGGATGCTATAAAGGTGCAGATAGCCCCTGCCACGACAAGTCCCATGCTCAATATAATAACCTTCACACCGTCAATCTTCTTGAGTATGAATGTGAGGGTAAGACGGCTTATTGCCATACCGATTACAAGGAAACTGAGTGCATATTGTGCCTGGTCAGCGGAGAATCCGTGATGAGCTGAAAGATATTGGGTGGACCAGTTATTGCTCAGCCCCTCAAGTGCACTCTGGAAGAAAAGTGCGAAACTGAAAAGGAGCAAAATGGGCTCTTTTGCCATTCCGATAATCTTCTTGATGGGGAACCCTTGCTGGAATTTTGCTTTAGGGAAGTCCACAAACAGGTAATAAATGAAAGTAAGAACCATCATGCCACCTGTGCAACCTACGATTATAGAGTAAGTTATGCTCTCTGGAAGGGATGCAAGAAGCAATGGGATTGTGATTGCCCCTACACAGTAGAAGAATCCCAGAAGGCTGAGGTTTGCAGCTTTTGATTTGTCATCAGATGCATCTGAAACGAGTGCATTGGTTGAGCCGTTGAGCATACCGCCACTGATACCAAGGACAAAGATACCTGCACGTACAATGCCAGGAGTGGGGCCGAATGCGATGGTCTCAAGACCGATGGCACCCAAAGCCATAGCAACAAGCATCAAAGATTTGTATCCGTATTTGTCGATGATTGGACCGAAAACCAATGATCCGAAAATTGTTCCGAAAGGCAAGAAGCTTACAAGGAATGAAGAACCTGCCTCTGTGAGGGAGAATTTTGCTGTAAGTGAAGGGAGAACAGCTCCCATGATCAGGAATGCAACTCCAAAGAAGAACATTCCAAGATATCCTGCGATAAGTACTTTAGTATTTTTCATTTTCAATATATTTTATTCTATTTTACAGATTGGATTGCAACGCCGCCAGCACCGTAAAGGCCTGCCATTTTGGGAAGTTGGGTGGCAACGAATTTTGTCTGTCTGATGCTGATAGGCTGTGCCCATTTGAGAGCCTCTTCGTAGATTCTGTCGATAAGTGGAGTAGCCGGGCCGAAGATGCCACCACCAAAAATGACCATTTCAGGGTTGAGAAGGCTCACAAGGTTTGCTGCAGCCATACCCCACATCTCTACAGCCTGGTCAATGACACGTGTGGCAAGGGGATCGCCGTTTTGGTACTCAGCAAACACTTCATAAGAGGTAACATTCTCAATTGGGATGTTGCGAAGTGGCCCGTTGTACTCTTTGTCCTCCCTAAGGAACTTCTGCGCCTGTTTTGCAAGACCATCCCCCGATGCGTGGGTCTCAAAGCATCCGCATTGGTCATAGAATTTGTCATAGGGTGGTTTGAGCGCAAGCCAGCCGATAGCCCCTATGATGTCTGATGACCCGTGGAGGATATGTCCGTCAATTAGGATTCCGGCTCCGATTCCTGTTCCGACAGCGATGAAGACTGCATTGTCGCACCCTTTGGCAGCCCCCATTGTGATCTCTCCAAGGATGTAGCATGTACGGTCACTTTCGATGGTTACCATTGCCTTTGGAAAATGTGCACGAAGTTCAAGTGCAAGTGGATAATTGTCCCATCCTGGGATATTCGGAGCCCACACACAGCCTGTTTTTGAATATGTGATACCTGGCACGCATACACCGATACTCATATCCTCTTCAGGTGAAATGTGGTTATCTTTCAGGATCTTGTCACATAGCTGGAGGATAAGTGCGCCCACCTCACTCCCTGTCCTCTCTTCGATAAGTAGGCTGTCGCTGGTGAGCAAAACTCCGTTTTCATTAAAAATTCCGGCGGATATTTTTGTGCCGCCAAGGTCTATTCCTATATATTTCATCTCTTATAAAATATTTATTCCTTTTGATCTGAACTCTGCAAGTGCCTTCTGGTGACCGTCAGGATCAACATAGGCAAGTGCTTTTTCTATTACCGATACATTGAACCCCCTTTTGATGAAGTCCATTGCTGTCTCTTTTACACAGAACTCAGAGGCAATTCCCACCAGAATCACATCGTGGGTAGGGAGTTCCTCCATACTGATACCGCTTGCATCGACAGCCTCATAACCTGAATATTGTTCAGTAGAGGAGTTGCGCCCTTTGTAGAAGATGTTCCCCCTTTGTGGACGGTTGTCATGGTTGAGGATCTGAGTATGGAAGCTCTCGTGGATTGCTGCCCCACGGCTCCCCTGTACACAGTGTGCAGGCCAAATTCCCCCGTTCTCTTTGAAAGAACAGTGGTTTGCAGGGTGTGAGTCACACACATAGAGAACCCTCAATTCGGGGTGCTCATTGATATAGTTGACAGCACACTTTACAGCCTCTTCGCCACCGATGCAAGCAAGTGAGCCATCGATGAAATCGTATAGCATATCTACTACCACGAGGGTGCTTTTACCTGCTTTATGACTCTTTTTCAGCGTCTCTATCTCGGCTATAATGGAGTCAATGAGGGACATTTTGCAGTCATACAGTTCATCAGAGATATCCACTTTGTAGTAGTGTGGATTGATGATACGGGTCTCGGTGGGGTTGAACGATGCAAGGTTCTGGATGTAGTACCCTTTCCTCTGGTCGATGTGGGGATGTTCGTAGATGACTTTACCATCCTTCATCATCTGAATCTGAAGTGCTCTTGCTTCATATTCCCCTTTATAGTATGTGTTGAATTTTGATTTGTCTGTTTCTGAACGGAGAACTACATCCTCTCCCTTTTCAATGAGTTGAGATGTTCTGTCACCGCGCAGACATGTGACATCCACTTTGAAGGAACCGTTCTTTATAATACGGTATGTAATCTGGAACCCCGGATTGATAAGTTTTCCTTTATCTTCTGACCTTTTGAGAATAGGCTGGTTATCTATCTCTACAAGTTTGTAGACATTACCGAAGCAGGGGTTATGCTTGCTGGTCGCAATAGCATCGCCCACCCCGTAAGAGTCGATGGTGGCATCCTGACGCTCAAGATCAGTGATGATATATTCGTCAAGGGAGTTGGTTGCGAAAATTTTACATTGCTTAAGCCCGGCGTCATCAAGTTCTTTGCGGCATTTGTTTGACAGGTATGCCAGGTCGCCGCTATCCAGACGTATCCCGTAAGGGTAGGGGTATGAGTCGTTTATATTGTTGTTTTTGAAGGCTCTGATTGCATTGGTGATACCGCACTGAAGTGTGTCGTAAGTATCCACAAGGAGAATAAGGGGTTCATTTGGATGTGTCTTGATGTATGTGTCAAATGCTTTGTACTCTCCATGGATAGAGCATCCGAATGATGTGACATAACTGTGTGCCATTGTCCCTGTGCAAGGGAAACCGAACTGTGTAGCCGCCAGGATATTGGAACTGTTGAAACATCCCCCTATGTATGCAGCTTTTGCTCCGTATGTGGCAGCCCACGGACCGTGTGCCCTTCTGGAGCCGAATTCGCTTACTGGTTTCTTGGTGGCACGTGTTACGCGGGAAGCCTTGGTCGCGATTGCCATCTGGTGGTTCATGATGCACAGCAGTGGGGTTTCAAGCACCTGTGCCTCGATAAGTGGACCTTCAATGGTGATGACTGGTTGTTTAGGAAAGGCAATCTCACCCTCTTTCATAGCATAAACGTTTCCTGTGAAGCGCATATTTGCAAGGTACTTGCGATACTCGGCATATTCATCTCCGGGGAGAAATTTTTCAAAAAATTCCTCAGGCATACTCCCTAAACCTTGAATCATCTCAAGTGCCTCTTCCACGCCACATACTACAGCCCAGTTGTTGTTGTCGGGTGCTTTTCTGAAAAATAAATTGAAAACAGCCCTTTTCTCTTTCATCTTACTGTCGTAAAATGATTTGCCCATTGTGTACTGGTACTTGTCAGAACAATATGAAACGTTAAGCATATATTTTTATTTTTAGTTTGTTTGCTCTTTTGTGGTGTAGCCTATCTGGTCAAGTTTGCCGACATCGGTGAGGACTGTCCCTGCAGGGGCCTCATACCCTCTGACGATATGATCTTTGGCTATCGAAACATAAAAATCTATGATGGAGAATTTCTCTCCCCACCCCTCCATAAGGGGAAATATTCCAGGAGATACGACGTGCATTCCACCAAATGCCAGGGGACGGTACCTCTCCACAAGGGCTTCCCACCTTTGGGATAAGATCTCAGGAAATGGGCTCTTTACCTCCCCGGTTTTCTTATTTATCCACCCCACAAGCCTATTTTCCTGATCAAACAGCAGATATCTTGCAGTCTCCCTGTCGCTCACCAGCAGAGTAGCAACGGGGGATTGGGGGTCTGAGATATGTGTGTCATAGAAGAGGTTTAGATCCAGATTTGACACTATATCCACATTGTGAATTAAAAAATGACCTCCTTGAAGTAGGGGAGCAGCATGTTTAATTCCACCCCCTGTATCTCTCAACAGGTCACTTTCATCAGAAAATTCTATGTTTATTCCGAAACTCTCCCTCTCGGCAACGAAGTCGCGTATCATTGCTGCAAAATGGTGGATGTTTATCACCAAATTTGAAAAGCCCTCCCTCTTGAGCTTCAGTATCACCTGTTCCAGAAGGGGACTCCCCTGGTATGGGACCAAAGCCTTGGGCATGGTGTCCGTAATTGGTTTCAATCTTGTCCCAAGCCCTGCAGCAAATATGAAAGCTCTCTTCATTATAACTCCTTTTCAATCCCTTGTTCCCTATGGTACAGGAATACTTTTACATCATATTTGTGAGCAATATGCTGTGCAAGATGCTCTGCACAGTAAACAGAACGGTGCTGTCCACCGGTGCATCCGAACGAAAACATCAGATTTGTAAATTTACGCTCGATATACCTCTCTACGTGTGCATCTGCAAGTTCGTATACATTGTCGAGGAATTTGAGTACTCCACCATCCTCTTCAAGAAAATCGATCACCTCTTTATCAAGTCCTGTAAAGTGGAAGAAGTGTTCATATTTTCCAGGATTGTTTATTGCCCGACAGTCAAATACATATCCGCCACCATTGCCTGAAATATCGTTTGGAATACCTTTCTTGTATGCGAAACTGTAGATTCTTACCTCAAGTTTCCTCTCTCCACCCATCTCCGAGAACTGTCTCATCTGGGTCAGTTCTGTAAGAATTTCATTCAGATAGGGGTATTCTGTGAACGGACTCTCTTTCAGCAGTTGTCTGAGATTGTCAATGGCATAAGGGACACTCTGCAGAAAATGGGGCTTCTTTTCAAAGTAGCCTCTGAAACCGTATGCTCCGAGTACCTGAAGAGTCCTGAAAAGGACAAAGTGTCGTAACTGGCTGTAGAAATAGTCCCTGTCAACAGGCATATAACGCTTGAGAGAGTCGATATATGTATCGATAAGTTCCCTCTTCAAAGCCTCTGAATAGTTGGCTTTAGCTTGCCAGATGAACGAAGCCACATCGTAATATATGGGTCCTTTGCGCCCACCCTGAAAATCTATGAAATAGGGCTCTCCATCCACAAGCATCACATTGCGGGCCTGAAAATCTCTGTAAAGGAATGTCCCTGATGAGTTGCGCATCAGCACATCGGACATCTTCTTGAAATCCTCTTCGAGTTTTACCTCACTGAAATCAAGCCCTGTAGCCTTAAGGAAACAGTATTTGAAATAGTTCTGGTCAAATGAGATCATCCTCTCGTCGAATTCCGGCTGAGGATAACAAATTGAGAAATCAAACCCCTCTGCCCCCTTGAACTGGAGATCGGGGAGATATGCAATAGCCTTTTTCAAAAGAGCTTTTTCGTCATCACTGTATTTTCCGCACTCCCTCCCTTGTGAAACCGCATTGAAGAGGATTCCGTCTCCGAGATCCTCCTGAAGATAATACATGAAACTTTCGTCGTGGGCAAGCACTTTGGGGACTGGGAGCCCTTTTGCACTGAAATGTTCTGATATGGCCCAGAAAGCCTTGTTCTCTTCAATTGAGGTGCCGACTGCTCCGATAATTGTCTTTCCATCAGAACTTTTCATTCTGAAATATCTGCGGTTGCTTCCCGATGATGGAAGTTCTACCACCTCTGCGGGTGCCTCTCCAATATAAGACAGGTATAGTTTCTCAATATCTCTCATAGTGTGTAAATATCCACAAATGTAATAAAAATATTAGTGTCCGCTACATTCGTGATGGCTCTCGCATCCGATTCCAGAATCAAAAAGAAACCCCGCCAGATAACCTTTCACCAGGTCATCCACAGGACCGCTGCATCCTCTGATCACTTTTATGTTGTGTTCAGAGAGTTTGTTGAGTGCTCCATTGCCCATACTTCCGGCAAGCATCACCTCCACACCCATTTTCTGCAGATCTGCTGCAATTCCCGATTTGCATCCGCATCCTTGAGGGGAGGGGAGATTCTCTCTCCCTACAACCTGCTTGTCCTCTATTGTAAATATTGTGTAGTGGTCGCAATGTCCGAAATGGTCATCTACACGACCCTCTCTTGTTGGTACTGCTATTTTCATCTATTTTCTTTTTAATGCTTTTAGAATAATCTCCTCCATAATAACATATCCGGCATCAAGTGGATGGCATCCGTCTTTAGAGAGTTCGGGGCTTAGTCCACCCTCTCCGTTATCCATTGCAGTGTGGTAATCGACATATTGGATTTTGTTGGATTTTGCCATCTGTTTCAGCTGACGGTTCAACTCAATAATATCATCGGCAGGGGTGAGGTCTTTTCTCCATACAAATCTGTCGCATGGGACTACAGAACAGACGATTGGCTTTATCTTGTTGGCCCTGGCAATATCACACATCGATTTGATGTTTTCCACAATCTGCTCTATCGCGATAGGTCCCTGATTCTCGGCAATGTCATTGGTCCCTGCAAGAATCACGACAATCTTCGGACCAAGTTCCACCACATCACTCTGAAATCTTGCCAGCATCTGATAGGTAACCTGTCCACTGATCCCCCTCGCTGCAAAATTGCGGCTGTTAAAAAAATCGGGACGGAATTTGTACCAGTTTTCGGTGATTGAATTACCCATAAAAACCACATCGGGGTTTTGGGTCAGAGCTTTGTTGGCCTCCTGGTATTTGCCATAGTCGGCCCAATTCTTTTTGTTCTGGGCCTCGGAAGTGTTGATGGCAACAAGAAGTGCAGCTGTTGCCAGTAAAAGTATCTTTCTCATTTTTATCTGATCTTTCATCTTGTGAATATGATGTGAGGGTTGAGAGCAAAACAAAAAGCAATATGTAAACTATACGTTTTATGCTGTGATTATGTATGTGGGTACTGATATAATGGAAATCTGAGGTTACAAAAGTAGTTAAATTTGAGCTTGTAACAAAAAAATTAAAAGATGGACTCCTCTGTTTTGGAGGTGAGTAATTCGAGAGCCTTCATCCCCATAATGGAATTTCCCTTCTCATTTAGGCGGGGACTCCAGGCCACTACAGAATATCTGAGGGGGTGAATGGCTGCAATGCCACCACCTACACCACTTTTACCGGGTAGCCCTACAAGAAATGAGAATTCTCCCGCTTCATCATAGAATCCGCAGGTCTGCATTATTGCGTTGATTCTCTTCACCTGCGATGATGTGAGACTTATCCCGGAGAAACTGAATGGTGACCTGTGGTTGGCAAAAGGGATGAATGCTTTGGCAAGTTCGTTACAACTCATCTCAACGGAGCACATCATAAAATAAAGGTGCAATACCTCTTCTATGTCGTTGTGGATGTTGCCGTAATATTTCAGGATATTTATGATGGCTGCATTGAGGTAACTCTTCTCCCTCTCTGAGTGGGCGACTACAGGGTTATAATCAATAGTCTCATTGCCGGAGATTGCCCTGACAAACCTGATGAATTCCTCTTTGGGGTTGTCAAGGAGGGAAATGAGGATATCCACAACCACCAGATTGCCTGCATTTATAAATGGGTTTCTTGGGATCCCTTTCTCGATCTCAAGCTGTATGATGGAGTTGAAAGCGGTCCCGGACGGCTCTTTGCCGACCCTCTCCCATAATTTGTCCCCTATAAGACTGAAACACATAGCCAGGGAGAATACTTTTGAGATGGACTGAATGGAAAAGCGTACATCAGCACTCTCGATGGAATAATTTTTGCCATCAATAGTGTGAAGTGCCAGACCAAACTGGTCAGGGTTCACTTTTGCGAGCTCAGGGATATAGTCAGCCTGCTTGCCCAGACCGGACAATGGGGCTATCTCCTGAAAAATGTCAGAAAGGATTTTTTTGTAATCTGTATTCATGACACAAAGTTAGGATAAATGATAAATAAAAAAGTGACATGAACCCCGAAAGTTAGACAAAAAACTTTCGGGGTTTTGTTATGTCTAAAAAGTACAAGAAACACGGCTATGCAGAACGATTGAAGTATATGCATATGCTTGAGAATGGATGTAGTATAAATTATATCCATGAATATTACGGCGTAGATAAAGCACTGCTGCTCCATTTATGGGTTCGTTTTCAGTCAGAAGGCCCCTCAGGGTTGATCAAGAAGAAAAATATTAAGGCTGACTATGCCTTCAAACTTCAAGTCGTTCGTGATATTGAGGAAAATCATCTAACTTTGGTGGATGCATCATTAAAGTATAATGTGAGTTCGAGTAGAATCTATGTA
>JAZOBN010000028.1:0-141003 GCA_045595965.1 Candidatus Coprenecus sp.
TGCCTAACGACCCAGCTCGTACTGCAGCTCCTGAAGTTAACACTCACGCTGGTGTTGTTAACAGCCCTCTTATCTGGGAGATCCGTCGTGAGCGTCGTATGGAATTCTTCATGGAACACTTCCGTACAAGAGATATCCGTCGTTGGGGTAAACTTGAGCTTATGAGCGGTGCAAACAACCCTGATATTATGCTTGGTGCTTGGATCAATCTTGAAGAAGCTAAACTACAATGGCGTCCTTATGTAAGATCTAAAGCTGACGCTGGTAAGATTCAAGTTCAGGCCCTTGATGGTTCAATTATCAAATTCAAGACCGATATCGATGGTGACGGTACATATCCTGAGTATGAAAAAGATGCTGAAGGTAAATTGGTTCAGGTTCCTGCTACTTATGGTGATGGTTCAATCAAGGTGAACAAAGAGATCCTTGATGACAATGCTCCTGAAATGCAAGGTTTCTTGATCCCTCGTAACATCAAAGACAGAGCTGCTAACAACTTCGGTGAAAGACAATATCTTGAGCCAGTTTGTAAAGAGGTTTGTCAAGAGTACAAGGATAATGGTTATACCATTACTCAGAACCCTGGTTGGCCTACAGAATAATTCTGTCACAACACATTTATAACGCTCGGAACGCCCTTCGCAATGAGGGGCGTTCTTTTTTGTGTATATTAAATATTTTGTCTATATTTGCACCCCCCGAAATTGTGCGGGGACGCAACAAAATTAATGTATTAACTTAAAAATCAACAACGTGGACACACTTAGTTACAAAACAGTGTCGGCAAACCCTAAGACCGTAAATAAGGAATGGGTTGTAGTTGATGCCACCGATCAAGTATTGGGTAGGCTAGCTTCAAAAGTAGCAGTGATGCTACGCGGTAAGCACAAAGTTAATTTCACTCCTCACGTGGATTGCGGTGACAACGTTATCGTTGTAAACGCTGAAAAAATCCGCTTGACCGGAAAGAAATTGACTGATAAAGTTTACGTTCGTCACACAGGTTTCCCTGGTGGACAACGTTTCTCTACCCCTAAAGAGAAATTGGCGTCAAAACCGACTTCAGTGATCGAGGAAGCAGTAAAAGGTATGCTTCCAAAAACAATTCTTGGTGCAGACTTGTTCCGCAACCTTTATGTTTATGAAGGACCAGAACATCCACATCAAGCTCAAAATCCAAAAATTATTAACTTAAACGAACTAAAGTAAACAGATGGAAGTAATTAACGCCCTTGGAAGACGTAAATCAGCTGTTGCTCGCGTTTATGTGCAATCAGGTAAAGGTAACATTACTATCAACGATCGTCCTCTTGATGAGTACTTCAAGGAAGAAGCTCTTCGTTACATCGTTAGACAGCCACTTAGTGTTACAGGTACTCTTGAAAACTTCGACATCAAAGTAAATCTTGATGGCGGTGGAATCAAAGGTCAGGCTGAGGCTCTTCGTCTTGCTATCTCACGCGCATTGTGTGAAGTAGACAAAGAAGCTTATCGCTCTGTCCTTAAGACTAACGGTTTCTTGACTCGCGATGCTCGCGAAGTGGAAAGAAAGAAACCTGGTCAACCTGGTGCTCGCAGACGCTTCCAATTCAGCAAACGTTAATATTTTAACACTGATTTACAATTATTGCACAGCACAGATAAAAATAGCAGGATCCTTATTGGCTACCGGTTATTTGTCTGTCTGCGAAAAATTTAGGAGATCGACAGAGTCGCTACTCCGAAATTAAAAAAGAGAACTCCCCAGAGGAGACAAACATTAAAAAGAAATTAAAATGCCTAGAACAAATTTCCAAGACTTACTAGATGCAGGTACACACTTCGGGCACTTGAAGAGAAAATGGAATCCTAAAATGGCTCCATACATTTTTATGGAGAAAAACGGTATTCACATTATCGACTTGCATAAAACTGTTGTCAAAATAGATGAGGCTGCAAATGTGATGAAGCAACTTGCACGCGCAGGTCGCAGAATCCTTTTCGTAGCTACCAAGAAACAAGCTAAGGATATTGTTGCAGAATACGCTCAATCTGTAAACATGCCTTACGTGACAGAGAGATGGGCTGGCGGTATGCTTACCAACTTCCCAACCATCCGTAAAGCTGTCAAGAAAATGAATACCATCGACAAGATGATTTCTGACGGTACTTTTGAGACTCTTGCTAAACGTGAGCGTCTTCAGATTACCCGTCAAAGAGCAAAACTTGAGAAGAACTTGGGCTCTATCGCAGATTTGAACCGTCTTCCTTCAGCACTTTTCGTTGTAGACGTGCAGAAAGAGATGAACGCTGTAAAAGAGGCTAACCGTCTAAACATCCCGGTAATCGCTATGGTTGATACTTGTTGCGATCCTACCCCTATTGATTATGTGATCCCGGCTAATGATGATGCCGCAAAATCTATTGCAGTGGTAATGGGTGCTCTTTGTGATGCTATTAAAGAGGGTCTTGAAGAGAGAAAACTCGAGAAAGACAAAGAAGAAGAGAACAAAGAGAAGGAAAACAAAGACGATGCAGCTCAAGGCAAAAAAATGCGCCCTCGTAAAGGTGCTGCCAAAAAAGAACAACCTGAAGCTAAAGCTGAATAATTTTTAATAGTTACGAATATGGAAATTAAAGCAGTAGATGTTGCGAAACTTCGCAAAATGACAGGCGCAGGTATGATGGACTGCAAAAAGGCTCTTGTAGAATCAGAAGGTGATTTTGAAAGAGCAAAAGAAATCATCAAAGAGAAAGGAAAATTGGTTGCTGCAAAGCGTGCTGACCGTGAAACTTCAGAAGGTGCTGCTATCGCTAAAGTTAATGGTAACAAAGCTATCATCGTGGCTCTTGGCTGCGAGACAGACTTCGTTGCTAAAAATGCTGAGTTCCAAGCACTTGCTGAAACTATCGCAGAGACTGCTATTGCAAACTTCCCTGCTGATAAAGAGGCTCTTATGGGTTGCACCATCGCTGATGGTAGAACTGTAGAGGCTGCTATCACTGAACAGACCGGTAAAACAGGTGAGAAACACCAACTTGTTGCTTACGAAACTCTTGAGGCTCCATATCTTGTTGCTTACATGCACAAGATTACCGGCAAACTTGCTACCGTTGTAGGTTTCAACAAAGCTATTGACGAGCAAGTGGCTAAAGGTGTTGCAATGCAAGTTGCTTCTATGAACCCTGTAGCAGTGTCAGCTGAACAAGTTCCTCAAAATGTAATTGATGAAGAACTTAAGACAGCAACTGAAAAGACTAAAGAAGAATTGGTAAGAAAAGCAGTTGATGCAGCTCTTCAAAAAGCTGGTATCAATCCTGCTCACGTAGATAGCGAAGATCATATCGAATCTAACCAGGCTAAAGGTTGGATCACTGCTGATCAGGCAGCTCAGGCTCGTGAAATCATCAAAACCGTTTCTGCAGAGAAAGCGGCAAATCTTCCAACCCAAATGGTTGAGAACATCGCTAAAGGTCGTCTTCAGAAATTCTTCAAAGAGCAAACTCTTGAAGAGCAAGGCTACCAGATGGGTGATGGCAAGACATCTGTTAAAGATGTTATCAAAGCTGCTGATGCTGAAGCTAAGGTTTCAGGTTTCAAGAGAGTCTCTCTTACTGACTAAGCTTTCATCTGATATAGATAAAATTAAAGGGGCTTTCACAAAGCCCCTTTTCTTATTTTATAACTCCAAGTTCCTTCCCGACTTTTGTAAATGCTGCTATACATTTGTCCAGATGTTCTCTCTCGTGACCTGCTGAGACCTGTACCCTGATGCGGGCTTCGTTTTTGGGAACTACGGGGTAGTAGAAACCTGTAACGTAGATCCCCTCTTCAAGAAGTTTGGCAGCCATTACCTGAGAGAGTTTTGCATCATATAGCATAACTGCGCAGATTGCAGATTCGGTAGGTTTGATGTCAAATCCTGCCCCTTTCATCTTCTCAATGAAGTATGCAGTGTTGTCGTGTAGTTTATCCTGGAGTCTGTTGGTCTCCGACATCATTTCAAACATTCTTATACCGGCAGCAGCAATCATAGGTGGAATGGAATTGGAGAAGAGGTAAGGACGGGAACGTTGGCGAAGCATTGCGATAATCTCCTTTTTACCTGTGGTAAATCCACCAACTGCACCACCAAATGCTTTACCGAGTGTCCCTGTGAGGATCTCTATCTTTCCCTGGAGATTGTATCTCTCTGTGACACCTCGTCCGGTTTTTCCAACCACTCCGGCAGAGTGGGATTCATCCACCATAACCATAGCATTGTATTTGTTCGCCAATTCATAGATCTTGTCAAGAGGACAAACGTTGCCATCCATAGAGAAAACTCCATCTGTAACGATGAGACGGTGTCTTTGGGCCTGGGCAAGTTTCAAGCAGTTTTCAAGCTCCTCCATATTTGCATTTGCATAGCGGTATCTTTGTGCTTTGCAAAGGCGTACACCATCTATGATGGATGCGTGGTTGAGTGAATCTGAGATAATAGCATCCTTTTCATCAAGGAGAGGTTCAAATACACCACCATTTGCATCAAAGCAGGCAGCATATAGAATTGTATCTTCAGTTCCGAAGAATTCTGCGATTTTTGCCTCAAGTTTTTTGTGAAGGTCACCTGTTCCGCATATGAAACGGACACTCGACATTCCGTAGCCATGGGTATCAAGTGCCTCTTTTGCAGCATTGATCAGCTCTTGGCTATCAGCCTGTCCAAGATAGTTATTGGCACAGAAGTTAAGGACATCCTGTCCGGTATTCACTTTGATGCATGCCCCCTGTGGAGAGGTGATGATGCGTTCATTTTTGTATAGGCCTGCCTCTTCTATATTCTTTAGTTCAGTTTGCAGGTGTGCTTGAAAATCCTGATACATGGTATTTGTTGTTTTAATGGTCTTATCTAACAAAGATAGAAAAATTTTATAACGGCATAAAAATTGCAAACCATTTTCCGCGCGAAATTTGAAAACTCTGAAAGTTTTTATAGTTTTGCACCCGCTTTTTACTAAAACTATGATAACATCGGAGAGAATTATAGCAAAGTCTGCAGAACTTTTCGAACAGAAGGGTTGCAAGTCCATTACGATGGATGAGATCTCGGCAGTAAACGGTATCTCAAAAAGGACCTTGTATGAATTGTTTACAGACAAGTCTGCCTTGCTGGAGGAGTGCTTGAATTATTCAGCAGAGCAAAAAAGGGCCATGTCCCAGAGATTGAGAAATGAGTCTTCAAATGTATTGGAGTACATCCTCTCATTTCAGGATTATGAGTCCAAGGAGGCAGAGTTGAAGTCAAATATATTGATTGAGGAGACAAGAAAATTCTTCCCGGATGTTTATGAGAGGACAATTGCAAAGATATATAAGCAACAGATAGAGTACACCAAATCTCTATTGCAGGAGGGGATCGATGACGGGTTGTTTGAGAAAGATTCGGGTGTTTTGGGGATAGAGGCACAGATTCTTGCGCTGCTGGTGAGTGTCGGTTCGATCGCCCCATGTGAATCTATGAGGAAGAGTGCTACCAGGATCGATATCTTCAAAAGTTCTGTAGTGGTGTTTTTGAAAGGTCTCTCAACTGATAAGGGGAGAAGGATTATTGATAATTATTTTTTGACAAAACAAATTAAATAGAAAAGATATGATAAAACGTACCATTATGGTGTTAGGTGTGATGTTTTCACTACTCTTTCCAGCTTTCGGACAAGAGTCAGTGCCATCCTCTGATACTATCTTAAAGCTATCCTTTGATGATGCCGTACACATGGCCATCGAAAGGAACCGTACTTTACAGAACGCCTCTCTTGATGTTAAGAAGGCACAGGCAGCACAATGGGAGACCATTGCAACAATGCTTCCTCAAGTCAGCGGTTCATTGTCCTACTCAAGCAACTTGAACTATGCGATGAATTTGATGGGGCAGGAGATTACAATGCCTTCATCTGGGCAATTGGGTGTTCAGGCATCATTGGCGGTAAGTGCTGCACAGATTATTGGAACCCAAATAGGCAAATTGTCTATTGAGATGGCCAATATTGCTAAGGACCAATCTGAACAGGAGATTACAAATCAAGTGAGGGTCCTTTACTATTCGGCATTGGTGGCAGGTCAGACTCAGGATCTTCTTGCGAAGAATCTTGAAAGTCTCAACAAATTGTATGAGTATTCACAAAAGGCAGTTGATGTGGGTGCTGCCGAGCAATTAGATGCAGACCAGATTCTTGTGCAGGTGGCTACTATGGAGACCTCATTGAGCACTTCAAAGCGTTCTATGGAGATGGTGTACAACTCTATGCGTCTCCTTCTGAATATTGATGTGGATACAGAGATTCTCCTTACCCAGACTGTAGAAGATCTCCTCTCTATTCAGAATGCGATGTCCCTTATCAGTGAGGATTTTGATCTGAACAGAAACTTCAATTACCAGTTGGTAAGCCAAAGCACCAAACTCTCCAAGAAGCAGGTGGACCTTGCAGGTTGGGCGTATGCTCCTTCAATATCTGCTTTCTACCAATATACCGGCAAGAAGTATTTTGATGAGGCGAGATTCAATATGACAGTGCCTCATACATTAGGAGTTACCCTCTCTATCCCTATTTTGTCATCCGGTCAGAGATACAAGGCTTTGCAAGGGGCGAAACTTGAGTACAAGAAGCAGCAGAACCTCCTTGCAGATACAGAGATGTCTTTGAAAATCCAGCACAGACAGTTGAAATACAACCTTACTTCTGCCCTTGAAAGACTTCAGACACAGAAGAAGAATGTAGAGGTGACCCAAAGGGTTTTTGATAATATCAGCTTGAAATATGAGCACGGTTACTCTTCAAGTCTTGATGTTACCACTTCCGGTACAAATCTAATTGCTGCCCAAAGCAGTTATGTACAGGCTCTGTTGGAGTTTGTAAACGCACAGATTGAACTTGAAAAATTGTTGAATAAATAAAAATAACACTATATGAAAATTATCAAGATTACCATTTTGTCACTCGCTACCTTGTTGGTGGCAAGCTGTGGCGGTAAGCAGCAGGAAAATGCAGGCCAGGAGGGCGTGCGCCAGGAGGTTGTAAAGGTATCTCCAATTGTTTTGACAGAAGTTTCCAGAGAGGTTGAGTTCTCAACTACCCTTCAGGGTTATGAGACCATGAGTGTAGCTCCCTCTGTAACAGGGAGAATCGAACATATCTATGTAGAGGTGGGCGATAAGGTGAAAGAGGGTGACATGCTGGTGCGTATGGATCAGATGCAACTCAATACTACCAAATTGACCTTTGCCAATCTTACTACAAATATGGAGAGAATGGAGTCCCTATATAGTGCAGGTTCCATTTCCAAACAAAACTATGATCAGGCAAAATTGAGCTATGAGCAAACAAAAGAGAATCTCGATTTTCTTGAGGAAAATACATTTGTAAAGGCACAGTTCAGTGGCGTGATCTCTATGAAAAATTATGAAGATGGTGAACTGTATGCCGGTCAGCCTATAGTTGTCCTGACTCAGATCAACCAATTGAAAGCTTATATCAATATTCCGGAGCAGTTCTTCCCAAAAGTAAAGACCGGAATGAAAGTGGATATCGTATCAGATATCTATCCTGATAAAGTATTCCCTGGTGTAATTGAGATTATCCATCCTACAATTGATGCAGCTACCCATACATTCCAGGTAAAGGTAAAAATTGCAAACGGTCAGGATCTTCTCCGTCCAGGTATGTATGTACGTACTACATTGTCGATGGGTAGAGAGAACACAACAATTATCCCTTATCAGTCAGTCCTCAAACTGATTGGTTCAAACGAGAGATATGTTTTTGTAAATGATAATGGTGTGGCAAAAAGGGTATTTGTCAAGCTGGGACAACGCTATGATGACAAGATTGAAATTATCAGCGATGAAATTTCAGAGGGTGTTGAAGTCGTGACTGTAGGACAAGCAAAACTTGTTGACGGAGTTAAACTGGTCATTTCTAAATAGTAATAAAGATGAGTATATATAAAACCGCGATTAACAAACCGGTAACGACTGTTCTTATATTCGTTGCCGTGGCGATTATCGGTCTGTTCTCTTTGAACAAATTGCCGATCGACCAGTTCCCGGAGATGGAGCCACCATATATTACTGTGATGACTACATATCCTGGAGCAAGTGCCTCAGAAATCGAGACCAATGTTACCAAGATTGTTGAGAACAGTCTGAACTCGGTCGATGGTCTTAAAGAGATTTCTTCTCAATCAAAGGACCATATGTCCATGGTTATGCTTGAGATGGAGTGGGGGACAAACCTTGATGAGGTGATGAACGATGTCCGCTCTTATGTCGATATGTTGAAGGATCAGCTTCCTGATGGTTGCAGCAACCCTTTCATCTTCAAGTTCAGTTCGAGTTCAATGCCTATTATCCAGTTTGCAATTACTGCAGACAAGAGTTATGCAGGCCTTGATAAACTCCTCAATGACGAAGTTATACCACAATTGAACCGTGTCAACGGCATCGGTAACATCTCATTGTCGGGATCTCCGGAAAGATATGTATATGTGAATATTGACCAGGCAAAACTTGATGCTTATGGTATTCCATTGGAGAGTGTCGGCAATATGATCAGTGCAAATAACTTGAACTTGTCATCGGGTACCGTGAAGATGAATCAGGAGCAGTACCAGATGCAGGTAAGAAGTGAGTATGTGGAGAGTTCGGAGATTGAGAATATTGTTGTTACCACTACCCCTACAGGACAACAGGTGTTCGTTAGGGATATTGCAGAGGTGAAGGATACTATCAAGGATCTCTCTTTGGATGAAAAGGTGAACAGTCGTGACGGTGTCCGTATGATGATTACCAAACAGACTGGTGCGAACACTGTGAAAATCTGTGAGGCTGTTGTCAAGGAGATGCAGAGAATTGAGAAGGACCTCCCTTCAGATGTGAAGATCGAGACCATCTACGACTCTTCAGAAGAGATCCGCAATTCAATCAATTCGTTGGCTGAATCTATCTTCTACGCGTTGTTGTTTGTGGTGCTGGTGGTTCTTTTGTTCCTGGGAAGATGGCGTGCAACATTTATTATCGGTATTACTATCCCTATCGCATTGATCGTTGCCTTTATCTACTTGCTGTTGGTTGACAGTTCATTGAATATTATTTCACTTTGTTCGTTGACTGTGGCAATCGGTATGGTTGTGGACGATGCTATCGTGGTGTTGGAGAATATTACCAAGCATATCGAGAGGGGTTCAAGCCCGAGAGAGGCTTCAATCTATGCTACCAATGAGGTGTGGACCTCAGTTATTGCGACCACATTGGTTATCGTAGTGGTGTTTGTCCCTCTTACAATGTTGGGTGGACAGGCAGGTGTCTTGTTCAAAGAGTTGGGTTGGATTGTAACCATAGTGGTATGTACATCTACAGTTGTGGCTATCACCCTTACCCCTACGTTGTGCTCTAAACTTCTTAAAGCCAAGAAGATTACAGTAGATGAGTTTGGTAATATCAAGGAGATACAGTCGAAGAAGAACTGGTATGAAAAATATGTCGTAAGGGTTCTTGACAAGATTGACCTTGTGTATGCAAATATCCTCCGCTGGTGTCTGACACATAAGAAACTGGTGATACTTTTCGCTGTTTTGTTCTTCTTTGGTTCTTTGACCCCTATGATTATGGGTAAAGTGGGTACCGACTTTATGCAGACATCAGACAACGGCCGTCTGTCAATCACTGTCGAACTTCAGCCGGGTACACGTATTGAACAGACACTTAAGACAGCACGTGTTCTTGAAAACAGATTCAGAGAACTTGTCCCAGAGATGACAATGCTTTCGACATCGGCAGGTTCGAATGATGATGCAGGTGTGGGGGCAATCTTTTCTCAGACAACCAACTACAAGATCTCAATGACTGTGGTATGTACAAAGAAGTATGAGCGTGAGCGTTCAATTTTTGAAATCGCAGAGGTGTTGCGTAATGAATTGAGCACATATCCCGAAATTATTACATATCAGTGTAATGTATCAGGAGGTATGGGGGGAAGCGGCACCAAAGTAAGTGTAGAGATCTATGGTTACGACTTTGATGAGACAAATATCTTCGCAGCAGAGGTGATGCGTGCCATAAAGGAGAAGGTGCCTGGAGCCCGTGATATAGTAAATAGCCGAGATGCAGAGAGAGCAGAGCTGAAAGTGGTTGTTGACAAGGAGAAATGTGCATATCTTGGTCTTACTTCTGCAACCATCTCCACATATGTCCGCAACCGTGTGAATGGTATGGCATGCGGATTCTTGAAAGAGGATGGAGATGAATATGATATCGTTGTAAGATTGAAAGAGGAGGATAGAAACACTTTGAGCAAACTTCAGGATCTGACAATCCCAACCCCTATGGGTGGAAAGGTAAAATTGAGCGAGATTGCTACAATCGAAGAGTACTGGGCACCTCAAACAATTACCCGCAAATCACGTCAGCGTTTCTTGTCTGTAAACGTCACCCCTTACAATATCTCTTTGGGTGAGTTGGCAATGCAGATTGAAGCAGCTTTGGCCGATGTCCATGCACCTGCCGGTATTGTTTACCGTCTTGGAGGTAACTATGAGGACCAACAGGAATCTTTCGGAGATATGGGTACTTTGGCGCTGTTGATCATCCTCCTTGTATATGTGGTGATGGCATCACAATTCGAGTCCCTCTCGAAACCAACCATCATCATGATGTCGGTTCCTTTTGCAATCTCCGGTGTCGTGCTGGCATTGTGGATGACCGGTACAACTCTCGATATGATCGGTGCACTCGGATGTATCATGCTGGTGGGTATTGTGGTGAAGAACGGTATTGTGCTGGTGGATTACATCAATCTGATGCGCGACAGAGGTTATGAACTGAATGAGGCAATTGCCCTCTCTGGTGCATCCCGTCTCCGTCCTGTACTTATGACTGCATTTACCACCTTGCTTGGTATGCTCCCTATGGCATTGAGCGAAGGTGAAGGTGCAGAGATGTGGCAGCCACTTGGTATCGTGGTAATCGGTGGTCTTTTGGTTTCAACCCTGGTTACATTGATTATTGTCCCTGTGGTTTATGCAGTGATGTCAAGACACGGAGAGAGGGATAAAGCAGAAAAACAACGTAAAAACTTTATCTTTATGCAGATCTCAACCTCTGCATCAAAGAGTGAAAATGAGGAGGAATAAGAGATGAAATCGGTATTTATAGTATTCAATCAGGCAAACACCGAAAGGGTGGAATATATGCTTGATATGCTTGGAATCAACGGATTCACCTTTTTTGAAAATGTACAGGGGAGAGGTACCAACGGGGGTGAACCCCGTCGTGGTACCCACACCTGGCCAGAAATGAATTCAGCGGTAATCACTATTGTGGAGGATGATCAGGTGGATGAATTGCTCGATACAGTGAAGAAACTGGATATGAGAAATAAAGAAGTTGGAGTAAGGGCGTTTGTTTGGAATATTGAGCAAACGGTGTAGGAATAGTGAGTTTTTTTACTACTTTTGTAGTAGTTATGAAAAGAAAAACTCAGATATTTCTCGCGATATTTTCAACTCTGATTCTCTCCGTTTCGGTAGCGAATGGTCAAATCCGTTATGGAGTAAAGGGGGGGATGAGTTTCTCTTCATTCTCATCTTTTGAGGTGGGGTATATATCAGAAGCAGTAAACAGTCATACTGGATTCAATGCCGGTGTGGCTGTTTGTGTTGATCTCCCTTTCGGTCTGGCTATCCAGCCAGAACTCTTGTATATGGAGAAGGGGATGGATCTCGGGAAAGCAGTTCTTAAAACAAGCTATCTCGAACTTCCTGTCAGCCTTCAATGGGGACTTGACCTGATTATGATGCGCCCTTTTATTGCGGTTACACCATATGTAGGGTATGCTCTGAACGTTAGTGGAAAGAATATTCCAGAGTATGTGTTGGACAACAAATTGTACAACAGAGTTGAATATGGGGTAGGTATTGGTGGCGGTATAGATATCTGGAGATTGCAGATAAATGCGAGATACTGCTGGAATATCGGCAACTTCGGTGCTGTCGATTTTTTGGGGGTTACAGACAAGAATATCGCAGAACTGATCTCTACTTTGAATGATGGAAACTACAGAGGGTTTGAACTGTCTCTCTTGTTTTTCTTTTAGTATCAAATAATAAAACATAAAATTATACTATTATGACAGCAGTTAATGATTCTAATTTTGAAGAATTGGTCCTACAATCAGAACTACCCGTATTGGTCGATTTCTGGGCACCATGGTGCGGACCTTGCAGAATGATCTCTCCTATTGTTGAGGAGTTGGCAGCGGAATATGAAGGGAAATATCTTATCACCAAATGCAATGTGGATGATGCTTCAGAAGTTCCTGTGAAATATGGTATCAGAAATATCCCTACCATCCTCTTCTTCAAGGGAGGTGAGTTGAAAGATAAGATGGTCGGAACAACAACAAAAGCGGCTATCGTTGAAAAATTGAATACACTTTAATAAATATTACAGTTATGAGAAAGATTTTTAGTTTTATCGTAGTATGTGCAGTGGCTCTTTCCATTAGTTTTTCTGCTGATGCACAAGTGAAATTTGGAATTAAAGGTGGTTTGAACCTTACAAACCTGACAGGAGATGTTAAACAGGATGTAAAGGATGTCTTCTCTACTTACACAGGATTCCATGGTGGTGTTGCTTTGAATATCGGACTTCCATTGGGCTTTGCTTTGCAACCGGAGGTTCTTTATACTCAAAAAGGTACCAGCTTGAAAATGGATGTCTTGGGTAAATCTCTAACAAGCAACATCATTTCGGGTGCGGTACAGGTACCTGTAGGTGTGCAATGGGGTTTCAAATTGGGTCCTGTAAGACCATTTGTTCAGGCTGTTCCATATATCAGCTTCCCTGTCTCTTATTCATTGAAAACCTCATTTGATGGGGAGACTGATAGAGAAAAATTGGAAAGTGATAATTTCCAATCATTTGATTATGGTGCTGGTCTTGGAGTCGGTATAGATATCTGGAAATTGCAGGTTTCTGCAAAATACAACTGGTCATTCGGTACCTGGACCAAAGAGAGTGGTGAAACTGCAAGCGATATCATGGATAATGTCTCTAAAGAGAATGCCAAGATATCCGGATTTGAAATTTCTCTTGGAATTTTCTTCTAAAAGATGACTAAAGCACAAAGTCTGGCTGATATTCAGTCGGCTATAGGAAAGGACTGGACAGATCTTAAATCGTATATAAAGGAGTCCCTTTTATCTGATGTGGATCTGTTGAATAGGATTAACGGGCATCTCTTCCTGACCACAGGAAAGATGCTCCGTCCTTTACTATCTCTCCTGGTAGCAAAGGGGTGCGGAGATACAAATCCTATGGCGACAATGGCTTGTGCGGCCGCTTCTGAAATAATCCATACTGCAACATTGCTGCATGATGATGTAGTAGATGAGAGTGATTACAGACGTGGCAAAATTACTGTAAATGCCCTTTTTTCCCCTGGGGCTTCTCTTCTGATAGGGGATTATTGGCTCTCAAAGGCGATAAAAGTTATTATCTCAAACGGCACAGATTTCAGAGTTATCAGATATTTTGCCCAAACTATAGAGGATCTATCCGAGGGAGAATTGCTTCAGATGCAAAAGGCTGAGGATTGTTCTACTACTATGGATGATTATCTCAAAATCATACATAAGAAGACAGCCAGTCTTTTTATTGCTGCCATGTGCAGTACTGTGGTTGCAATTGATGGAGAAAAGGGGATAGAGGAGGGGGTTAAGGATTTTGCACACAAGTTGGGTCTGGCTTTTCAGATGAGGGATGATATCCTCGATTATTCTGCTACACCCCTTGATGGTAAGGATGTGGGTTCAGATCTGGCGGAGAGAAAGATAACACTCCCATTGTTGTGTGCTTTTGAGAACGCACCTCGGGAGGAGGAAGAGATAAGGGGGGTGATCAGAAAAATCGATCCCACAAAGGGGGGAGAGGATCCTCAGAACAAGGAGTACATAAATAAAGTACGCCAGTATGTTCTGGAGAACAATGGCGTACAAAGTGCCAAATCACGCCTTAATGGATATATTGCCTCTTCGATAGAGTCTCTGTCTGTCCTTCCAGATACCCAATACAAGGATTATATAGCCTCTATAGCTGAAATTTTAAGTATGTAATGGGCATACCTTTTGCCAGAAACTGGGATTCATAAAATGTCTTTACAGATGTAATCTCCTCTGCAACAGGTTTCTCTGAGTTGTAGATATCATTATTTGCCTCAATCAATCTGTGGTTTCCCTCTTGAATCACTTCAAGTGTCGATTCGTGCAATAGAATACTGTCTGTCTTGAGATGGATTATTCCATCTTCCTGGAGAAATGTGCTGTATCTCTCAAGGAACTGGTGGCTGGTCAATCTTTTCTTGGGTTTGTTGGGTTGGGGGTCAGCGAAGGTAACCCATATCTCCGAGACTTCATCTTTGGCAAAGAGTGATGTTATGAACTCTATTCTTGCCCTCAGAAAAGCTACATTCGGGAGTTTGTTCTCAGTAGCATATTTCGCCCCTTTCCACAAACGGGCCCCTTTGATATCTACACCTATAAAGTTTTTGTCGGGATATTTCTCAGATAGGGCAATGGTGTATTCCCCTTTACCACAACCAAGTTCGAGGACAATTGGGTTGTTGTTCTTAAAAACCTTTTCGTGCCATTGACCCTTAATCGGATGGTCTTTTCCCAGCACCTCATCTGTTGTGGGCTGGATAAGGCATTCGAAGGTGAGATTCTCTCTGAATTTTCTCAGTTTATCTTTTCCGCTCATTTTTTTTCAGATTTATTCCAATGGTGTTGATCCCACGGAGGGTGTCACTTCCACCCTTTCCTTTGTTTGTTATCTCGATCCTGCAACTCCACACTCCACATGTGTCGAGATGGATGTTGTCAGATATTTTATACTCAACTTCATCTATTGATTGGTGACGGTATGTTTTGACCTTACCTCTTTTCCATAGGATTTTGTCAACAGGGGTAGAGAATGGGATCGACAGCGATGCTCCGGAAGGGGATACAAGTGCTACCGTTCCATCAATTGTAGGGTGGTTGAAGTCCCTTTTTAGACTGAACCCTATCATCACGTCGTAGGTAGAGAGGGTGTCTGCTATCTCAAACGTCAGAGGTACAGGGGTTCTGGTGTCGAGCCCGTCAGAGGGTATGGTTGCAAAGGCAAAATCTTTCTGAGGTTCAATGCAACCCGTCAGAGCCAGGAGGATAACTGTCACTATTGCAGATATCTTATGCATCTCTCTTCTGTGGCTGGTTGTTGTTATTACCTTTGCGGTTCTTCCCTTTGTTGTGTCGGTTTTTTCCCTTTCCTTTGTTCTTGTCTTTGTCAAACCTGTCTATCTTGTCATCCCCCACTGTGCTGACAAAATCGGTGCTTTTCTCCTCTTGAAGGGTGTTTTTGATGGAGTTTGCCTGAATCCCCTTTTTGTTGAGACGGATGATGTTCCTTACTTCATCTGAAGTAAGGGGATACATATCAGACATATTGCCTTGTTCATAAGAGAACCAGAGGGTGTCTTTCAGAACATTTGTCTTGACCAGATATGCCTCTCCATCTTTTAGTTGCAATGGGGCATTTACATAGGCAATTCTCTCGTGAGCCTCCTGATAAAGTGCTGCTTCGTAGTTGATGCAACATTTGAGTTTGCTGCATTGCCCTGCAAGTTTCTGGGGATTTAGAGAGAGATCCTGACAACGGGCAGCATGGGTGGTGATAGAGTGGAATCCGGAGATATAGTTCGAGCAGCAAAGGGCCCTGCCACAAACACCAATTCCACCGATAAGACCAGCTTCCTGTCTTGCTCCGATCTGTTTCATTTCGATACGGATCTTGAACTCTTCTGCAAATACTTTGATCAGCTGACGGAAATCGACCCTTTCATCTGCGATGTAGTAGAAGATCGCTTTGGTTCCGTCTCCCTGAAACTCCACATCACCTATTTTCATGTTGAGTTCCATCTGGGCAGCAATCTGACGGGATCTGATCATAGTCTTGTGCTCCCTGCCGATAGCCTCCTGCCACCTCTCAATATCGAGAGCTTTGGCTTTGCGGTATATTTTTTTGAATTCGTAGGTCTTGTAGTCAAGGTTGTGACGTTTCATCTGAAGTGCTACAATAGGTCCATTGAGGGTAATGATACCGACGTCATGACCGGCAGCAGCTTCTACCACCACAATATCCCCCTCTTTGAGAATCTGGCCGGATGTGTTGGTGAAAAATGATTTGCGGGTGTTTTTGAAGCGTACTTCATAGATGTCCCTGACATCGGTCTGGGAGATCCCTTCAAGCCAGTTGAAAACACTTAATTTGCAGCAACTCTGGTCGTAGTTGCAGATCAGTTCCCCCTGAGGAGTCCTTTCGGTAGCGCATCCTCTCAGACAATCGTATGTTGTTTTGTTCTCTTCCATAAATGTGTTCTATATTGAGACGAAGAGGAGGTTGGACAAGTTGCAAAAGACAATTTTTGCATTGACATTCCCTTCAATTGCTATCCTTGCCTCTTCAATGTATCTGAATCCCTTCTCAAAAAATGTGTCGGGGATTCTGTTTGCAAAGTTAGCAACTGTTTGTGATTCTTCATCTGTTATTGAGGCTATATGTTGAAGGCCGTTTTTAGTGAGCCATATTTTTCTTAGAAAACCTGTGCTGTATTTGCAGAATTCTTTCTGTCTCTCCCTTCCAAGATTTACAAGTTCCTCATTCATTTCGAGTACAGGGGTGAGTTTCTTTGCGCAGCAGTTGTTCAGCAGTTCTGCGATGATAGGGAAGTATGGAGAACTCTCTCCCGAGATTCCTGTTATCTCTACGGGGAGCATCTGGACCGAAAGGCAACGTGAGCGAATGGTGTTTATAACTTTCTCCGGGGAGTGTGTCACCAGGAGGAAATAACTTCCTGAAAAAGGTTCTTCGATAATTTTCAGAAGTTTGTTTGCAGCCTCCTGATTCATCCTCTCGGGGAGGTACATTATCAGATATTTATTCCCCCCTTCATACGACCTTAGATTGCTTTTTGCAAGGATCTCTTTGGCCTCTGCAACACTGATATTTCCCACTTTATCCTCTATTCCTAAAGCTTTGTTCAGCTCCTCCTCTGTAAAATAGGGGTTGGAGAGTGCCAGTTCGCGGAAATGGGGGAGGAATGTGTCACTGACAGGTCTCTTTTCGCTGCCCGATTTGGATGTGACATTGACAGGATAGACAAAGTGCATATCGGGATGGATAAGTTTCTGGAATTTGTTGCACTCCGGGCATACTCCACAGGAGTCTCCATCTTTTTTGTTGGGACATGACATATATTGGGCAAGGGCTACTGCCAGGGGGAATCCCCCGGAACCATCCTCTTCAACAAGCATAAGGGCGTGAGGAACTCTCCCCTCATCAACCATCGATGAGAGTTTCTTTTTCAGCCCTTCATTTCCTGTCACATCTCTAAAACGCATATGCGAAGATACTATTTTTGTCTATAATTTCTATCCTTTATGGATGGTCATTTCACAATTCCTGCAATCAAACTGCAATCTCAACCTTTTCCCGTTGTTTATCAGGTAGAGTGGTTCCGAAATCTTCTTTCCGCACAGTCCAAGTTCATGCCTTATACAGTATTTGGTCCTCATCAGTTCAGAGTACTCCTCAGAGGGGTTTTCCCTGTCAAGTTCAAAGGCATCTGCAGCCTGAATTCCGACAGATGAGTAAAGTTCCCTGGAAAGATGGTTTGAACAATTGAGTTTGATCCGCTGCTGCGGAGGGGTGATAGGGAGGGTAAATATGTGCTTGCTCAGGGGGTAATTCTGACGCTCCTCTTTGCAGCTTATTTCTGATTCGATCAGTTCGGACAACTCCCTTCTGATTGAGTTCAGTGCTGAGAGTGGGAGAAACGGGACAAATCCACCGTCTGAGGCGAAATTCCCAAACCTGAATTTCAGGAATGATGTCGTTTTGGATAATTGGACCTTGAGATTGCCCAGGGCGAGTTCCCGGTTGTTTGCTTGTGCAAATGGGGCAGAGTCACTGTTTGTGTATGTGTAATTGACTTTTATCCCATTTTCACAAATTGCTTCTGCCACAATTTCAGACTCTGAAGCAGAGATGTTTACAACAACATCAAGAACCCTTTTTGGGGTGTTGTTCTCCACCTCTTTCTCAAATTTATGGTTGTAATTGCGGTAAATTGTCGACCCGGGTGTGATTTCGGATACCTCCTTTACAAATATCACATTCCCCTCTACCTTATCTGCACGTATTCCTATGCTCTCCCCTTTAGGTGTTATGATGTGTAGACCGTCACCATTGTTGAGACTCTTCCCTTCATAGAGAATACTGTTTTTCCTTACAGAAGATACTTTTCCGATGTGCTCTCCGGTAGCCTTTGCACTCTCTCCGGAGTTCCATTTTTCCCTTTGGCCTGTTATGAAATAGGTGGTGTATCCCCTGGAGAAGGTCTGATGGATATTGGGGACAAATCCCCCCGTTATTTCACCGTAAGAGCTTTTTGGATAACCGTAAGAGTCGATAATTTTTCTGTAATGGCGGGTGATGTTCTTGACGTATGATTCGTTTTTGAGCCTACCCTCTATTTTGAATGAACTGATTCCGGCATCCACAAGTTGGGGGATGTACTCTGCAAGGGAGAAATCTTTTAGGGAGAGGATAGGTTTGTTTTTCAGGAGAACCCTCCCTTGTGAATCTACCAGGTCATAATTTGATCGGCAAGCCTGGATGCACTCCCCTCTGTTTGCACTTCTTCCGGTGAGATGGCTGCTCAAATAGCATTGGCCACTGTAGGATACGCACAAAGCTCCATGAACAAATGATTCAAGTTCACAAGAGGTTGCTTCACGAATGGCTTTAATCTGTTTGAGGGAGAGTTCCCTCGCCAGAATAAGCCTTTTGAAACCGAGGGATTCAAGGAATCGGGCCTGCTCGGGGGTGCGGATATTTGTCTGGGTGGAGGCATAGAGGTCAATAGGTGGAAGATCAAGTTTCAAAACACCAAGATCTTGTACAATCAGTGCGTCACACCCAGCTTCGTACCCTTTTATTATAACTTTCTGGGCCTTTTCGAGCTCTTCATCATATAGGATGGTATTTACCGTCATATATACCCTGACTCCGTAGCGGTGGGCATATTTTGCTAGTGCTTCAATGTCGGAGAAGGTGTTCCCCGCAGCTTTACGGGCACCGAATGCCGGCCCGGCAATATAGAGAGCATCGGCACCGCAGTCGATTGCTGCAATGCCGATGTCCTTATTTTTAGCAGGAGCAAGTAGCTCTAGTTGCATTTAAGAGCAGTTTTAACCTGATATGTTGCAAATTCTCCGATTTGACCAGGTACAGTCATAATCTGTTTGTAGTAACCGCAAGCTTTCTCTTTGTCACCTTTAGCTTCGTATGCTTGAGCCAAAGAGAAAAGTGAGTTGTTGATATCTTTTGCATTAGGAACTGCAGCTACATAAGATTCGTAAGCGGCAATCGCTTCATCATATTTTTTAGCAGCCATTGATGCGCTACCCCAGATTTTGTAACCGTTAGGAGATGGCAGATATTCAACAGATTTTTTTGCATTGGAAATAGCTTCATCCATTTTCTTTGCTTTTAAAGCAGCGTTGGCTTTCTTTACAAAGTAGTTTGATGCAGTTTTGTTGGCGTTTTTGTCTTGACCGAATTCTGCAGCTTTAGCAAGAGCATCAAGGGCAGTAGCCTCATCATTTATTTGAAAAGCACAAGTGCCAAGTCTCAAATATGCCATTGCGTTTGAAGGGTCAAGTTCGATAACTTTCTTGTATTCATCGATTGCTCCCTGGAAATTCTTTGCGTTAAGCTGTGCATTGCCTTTAGCAAAGAGAACTTGAGGGATAACGCTGTTCACTTCGTTTACGATATCGGTGTCACCGAAAGCATTTCCTTTCTCAATAGCCTTGTTGAAAAGTTCAAGTGCCTGATCGTACAATTTGGTGTTTACAGCCTCTTTTCCAAGCTCATTGTATAGGAATGGGATTTGTTTTTCGCAGTTTGTCTTGAGTTGGTCTGCCTCTGGGCCTATAACCATAGCCTCATCAAGGGCACTTTCAAAGTTTTTAAGTGCTTCTGCAATGTTTCCATCATTTAGAGCCATCGCACCCGCATTGTAAAGATTGGTAGCAGATTCGAGGTCTTGAGCGTTTGCAGCAAAGATAAAAGATAGGCTTAGGAATAGGGATAAAACAAATTTTTTCATTTTCTAAATAGATTTGTGAATAATTCAGTTCAAATGCATATTTTGCAAAAATAGAAAAAATCTGTTTTTACAACAAAATTACTCACATCTATTTTGTAATTTTGCCCCATATAAATACTTCTATGAGCACAATCTTGAAATATATACTCCTCCTGGCACTCTTTTTCGGTCCCGCGCTGAATGCCCAGCAGGTGAAGGAACTCCCCGTAGATCCAAGGGTCCAAAAGAGTAAACTTGCCAACGGGTTTACCTATTATCTTGTTAATAACCAGCTCCAGAAAGGGTATGCTGACTTTTATCTTGTGAGGAGAGTGGGGGAAAACAATGAGGGGAGGGACGAAACCGGATTTAACCAGATGGTGAGTGAGTTGGGGTTGATGGGGAGCAGAAATTTTCCGGGGAACACCGTGGTCACCTATTTCGAAGAGATGGGGTTGAAGATGTCTGACGACTTCATGGTGGTAAACGGAAGGGAGAACAGTATGTACAGGGTGGAAAATGTGCCGGTGGGGCGAGGGGGCTCGATTGTGGACTCAACATTGCTGATAATCTTTAACTGGATGGCCAGCATAAATATGGATGAAGAGGAGGTTGAGGTGCAGAAACAACTTTTCCAGAACAGATATGCTGGAGTCCTCCCCGACACTTTGATGGATGGGGTGAATAACTGTTCATCCAAAGATATTAGAAACTTTTACTACAAATGGTTCAGACCGGAGCAGCAGGCTCTTATAGTGGTGGGGGATATAGATGTCAAGGATTTCGATTCCAAGATAAAGACCTTGTTCCAGGCATTGCCGAGATACCTCGATAAGGTGGTGCTCCCTGCAAAAAAAGTGGCTGAACAGTCAGATGTGGAGGTGTCGGTAATCCCTTCATCCGATGCGGGGACAGGAAAGATGCACATATATTTTACCTCTCCCCCTCTTCCTGTGGGGGTGAGAACTTCGGCTGTCCCTTGGGTGGAGGAGTATATGAATACGATACTGTCGAACCTTGTGAGCAGAAGGTTGACCCTTGCATCGATGAAGTCTGATTTGCCGTTTGCTGTAAGAGGGGTGAAATATGACAGATATATGGGACTTTCGGATAGGGATGCATTTGGCGTTGAGTTGGATGTAAATAGTAAAAATGCAGAAAAGGTACTCTCTGTCGTGATAGATGAGTTGTATGAAATAGGGAAATTCGGTTTTACAGAGGATGAATTCTACAAGGGGCAGGAGTCCTATTTCAAGGACCTCAATTACAACTATGATTGGCGTATAATCACCCCTAACCAGGTTTATGCATATAGGGCGATAGATAACTTCCTGGGGAATTACTCTCTGGCAAGTATTGAGATGAAGAAGGAGTATATGGATATGATAAAGATGGAGATTGCTCCACAAAATCTGAATATGTATGCAGCCTCTTTCTTTAGAAAAGGGGACAATTGCCGTATACATTATCTCTATCCTTATGGAGATACCCTTCCAGATTCTTTGTCTGTGAGGTTGAAAGGGGTAGCTGAGAAGGAGATTATGGCCATAAGGGAGAGGAGAAGAGAGGGGGGGGGACCGGACCTTTTCCCCGAAATATCCCTCAATGTGACCCACCCCGTGGAGAACACCATTGTCAAGGAGGTTCCCGAATTGATTACCGGTTCAAAAATGTGGACCCTCTCCAACGGGGCTACAGTAATATTCAAGAATACACAGTCACAACCAGATAAATTCTCATTCAAGGCTGTATCCAAAGGGGGACTTTCATTGATGGGTGTGGACAACCCCTCCCGCAGTTTTATCAATGAACTTGCAAAGCTCACCTCTGTTGCGAATCTCTCCCGTCAGGAGCTGGAGTTGTATATGCTTGAAGAGAAGTTCTCCCTTGATGTTGAGTTCTCTTTGAATACAACATCTTTGTCAGGTAGGGGGTATTCGGGGTCTTTAGAGAACTTCATGAAGGTTGTCCACTCTCATTTTACAGCACAGAAAGGGGACAGTGACCTTTTCGAAAAATACAAATCTCTCAAGAGGGTGGATCTTGAAGGGAACATGATGTCTGTCTCGAGGGCGTTTGATGATTCGCTGAAGATGATGAGATACCATAAGAGCCGTTATGTAAGTGTACAGAATCTACACGATCTGGATGCTATAGCAGAGGAGGATGCTTTTGGATTTATCAACAAGATGTTTTCAAACGCAAGCGGGTTCTATTTTATCTTTTCTGGTGATTTGAATGAGACTCTGTTGAGGGAATATGTCCAGAAGTATATTGCGACAATTCCTGGAAATCAGTCAAACGCCATAGGTTGGAACAATGTCCCTGTATATATCAAGAAATATAATCAGAGGACACATTTGAAAGGGGAGATAGGTTATAATTTATACAATATAACGATTCATAGTGCGGCTACTTATGCTCTTCAGGATATCGCGGTTATGTCAATTATCGGTAATGGTCTCGAGAGCAGGATCACTTCAGAGCTTGGCAGATTGGGGATTCCGGTGAAGAGCGACTTTTCTATCTCTGTTTTCCCGGAGGAATTTTTTACCATATCTATAGATTGTAGAACAAGTGAATATATGCTTCAGCTTGAGGAGATGGTGCTGGATATTTTCGGGAAAGTTGCACAAGATGGGTTCTCTGACAGGGAGGTGGGAAATGTAAAAAAAGGTATGCTTGAACATTTTAGGCGTGCCGAAAGTTTTGACAACGCTTTCTGGATTGATGTTTTGACAAGCAGATTCATATATGGAAAAGACTTCTACTCGAGATTCAATCAGGTGGTGGGTAATATCACCCCTGCTGAGGTGAACAGGAGGGTGAAGGAGTATATAAATGGATCTACATATACAATCCTTACGATGGAGGGGACAAAATGATGACAAGTATTATTCAAATAGATGACATTCTGGTCTCTTCGGAGATCCTTACGGAGTATTTTTGTTGTGACTACCCTGTTTGCAAGGGGGCATGTTGTATTATAGGGGATAGTGGAGCCCCACTGGAGGAGGAGGAGTGCGAAGCACTTGAGAGCGAGTATTCCAAATACTCTCCACTGATGAGTCCCGAGGGGAGACTGGTGGTGTCTCAAAAGGGGTTTTTTGAGGTGGATCAGGATGGCGATCTGGTAACTCCACTTGTGGGATGCGCAGGCAAATGTGCATTTACAATAATTGATGAGAATGAGAATTGCTTCTGCTCTATCGAGAGGAGCTATATAAACGGGGGCTCAGATTTCAAGAAGCCTATATCTTGCTGGCTTTACCCTATCAGGGTGACAAAATTGCGTAGCGGACTTACAGCGTTGAATCTTCACAGATGGGATTTGTGCAAGGATGCATTTGCCAAAGGGAAAAAAGAAAAGGTCCCCGTATATGTTTTTCTACGGGAACCTCTTATCCAAATGTTCGGGGAGGAGTTCTATTCAGCACTTTCTGAAGCAGCAAGGACTTTGAGTGCCTGCTCGTAATCAGCATCATCTACTGTAAGCTGAATAGATAGAAGGTCTTTATTGAAAACACCAGTAACCATCGACATGTGTTCATTCAGAACAAATGATGGTATCCCGGCATCTTCCAATAATCCTTTTGCCAGATTTGCGGCAAACGAGTTGTCGTATGTTGCTACAATTTTCATAATGTTGTTATTCTTCTTCCCTTTTGAATGCTACATATTGTATGCCACGGGCAAGTTTTTCAATGTCTCTTCTGTAACCGTTGAGGATAAGTGGTGACTCACCTTTGGTGATTATCACTTTGTCTTCGTACATACGCATGAAGCGAGTCATCTTGTTCTTTATGCGGATGGTTACAGTCTGATCATCTTCCGAAACTATTTCGTAGCCGTAATTTTCAAATACAGAGAGGATCTTCTCTTTGTTCTCCTCGTATGTTCCAGTAATGAGTGCCTCTTTCTTTACATAGCTGAGGGCAGGGTAGATAGCTGCCACTGCAAGGAAAAGAAGGAGTATCTTTGGGAATGAACCAGCTTTGAACATTGCCCCCTCCGGTGCGAATACAGTGGCAAAAGTCGCCCCTTCTGTTGTCAGCACAAGGATTACGATGATAAGGCTGAACAGGATTGCGAACGAGAAGAAATATTTGACTGAACGGATAAAGTATTGCATATTGTCTAAACAGTTAGGATCTCTTTCTCTTTTGCAGCCAGAATCTCATCGACTTTTTTGTTGAATGAGTCAACATCTTTCTGGATAGTTGCTTCAGAGTCTTTTACAACATCTTCCGGCATGCCCTCTTTCTGGCTCTTCTTAAGTGTCTCAATACCGTCGCGACGGGCATTTCTGATAGCGATTTTTGCATTTTCACCCTCAGCTTTTGCCTTCTTTACAAGTTCTTTACGACGCTCCTCTGTCAATGGTGGAACATTGATTCTGATGTGTTCACCGTTGTTCTGTGGGGTAAAGCCCAGATTTGCATCCATAATCGCTTTTTCTATGGGGGCAATCATGTTTTTCTCCCAAGGCTGGATGAGCATGGTCCTTGCATCTGGAGCGGTGATGCTGGCTACCTGTGGAACAGGTGTAGGGCTACCGTAGTAGTTTACCATAAGGTTATTGAAAACAGCAGGATTGGCTTTTCCTGCTCTGAAGTTCTTAAGTTCGATTTCAAGGTGCGCAATGGCATCACCCATTTTATCTTTCGCAGTAGCGATGATGTCTTTAGCTTCGATCATATCTGAATATTTTTAGTTTGTTTCTTAAATTAACCTACTACTGTTCCAACCTCTTCACCCTCTACAAGTTTTGTGAGATTGCCCCTCTTGTTTACATCAAAAACGATGATTGGCATCTTGTTGTCCTTGCATAGTGCAAATGCAGTGGAGTCCATTATTTTAAGGTTGTCAGACAGGGCTTTCTCATAAGAGAGTGTGGTATATCTGGTAGCTGTGGGATCCTTTTCGGGGTCTGCAGTGTAGACACCATCTACCCTTGTCCCTTTCAACAATGCGTCTGCTCCGATTTCACAAGCTCTCAGGGCAGAGGCAGAATCGGTAGTGAAGAACGGGTTGCCTGTCCCCCCCGCAATGATTGCAACTTTACCGCTTTCCAGAAGTTCAACAGCTTTATCCCTTACGTAATATTCTGCAATAGGTTTCATTGGTGTTGAGGTGAATACTTCTGCATCAACACCTGCACTTTTGATAGCCATAGAGAGTCCTATGCTGTTGATGACAGTGGCGAGCATACCCATCTGGTCACCTCTGACTCTGTCAAAACCTTTACCGACACCTGACAAACCTCTGAAGATGTTGCCGCCACCAATCACGATAGCGACTTGAACACCCTTTTTACATACAGCGGCAATCTCTTCTGCGTATTGGGCCATTATTTTTTCATTTATCCCTTTTCCCTCCTCTCCTCCGAGGCTCTCTCCGCTGAGCTTGAGTAAAATTCTATTGTATTTCATCTGTTTTGCGATTTTTTCCAAAAAGTGATTAACAAAAGTAGTCAAAGATTATGAAAATCCCAAGTAAGAGGTTATATTTGCATCATAAAACATTAACAAAAGAACAACTAAAAATGGCGAATATTTTTACTTCATCGATCGGTAAGAAGCTCATTATGAGTATCTCAGGTCTATTCCTAATCGTATTCTTGCTTCTTCATGCTACAATCAACGGACTATCACTTATCAGCCCAGAGGCTTTTAAGGCAGGTTGCGACTTCATGGCATTGCCTATTATTACAGTAATGGTTCCCGTTCTTGCTTTAGGTATTCTCATTCACATTATCTATGGTTTTTATCTTTCTGCTACAAACTTGAAAGCTCGTGGTTCTGAAAGATATGCAGTAGCTCACAAGGGTGCAGCTGATAACTGGGCTTCTAAGAATATGCTTGTTCTTGGTATTATCGTTCTTTGCGGTATCGCATTCCACTTGACCCATTTTTGGGCTGACATGCAGCTTGAAATGTTCAAGGGTGTGCCTCATGATCAACTTGCAGATCCATATGTACTTCTTCTTGAGACATTCAAACCTTGGTGGGTAGTTGTTATTTACATTGTCTGGTTCGTTGCTATCTGGTTCCACTTGACCCACGGTTTCTGGAGCGCATTCCATACAGTAGGTTTGAACAACGATATTTGGATGAAACGTCTTAAAGTTGCTTCATACTTTTTTGCAACCCTTATCGCTGGTGTATTCATCGTAATTGCAGTGGTTGCATGGCTTAAAGCAAACGGTATTATCGCTTGTTGCTAATTCTAATTTTAGAGAAAATATATGGGTGATCAGAACGGTCACCCTTTTTTATTACCGGATATGAATCAGAAGGCAAAAGGTTATATTCTTGGTGCAATTGCTTCGGCAACCTACGGAATGAATCCACTATTCACACTCCCACTGTATAGAGATGGAATGGATACAGGTTCGGTATTGTTCCTCAGGTATCTTATTGCTGTTCCATTTCTGATGGTTATGCTCAAAAGCAGGGGGAGAAGTTTCAAACTCACAGGAAGAGAGGCGTTGCCACTCCTTTTTGTAGGGTTGTTTTTTGCACTCTCATCGATAACACTTTTTACAAGTTACAGGTATATGGATGCAGGCATTGCATCAACTATACTGTTTGTATATCCGGTGATGGTCGCTTTGATAATGGCGACATTTTTCAAGGAGAGGATATCCTTGCAGACTTGGTTGTGCATCTTTGTCACTATGCTTGGGGTCTCTTTGTTGTATATAGGAGAGGGGGGAGTGACTCTCAGTCTGAAGGGGACCCTTCTTGTCCTCGGTTCTGCTCTCGCCTACACCCTCTATATGGTTATCATAAACAAATCCTCACTTAAAGAGGTGGCAACCATAAAGGTATCGTTTTATACCATTCTGACAGGCTTGATTCTCTTTTCAGTTATGCTGTTATTCCAAGGGGAGCTGATTTTGCCAAGCAAGTGGTATCTATGGGGTTCTTTGCTTGCCCTCTCTATATTCCCCACAGTCTTCTCTATGATCTGCACAACTGCGGCAATCAAATATATAGGGTCTACACCCACCGCTCTGTTGGGGGCATTGGAGCCTGCTACTGCTATCTTTTTCGGGGTGTTGGTTTATGGAGAGGAGTTGTCAGGGAGAGATATTCTGGGTTTTCTCCTTATTGTTGCTTCTGTGTCGCTTGTGGTATCAGGGAGTGATTTTACTTCTGCCGCCCTTGTGAGATTCAGGAAGCTTTTCCCGAATCTAAAAAAATAGTTCTGAGATTATTGAGTCTGAAATGAAGAGGTGCTCTTTGGGAATGGATATCCTGCGTGATTCTATATTGAGAAGACCTTTTTCCCTCAAACTGGAACATTTGTTATAAAGTTTGTTGAATTCGGACACGTTCAATTCTATCCCTTCTGTTTTCCGTAGCCCAAGCATTATCCTCTCTTCAAGGACTTCACTTTCTGTAAGTGTTTCGGAGTACTCTTCCCCCCAACCTTTATCGGCATTGAGGATATATTGGTGTATATCTTCGGGATTCCAGCTTCTGTTCTCCCCATTAAAAGAGTGGGCTGCAGCTCCTAAACCGAGATATGGAACCCTCTCCCAGTATGAGCTGTTATGCTTTGATCTGTATCCGGGCAGTGCAAAGTTGGAAATTTCATATTGTTCATAGCCACTTTCTTCCAGAATGTTCTGAAGCATCTTATACTCCTCTTCACAAATCTCCTGTGAGGGCTCTTGATATTTGCCCGATTGTGCCAGAAGGCTTCCAGGCTCAATACTCATCTGGTATGAGGAGATGTGTTCAGGGAGGAGAGAAACAATCTCTTCGAGATCCTTTTTCCATCTGGCAAGCAGCTCCTTGTCAGAGGCAGTGTCGTGTCTGTATCCGAAAATAAGGTCCAGTGAGATGTTGTCAAATCCACTCTCACGAAGGGTCTGAAATCCTTTTTTTGCCCCAGCACATGTATGCCTGCGTCTCATCCACTTAAGTGAGTCATCATTGAATGACTGCACCCCCATACTCACCCTTGTAACTTGTGCCTCTTTCATAGCATCTGCAAATTGGGGTGTTATGTCATCCGGATTTACCTCTACCGTAAATTCTGCGGGGGGGCGGTCAAAAAAGGCCTCTCTTAATGTCGATGAGAGATCTACAAGCTCTTTTGCAGATAATAAAGATGGAGTCCCCCCACCTATATATAAGGTCTGGGGAGACTCCTTCAATTCATCTTTACGCCGGAGAATCTCTTTTTTCAAGGCTTTCAGATACTCCCCTTTTTTGTTGCACTCTGTCACTGAATAGAAATCGCAGTAGATGCAGAATGAGGAGCAGAAAGGGATATGTATGTAGATCCCCGACATATCAGTGTTTATTTCAATAACATGTCAGCAGAGCCGAGTTTGTCCTCTTCGGTGTATGCGTCTACGGTGTATACACCCTTTACAAATGGTTGTCCACCATTATCAAAATAGATGCAAACTTCAACCTCTGATCCCTGGTAGTCAACTTCGCGTGAAGCAGAGTAGATCATCTGTTCACCTGCCGATACGAATACCTGTTGCTGGTCTCCTGTCATCAGGATTCCATCAGGACCCTTGACCCTTATATATACTTTTCTCAGCCCTTTCTTGGCCAATGTGTTTTCGACAAGATTGAGACAGGTTTTGAGTTTCTCGACGCGGGAACTCCTGTCGGTCTCTTTGTTTGAGGCATTTATTGCAGTCATCATGACGCCACGACCTTTGATGACAGCACCTTTTTCAATCTGTTTGGCGTATTCATTGGTTGTCTTGCTCAACTGGTCATATTTCTCTTTAGACTTCTTGGCTTGTTCACGTGCAAGAGCAGCATCTTTACGAAGGGCGATATTGAGGGTGTTGAGAGAGTCTATCTGAACAATGTAGTGTTTCATGATAGAGCGGAGAGTACCGAGCTCCTTCTCATATTGTCTGATTTTGGCTCTGTTGGTAGCTTCGGTCTTTTTTACCCTCTCGATGAGTTGTTCAACTTTTTCCCTCTCCCTTGCAAGTTCAACATTCAGACTGTCATTGTTTGATGACAAGGTAGAGTAGTCTCTTTGCAAATCGCCAAGCTGTTCGGTCAACTGGTCTTTTTCTATAGTCAAATCATCAATCAGGGCATTGCGGTCTACCCAGATGTAGATAAGAATTCCCAAAAGGACAACAGCAACGGCAGAGAGTGCAATTACTATCCCTTTTAGTGGTGATTTTCCATTTTCTGGAGCCTGTAGTGTATCCATTATTTTTATACTTTTTAAATATTAGAAAAGGTAGCCTATGTTGATATAGAAGGCTCCGTTTCCGTCTTGTTTATTGAATGGTTTGCCGTATTCAAATGCGACAATAAAGTTTTCGTTCATTATGAATCTCAATCCTGCACCTGCAGTGGCGTGGAGTTTCTCTTTGCTCCCTTGAGCCATATATGCATCATATTCAGCCCGGTATTTCTCTTCACCTTTGAAATCCATATTGTATCCTCTTGTAGCTATGGCACCGTCACTGAATGCAGTGATGGAGAATGCTATATTTTGTTTGAAGAGCTGGAAGTCAACAAATCTCCAACGGAGTTCAGCGTTGTAGAATCCCACGTCAAGTGCCTGAACTCTGTTGCGCATTACACCTCTGACTGTACGGTATCCACCCATTCCGTCCCTGTCATATGTCGCCCCAAAAATTGAGTAGTATGGAAGGACATAGAATGGCGCTTTATCCCCTATTGTCCCCTGATAACTCAAACGGTATGCCAAAGTGAGTTTTTTCATCACAAGGGGGATATATTGTCGCATGGTGATGCTGTATCTGTAGTAAGGGTTTTTGGTCCCGAGCCATTTTGGAGCAAGGATTGTGTGACCTTCCAACCATATACCTTTGTTGGGGGCATTTTCAACATCCCTGGTGTCGTACATCAGACCGAGCCTGATGGCACTGTTGATTCCACCACCATCCTCTGCATCGGAGATGATACCCCATTTGCGGTAAAGCTCGTAGAGGGTTTCGACATCGTCGGGGAACATTTTGTTCGGGTCTTTCCCCTTGTTCACCTTTGCCCTGTCTATAGCACCTTGTTTGAAATAGCTGAAAAGGTAACCAGCTTCCCAATAGAATTTGTTCTTGACGATATTACCTGTGAAGTCTGCCTTCAGAATCAGGCTTGTACGGGCAGTTCTGTAAAATGGACTGTACAGATATTGGTTAGGATCATTTTTGCCGGTTGCCACCTTTTCGTAGTCGTAGTATGACTGGTATCCGTTGAATCCATAAAAGTCAAGTGCCTTGTCAATGACAAGGTTTCCTCCGGTGGAGAATCTTACCCCAGGAATAAGGCTTTTGGTGTCGTATGTAAAGGCATACAACTGAGATCCTTTGGTGAAGAAAGAGGCCTCCATGTACCATTGCTGGCGTGGGTTCGGATATGTGGAACCGTCTCCGAAATCGTATATGTTCAGCAATGCACCAGCCTGGAATCCTTTGTCTGCGTCGAAAGCGACAACGGGGAGCGGACCCAAGTTGATGCCGGTCTTGATGATATCTTTTTTCTGGCCATTAACAACCGAGGCACATAGTATCAGAAGTGTGGAAAGAAGAAGTTTTTTCATAAATCTATAGTGTCTGTTTGTAGAGGTTTCTAAGCTCTTCAATCGATTTTCTCAATTTCTTGTTGAACATAAGTTTTATGTCAGAGACAAGAATTCTGGCAAGTTTGTAGGCATCCATCGCTATGATGTTGGCGGGGATGGTGATGAGAGATGCTGCCAATGCAAACTCCCAAGGGAGGGTACAGAAGAAGACTATAGTATAGATCAATACCAACAGAGGCCATACAACAAGGTGGAAAATATACCTGATGGAGTTGTGGAATGCTCTGTCTTTGATCTTCTTCAACACAATGCCGGAGAGGATCATGATAGGGACGAATGTAACTGCAGATGCAAGGACAAGGGGAAGGGTAACAAGGAGAATTAGGGTCTTGATAAGTCTTGACCAGAAGGGGAATCTCATAACTACAGAGTTGAGTGAGATCTTGCTCTTCTGTCTCATCTTGGATACCTTGTCTGCAAGAGAGAGGAGTTTTTCCCCCTTTTCGGGTTGTTTTTCCCTGATTTCCTGAATATGGGCAACGGTCTCCTTGTTGGTTTTGAATTTGGATTCAAGATCCTCAGGTGAGTTGTTCATGATAGCACACAATTCGTATGTTGCTTCGTAGTATTCATCATCCGGGATATATAGAATGACCTCTTTCATCTTGTTGGAAAGAAGTTCCTTCATCTCGTTCATTACGAATGGGTATGCATCGGGACCTCTTCCATTAAGACAATCCCTCACATCTATAGGATCACCCACCTGGACAAGGACTGTTGAACGGAACCGGTAGAAGTTTCCGTATTCAATGCCGAATGGGACAATATATAGAGGTGTCTTGCTGTCGAGCAATTCCTGAGTCTGAAGTGCTACCCGGAAAATACCTTTGCCCAAAGGGAGTAGTGAGTGCTGTGCCCTGTGTCTCCCTTCTGGAAGGATACAGAACGGCACTTTGTCAAGAAGCACATCGACAGACTTCTTTATAGTGTCGTCATTCTTTTTTACCTCAGAAACCCCATCCCTGATACGCATCATAGGCATAATCTTCAAGAATTTCAGAGCCTTTGCGAAAATTGGAGTCTTGAAAATGTCTGCACGTGCAATAAAAACCTTAGGTTTCCTGTCGTAATTAAGGACAACCAATGCATCCATAAGTGCATTGGTGTGGTTTGGGGCGATAATTACCGCTCCATCTTGAGGTATCTTTTCAAGACCGACATATTTTATCTCTTTGAAAGACCTTCTGAGACAGTTGTCAACTATAGGTCGGAGGAAAGAGTAGAGTTTGTCAGGTTCCTGTATTTTTCTCACTCGTTTCTTAGCCATTGATCTTACTCCTTCTAAATATTGTTGCTACAGTTAGTCCGGAAATTATATGCCATACTCCCCACCATGCGGTGACAAAGAGCATGCCTCCGTAAGATCCGCTCCATATCTCAGGAGGGAAGATAGCGGGGTTGAAGAGCAATACAAGTCCAAGTCCCGAGTTTTGGATGCCCACCTCAATAGTGAGGGATCTGCGGTCAAGGGCTGGGAGTTTGAAAAGAGTTGCCCCGGTAAAACCCAATCCTAAAGCGCAAGCGTTATGGATAAGGACAATAAAGAAGATGAATATAATGTTGTCTATGAACAATTGGAAGTTTTGTGCAAATGAAGCTGCCACCATTATCAGGAAGAATACCAGAGAGAGGGTTTGCAGCGGTTTGGTGATTTTTGCAGTCAACTTCGGAAGATAGTGGGCACACAACATTCCCAAAACTATAGGGATCCCCAATAGTAGAAGCACCTGTTCAAACATTGAGAGGAACGGAATGACGAGTTCAGGAACCTCTCCGGTTGCACTGATGAATTTATAGTATAAATTTCCCCAGATGTAGAAATTGAAAGGGGTAACAACAGTCGCAAACGCGGTGGTAATCGCGGTCATGCTGACAGAGAGTTCCACATTTCCCTTGGCATAAGAAGACATGAAATTGGAGATGTTGCCACCAGGACAGCAAGCTACCAGAATCATTCCCAAAGCAACCATAGGGGTAATCCAGTGGTTCAATGCCATAGCAACGAGAAAGGTGAGGGCTGGTAATCCGACCCACTGAAGAAGGACACCAACTATAAGTGATTTCGGTTTTTTGAATACAGTTTTGAAGGTATCAAGTTTGATTCCAAGTGCAACACCAAACATGATGAAGGCCAACATTATGTTGACAATCAACATTCCGTTGCTTCCGAAATTGATGGTAATCGAGTTCAAACTCTCTAGTTGTTCTTTGATCATAGGTGTTAGGTTTTATTGTGTATTTGTCTGTTAAAAAGGTAAAAGCTACCCGCGATTATTCGCGAATAGCTTTTATTCCTGGAAGTTCAATTCCTTCAAGGTACTCAAGCATTGCACCACCGCCGGTAGATACATAACTTACCTTGTCAGAATATCCCATTTGTGTTACAGCTGCAACAGAGTCTCCACCACCTACAAGGGTAAATGCACCTTTCTCGGTAGCCTCTTTGAGAATTTGTGCGATAGCGTTGGTCCCTTTTGCGAAGTTTGGCATCTCAAATGCCCCTACAGGTCCATTCCAGAGGATAGTTTTTGAATTGAGAAGAACCTCTTTCCATCCTTCAACGCTTGATGGAGCAGCATCCATACCCTCATATTCGTCAGGAATATTGTTTGCAGGACAAACTACGGTGTTGGCATCATTGCTGAATGCGTCTGCTGCCACAACTTCTGTAGGGAGAAGGATTTTGACCCCCTTCTTTGCTGCTGTATCAAGAATTCTCAAAGCGAGTTCCTGCTGGTCATCTTCACAAAGTGATTTGCCGATTTTGCCACCTTGAGCTTTTTTGAATGTGTAAGCCATACCACCTCCGATAATCATGTTGTCCACAAGGTCAAGAAGGTGTTCGATGATTCCGATTTTTGAAGATACTTTTGCACCGCCCAAAATAGCAGTAAGGGGTCTTTCAGGGTTGCCGAGAACTTTGTCAATCGCCTTGATCTCACCCTCCATTACATAACCGAACATCTTGTCCTCAGGGAAGTATTTTGCGATCAGAGCTGTAGATGCGTGTGCTCTGTGTGCAGTACCGAAAGCGTCGTTGATGTAGCAGTCTGCGTATGAAGCCAAAGTCTTTGTGAACTCTTTCTGGCTCTCTTTTACGGCTGCTTTTGCCGCTTTCTTCTCTTCATCGGTTGCATCCTCTGCAAGGCCTCTTGGCTTGCCCTCTTCTTCAGCATAGAAACGGAGGTTTTCAAGAAGCAGAACCTCCCCTGGTTTCAAGGCTGCAGCCTGCTCCTGAGCTTTCTGGCAATCGTCAGCGAACTGGAGTTTTACCCCAAGAAGTTCTTCTACTCTGTAGATAATGTGTTTCAGAGAGAATTTGTCGGTTACCCCTTTTGGCCTTCCGAGGTGAGACATTATGATTAGAGATCCGCCCCCTGCAAGAACTTTTTTCAAAGTTGGGATTGCTGCGCGGATACGGGTGTCGTCGGTAATTTCAAATTTTTCATTCAATGGGACATTGAAATCAACTCTCACAATGGCTTTTTTGCCTGCGAAGTTGTAAGTGCTAATGTTCTGCATATTCTTTCTATTTTATTTATTGTCTATATTATTCGGTGCAAAAGTACTAAAAAAAATATATCTTTGAACCTTGATTGAAAATATGATACTACAAGCACCATCAACTAATTGGAAAGATTACGAACTTATCGACTCCGGTAATTTTGAGAAATTGGAGAGATTCGGTTCGTTTGTACTAGCACGTCCCGAGCCTAAAGCTCTTTGGGATAAGGCATTGAGTGATAAGGAGTGGAATTCAAGGGCACATACCCGTTTCACAACAGGGGCAGGTTTCGGCAAGGCAGGGAAAGAGGATAGCGGGACATGGAACATGTTGAAAAAGATGCCTGAGCAGTGGATGATAGGGTATAATGGGGGGCCATCCTTCAAATTGAGACTCGGTCTCACCTCGTTCAAACATGTGGGCGTTTTCCCTGAACAGGCTCCAAACTGGGAGTATATCCATCAGCAGGTTTGCAGGCTAAAATCACAAGAGAGTTTTAAGGAGAAACCACCTAAAGTTCTGAACTTGTTTGCCTATACCGGTGCCGCTTCGCTCGCAGCAAAGTGTGCAGGGGCAGATGTTACCCATCTTGACTCGGTGAGGCAGGTAGTTACCTGGGCAAGGGGAAATATGGAGTTCTCGAAACTTGACAATATCAGATGGGTGGTTGAGGATGCGTTGAAGTTTGTCAAGAGGGAGGCAAAACGGGGCAATACCTACAATGGTCTTATCCTTGACCCCCCGGCTTACGGTCATGGTCCTGATGGGGAGAAATGGAAACTTGATGAGTGTCTGTTCGAACTTTTGCAGAATTGCAGCAAGATTCTTGCCCCTGAGGATAGTTTTATGGTGCTGAATCTCTATTCCAACGGATATTCGGCTATGCTTGCAGATACTTTGGTCAAATGTGCTTTCGGAGATGGCGGAAAACGTATCTCCGGTGAGCTGATGCTTAATGATAATTTCGGACGCTCTCTTCCGTTGAGTGTCTTCACCCGTTTGGAGAGATAGAATAATGATGAATCTTTTGTCTGTAATTTGGGATCTTAATCCTGTGATGTTCAGTCTGGGTCCTTTGGAGATCAGGTATTATTCCATTTTGTTTGTCTCAGGACTCTTCCCTATCGGTTATTATATTGTCAGAAATTTCTATAAAAGGGAAGGAATGCCGTTGGAACTCCTTGAACCACTTTTGTATGCTTTGTTCATCGGTACCCTTGTGGGGGCACGTCTGGGCCATTGTCTTTTTTATGACTTCACATACTATTTCACCCATCCACACAAGATTCTGATGGTGTGGGAGGGGGGACTTGCCTCTCACGGTGGTGCAATCGGATGTATTCTGGCTTTATGGTGGTATTGCCACAAGTATGGAAAGAAGAACGGGTTCGATTTTTTGTGGGTAGTGGACCGAGTGGTTATTGCTACCTGTTTTGCAGGGTGTCTTATCAGACTGGGAAATTTGTGCAACTCGGAAATATATGGAAATCCTACAGATCTCCCTTGGGGATTTGTCTTTGTGTTGAGGGGGGAAACAGTTCCAAAACACCCTACACAACTCTATGAGGCTTTGAGTTATTTCCTTTTAGGTCTTGTGTTGCTCTGGCTCTATTACAAGAGACTTGACAAGATGAAGAGGGGTTCATTCTTTGGAATCTTTTTCATCATCTTATTCGGGATGAGGTTCCTGATAGAGTTTGTAAAAGAGCCACAGGAGGCTTTTGAAGAGGGCTTGGCGATAAATATGGGGCAGATATTGAGTATCCCGTTCATTGTCGCCGGGATAGTTATCCTGATATATTCCATCAGGAAAGGAAAATCTTCTTATCCAGACAGGGAGGTTCCAAAACACCTCAGACCTGCCCAGAACAAAAAGGTGGATTTAAGCAATGTGCACTCTGCAAGCAAAAAATAATACTATGAAAGATTTTATAGAACTTATCCAAAAAGAGGTAAAACCTGCATTGGGATGTACTGAGCCTATTGCTGTCGCTCTGGCTGTGGCAAAAGGGTGTGAGACACTCCGTGATTTCGGTGGTGAACTTTGCAGTGTCGAGGTGAAAGTGAGTGGAAATATCCTCAAAAATGGGATGGGGGTAGGTATCCCAGGAACAGGGATGGTAGGGTTACATATTGCAACAGCTCTGGCCTGTTTTTGCGGCAAGTCTGAATACGGCCTGGAGGTTCTTAAAGATTTGACCCAGGAGGATGTAAATATGGCTAAGGAGTTTGTCCGCCAGAAAAAAGTTTCAATCTCTCTTGCCGATACAGACAAGAAGCTGTATGTGGAGGTGGTGTGTGCTTCTGTATGTGGCAAACACTCTTCAAAAGTTGTGATAGCAGATAATCACGATTCGATTGTGTTTGTGAAAGGGGATTCTGAGGTGTTGCTTGATCTTCAGAGTAATATGGGAAATTCCCAAAGTGGCGTGGCAAATAGCAAAGGGACACTTGACTATAATCTCTCAGTGGATAAGATATACGATTTTGCAAAGAATACACCATTCGATGAGATCTCATTTATCCTTGAAGGGGCACGTATGAATATGGCTTTGGCTCAAGAGGGACTCAAGCATCCTTATGGTCTCCAGGTGGGGAGAACTTTGCTTGATAGCCGCAATAAGGGGATTTTTGGAGAGGGGCTGATGAATGCATGTATGGCACTTACAGCCGCAGCTTCAGATGCAAGGATGGCGGGATGCACTCTCCCTGCCATGTCAAATTCGGGGAGTGGAAACCAGGGAATAACTGTCTCGATGCCGGTTGTGGCAGCAGCCGGAGAACTTGGTTCAAGTGATGAAGAGCTTGCAAGGGCTCTTGTGTTGAGTAACCTTATTGCTATTCATATTAAAGGTTATCTTGGAAAACTCTCTGCTCTGTGTGGTTGTGTAATCGCTTCTGCAGGCTCATCTTGCGGAATTGTCATGCTTAAAGGGGGGAGTGTGGAGCAGGTGAAGTATGCAATCAAGAATATGGTAGGAAATATCACCGGAATGGTGTGTGACGGAGCTAAAGTGGGGTGTGCTTTGAAAGTTGCTTCAGGGGTATCCTCATCTGTCCAGTCTGCAATTCTTGCCCTGGAAAACATCTGCATTTCGTCCAACGATGGCATTATAGATGAGGATGTGGAGAAGACAATCAAGAATCTCGGGACAATCGGATCAAAGGGGATGCAGAGTACCGATAATATGATTCTCGATATTATGGTATGTAAATAGAAAAAGGGGAATCAATACTCTCCCCTTTCAAATTCGCGACGCTGATCCTTCTCTTTTATGGATTGGCGTTTGTCATACTCTTTCTTTCCCCTTGCAAGGGCGATCACAAGTTTGGCAAATCCATTCTCTGCGATGAACAGTCTCACTGTGACTATTGTCATCCCTTTCTCTTGAGAGGCTCTTTTGAGTTTGCGAAGCTCCCTTTTGGTGAGAAGGAGTTTCCTGTCCCTCTTAGGGTCGTGTTTATTGAAACTGCCCCACCAATAGTCTGCTACATGCATATTTTTGACAAAGAGTTCGTTGCCTACGAAATAACAGTAACTGTCGGGTAGGGAGGCTTTACCTGAACGGATCGATTTTATCTCTGTTCCGCTAAGGACAATCCCGGCAGTGTAGGTCTCTATGAACTCATATTCAAAAGATGCCTTCTTGTTTTTTATGTTTATGTCACTTTTTGTTCTTGCCATACCGGGCAAAATTACAAAAAGATTGCCAATATTTTTATCTTTGTGATATGAAACTCTTATGTGTACTTGGCCCTACGGCTTCGGGGAAAACCAAATATGCGGTAAAACTTGCCCGCCAGATGAATGGAGAGATCATTTCTGCTGACTCCAGACAGGTCTATCGTGGAATGGATATAGGGACAGGAAAGGATCTGGAGGAATACCAGGAGATACCATACCATCTGATAGATATCCTTGATGCGGGGGAGAAGTATGATATCTTCAGATACAGGAAGGATTTTATAAGGGTTTACAATGATATTGTCGCCAGGGGAAAGTTCCCAATCTTGTGTGGAGGGTCAGGTTTGTATATCGAAGCTGCGACAAGGGACTACAAACTTCAGGATGTGCCTCAGAATCCGCAACTCCGTTCGGAACTTGAAAAAGAGGATATGGAGACCCTTGTGGCAAAACTCGCCACCTATAAATCGCTCCACAATACTACTGATTATGATACAAAACAGAGGTTGATAAGGGCCCTTGAAATAGCGATTTATCAGGATGAGCACCCCGATTTTGTCTCTCCTGATATTACACTCCCGTTTGACACCTCTGAGGTTAAATATGTGGGTGTTTCGGTGAGCAGGGAGGTTCGTAATGCGAGGATTGATGCAAGACTGGATGCCCGTCTGAAGGAGGGGATGGTGGAGGAGGTACGGGGGCTTCTTGATAGAGGTGTTCCTGCAGAAAATCTCCTCTATTATGGGCTGGAATATAAGTTTGTGACACAATATCTCATCGGAGAGCTCTCTTATCAGGAGATGGTTGACAAACTCAGGATAGCTATCCATCAGTTTGCAAAACGGCAGATGACCTGGTTCAGAGGGATGGAGAGAAAAGGGATTGAGATAGAATGGAGAGAAATATAACAAATCAAATTATAGCTATGATTAGAAGAATTTTTGTGGTTGTTGCTTTAGTAGCCCTCTCATTGCAGGCTTCTTTTGCACAAAAAGCATCGGAACTTAAATATACAGATGCTCAGGAATTTGCCCTGCTGATCAATCAGGGTTATGATAATACAGAGATGACCTATTCACGTCTCCCGGCAGATATGAAGGATCAGATCAGAAAGGCGGTATGGGATCTTGGTCTCAACTCTGCAGGTCTGGCGATCAGATTTAGTTCAAATGCCAAATGTATGGGAGCCCAGTGGACTCTGTTGAACAATTTCCACATGAACCACATGCCTGGAACTGGTATCAGGGGTATAGATCTTTATACCCTTGAGAAAGGGGAGTGGAGATTTGTAGGGACTGTCCAACCTAATGGAAAAGAGTCACGCAATATTTTCTTTAGAAATGGTGACGGTTCGCAGAGGGAGTATCTGGCATATCTGCCATTGTATGACGGCGTAGTAAAACTGGAGATTGGTGTCGATTCTACAGCTACCGTATCTGCTCCGAAAGTGGAGAAATTTACAAGTCGCAAGCCTATCCTGTTTTACGGAACAAGCATTACACAAGGTGGGTGCGCTTCGCGTCCAGGTATGATTTATACAAGTATACTTGGCAGATGGTTTGACTGTCAGACTATCAATCTTGGATTCAGTGGTAACGCACGTATGGACAAATCGATGGTAGAGGCTATCAAGAGGGTAGATGCAGAGAAATATGTCATCGACTGCCTTCCAAACTGTACACAGCAGATAATCCGTGATTCTGGCTACTATTTTATCTCCACACTTGCTGCTTCACGTCCCGATGTGACCATCTACATGGTGGAGAATATAAACTTCCCAGACAGACTTGTAAATAAAAGGACCGACAACGATCTTGTAGAGAAGAACCAGTTGTGGGGGGAACTTTACAAGAGGCTGCGCAAAGAGGGATACAAGAATATTAGATATATACCTGCAGACGGCCTTGTGGGAGAAGATGACGAGCACTCAGTGGATGCAGCACATCTTACAGATCTCGGTTTCCTGAGGATGGCCGAAGGGTTGAAAAAACACCTTAAAAGGTAATTAACAGATATTGTCCAGATCAATCAGCTCCCACTCTCCGCCCCAGAGTTCCAGAAACCTGCGGAGATCGGAGTTGGGGATAACAATGGTGGCTGTATTGTCATTGGGGTGAAAACTGATATGCCCTGCATCTATGAGGTCTTTGTCAAGGAACAGTTTTACTTTCTTTTCCGGATCATTGATCAGACCGAATAGTGATACAGAGCCAGGTGTTGTCCCCAAGCATCTCTCCATCCTTTCGGGTGATGCGAAAGAGAGCTTGCCTTGGTGGAGAACTTTCTCAAGATCGTGGATGGGGAGTGTTTTATGACACTCGAAAATCACCAGATAGTGTTTGTTACCCTTGTGGTTTCTGAAAAACAAGTTTTTGCAATGTAGGGCATCCTCCTCTTTGCAGCACTCTGTCCAATAGTCAAGGGCAAGTTCTATAGTGGGGAGTGGCGGGTGTTCATACATTTTGAAATCAAAACCCCACTCCTGGAGTTTGTCCAAAACAATTTTTCTGCGTTCAATCTGTTCCATGGTGCAAATGTAGCATTTTATGATGAAAAAAGTATGGTTCATTTATCCTGATACCACCCCGAGAGACTCTAATGCTTTCGGATGGTTTGGCGAGAGTTTCGGAAAGTTCGGACTTGAAACCGAGTTTTTCTTCTGGGATAAGTGTGGAGAATCGGACTGCTTATCAAAGAAGGTACTACCTGATGTAGTTGTAATGAGGGGGTATAATTCGAGAATTTCAAGATTTTTTGAAACAGAAGGGGTAAAGGTAATAAACAGCACATCGTCAATGGAGTTGTGCAGGGACAAGGTGGCTACAGGGAGAGTTCTTGAAAAATGTAATATTCCTACTCCGAAAACTTTCCTATACCCTATGCAGTATCCGGAGTGGAAAGAGCTGTCAAACGATTTCAACAGGAAGTGCATTATAATGAAACTCTCTATGGGGTCAAAAGGGGAGGAGGTTTTCTTGCTTGAGAATGAGGAAGATTACAGAGTAGCAAAGGATTTCTGCCAATCATCGGAATTGATAAATGAGGGGGCTGTTCCAATGTTTCAGGAGTATATTTCTACAAGCAGAGGGAGAGATATAAGGGTGTGGGTTGTCGGTGGAGAGGTGGCAGGACACACCTTGAGGTATAATCCCGGCTCCTTCAAATCCAATTTTGCCCAGGGTGGAGGTGTAAAAGATATTGAACTTGATGATAAAGTGGCAGAACTTGCGGTAAATGCTTCCAGAGCGCTTGGCCTGGAGTTTGCCGGGGTGGATATCCTGTTTGGTGGCGGAGAGTGGTGTGAGTATCTTGTATGTGAGGTAAATGGAAATGCGGGATTCCGGACAGCATCTTTAATCGGAGGGATAGATATACCCGCTGCTTTGGCCCATTATATTGCAGGGCTGAAGTGATTCTTTTGGATTAAATTTATATATTTGTCTGCAAATCAAATATTATATGTTATGAGAAGAGTATTTACAGCATTTTCTCTTTTTTGTCTGAGCCTTTTGGTGTTTGCCCAGGGTGGAATCACATCTGAGGATCTTTCAAAAATCAAGGAGGGATATAAAGGGACCCCTGAGGAGGTTGCCTTGAGAAACGCAATCAGCAGAAATGATATTAACAAGCTGGCAATCAATCTTGATAGCCAGGCTAATATTGACACCTACTTTTCACATAAGGTTCCATCTAAAGGGATAACTGACCAGCAGTCAAGCGGAAGATGCTGGCTCTTTACCGGAATGAATGTATTGAGGGCGGAGATGATTGAAAAGTATAATCTGGGTCCATTTGAGTTTTCACAGAATTACAACTTCTTCTGGGATCAGCTTGAGAAGTCAAATCTTTTTCTTCAAGGGATCATTGATACCCGCAAGCTCCCTGCAGATGACAGAAAAGTTGAGTGGCTCTTCAAGCATGCGCTTGGCGATGGGGGACAGTTTACCGGTGTATCTGACCTGATCATGAAATACGGACTTGTCCCTAAAGAGGTGATGCCAGAGACCTATTCAAGTGACAATACATCCAGAATGTCTATGCTGCTCAATCTGAAACTCAAGGAGTTTGGTCTGGAACTTAGAGAGATGAAGGGTTCGGCAGAGGTATTGAAGGGTCGCAAGATGGAGATGTTGGCATTTGTTTACAGATTTCTTGTTCTGAATCTTGGCGAGCCTCCTACAGAGTTTACATGGACAATGTATGATGCGTCGGGCAAACCTGTAAGCACAAAGAGATATACCCCTAAATCATTCTACGACGAATATATCGGCAAGGATCTTATAAACAGTTATGTGTTGTTGATGAATGACCCCACAAGGGAGTATTATAAGGTATATGAAATTGAGTATGATCGTCACCAGTATGATGGAGAAAACTGGATTTATATAAATCTGCCTATAGAAGATATCAAGGAGATGGCGATAGCCTCTATTAAAGATAGTACAATGATGTATTTCTCTTGTGATGTGGGGAAATTCTACAATAGAGAGAGAGGTATCCTCGATGTTGATTATTACGATTACGGCTCTCTGATGGGAACCTCTTTTGGTATGGACAAGAGGGAGAGAATCCTGACCGGTGCGAGCGGATCTTCTCACGCTATGACACTTATGGCTGTCGATTTGGATGAGGATGGAAAACCAAAGAAATGGATGGTTGAGAACTCATGGGGTATGACAGGGTATAAAGGTCATCTTATCATGACAGACAAATGGTTTGATGAGTATATGTTCAGACTTGTAGTGGACAAGAAATATGTTCCAGCCAAAATTCTGGATCTTTTGAAGATGAAGCCTGTAATGCTCCCCCCTTGGGATCCGATGTTCGCTCCGGAAAACTAAAATTTCATTTTTAGGAAAAATTTTCTTTACTTTGCGACTTAATTGTATTAAATAAAACGTATTTATTAACTAAAATTTTAAACCATGGCAGAAATTGCTTCTAAAGTAAAAGCTATCATTGTTGACAAACTAGGCGTTGACGAAAGCGAAGTTGTTCCTACAGCTAACTTTACCAATGATCTTGGTGCTGATTCTCTTGATACTGTAGAACTTATTATGGAGTTTGAAAAAGCATTCAATATTACTATTCCAGATGATGCAGCAGAGCACATCTCAACAGTAGGTGATGCTGTTTCTTACATCGAAGAAAGATTGAAATAAGTATAAAATGTCTCAGAGACGAGTTGTCGTTACAGGTATCGGGACCATTAACCCTTTGGGCAACAATGTTCAAGAGTTTTTTTCAAACCTTGATAATGGGGTTAACGGCGTTACCTTAATTGATAGATTCGATGTCTCTAAGTTCAAGACAAGATTTGCTTGTCAAGTAAAAGATTTTAATCCTCAGGATTACGGGATCGACTATAAAGAGGCAAGAAAGCTTGATAGATTTTCTCAGTATGCAATCGCATCTGCATATCAGGCGGTTTCCGATTCAGGAATGGATCTTGACTCTATAGATAAAAGTAGAGTCGGCGTAGTTTTGGGAACAGGTATAGGAGGTATCGAGACCCTATGCCAGGAAATGGAGGACTATAGCAGAGGTGATGGTACACCTCGCTTTAGTCCTTTCTATATTACAAAAATCATCACCAATATAGCCCCAGGATGGATCTCCATAAAATATGGGTTCACAGGGCCAAACTTCTCTGTAAGTTCCGCATGTGCATCTTCGTCACATGCGATAATACAGGCGGCAGACCTTATCAAACTGGGTAAAGCCGATATGATTCTGACAGGGGGGGCGGAGGCCGCCATATCGATAGCTGCAGTGGGCGGGTTTAATTCAGCGAGAGCCCTTTCAACTCAAAACGAAAACATTCAGCAGGCATCAAAACCTTTTGATGCAAACAGGGATGGATTTGTAATGGGTGAGGGTGCAGGAATACTTATCCTTGAGGATTATGACCATGCAGTGGCGAGGGGCGCGAAGATTTATGCAGAGTTTGCAGGATCGGGTATGAACTCAGATTCATATCATATTACAGCACCTCATCCCGAGGGAAAAGGGGCGGCAAGAGCTATGAAGATGGCGCTTGATGATTCTTTGTTGTCACCGGAAGAGGTAGATTATATAAATGTCCATGGTACATCAACTCATCTTGGAGATATTGCGGAACTTACCGCTATCAAAACTGTTTTTGGGGAGAGTGCATATAAATTAAACATCAGCTCTACCAAATCGATGCACGGGCATCTTCTTGGTGCAGCCGGTGCTGTTGAGGCGTTGGCTTGTATCCATGCCATTGATTCCGGAACGATTCCACCCACCATCAATTTCTCAACACCTGATCCTCAGATAGACCCTAAGTTGAATCTTACGCTGAATAAGGCACAAAAGAGAGATGTAAGGGTCGCTATAAGCAACTCCTTCGGATTTGGTGGACAGAATACCTGTCTGGTATTCAAGAAAATTACTGATTGAAAATAGAGTAGGTGATTTTAAGAGTTGGTTTTCTTTCAGCTCCGGTACCATTCAAAAATCCCCTTTTGTAGTTCTGATTGTCAAATCCGTAATACTGGCTTTCATCAGAGTCGATGTATGACAGGATTGGAGAGATATATACATTGTCATATTCGGTAAAAGAATCGTTCTTGACAATCTTCTGGATGTAGTTTGTGACATCGCAGATATATGACTTGCTGGAGCGGTTGATTTCACCTACATATGAATTTGTGTAGATCTCCGGTAACGGTGAAAGGAAGTGGAAATCGCTTGAGTTTGCATCGGACGATTTTACACAAGGATATATTTGCTTCGGATAGTATCTTGAAATCTCAAGATTATCTTTTGATGTCATCTCAAATGGAAATTCAAATGCAGCCCTGGCGATAAGGAGGTTCTCTTTTGACAAGCCTCTATCCCTCATCCAGTCATCGAGAATCTTCTTCAGATCTTCTGCTTTTATATAGGGTTTGATGCCGTCAAGTGATTCAATGTACAACTTCTCTTCTGTAGATTCAGACAGAAGATGTTTTGATGAAGTCTTGATGGAATTGACGGCGTAGTTGTATCCGAAGAGGAAGGTTATTGTTGTGTCTTTGTTATAGAAACCCCTTTTGGGATCGGTCAGAAGATACTCTATGTAAATAGTTGATGCATTGATTGGCAAGTAGTTTATTCTCCCCTCATTCACACCAACTTCTGGTTCGTCAGTAGTGATGTAGAAACCTTTGATCCTCTCTCTGAACAGTGCTGTGCTGTCAAATTCAGAGACAGTTGTGGCAAGAAGTTCCTGACCGAACTCTTTTGTCAAGTGAATTTTCAAGGAGTCATCTCCAAAGAATACAGGAGATCCGACATGTATGGGGGTTGGATCGTAGTCAAGTTCTGACAACGATGTGTTGAATACTTTTGTCGAATCAAGAGGTCTGATCAGTTTGTGTATCGATATGTTTTGAGGGATATATTTTTGCTCATCTTTAAGTGCAAAGACAGAGTCAATGCTGAATTGCAGATATATGGATTTTACTTTTGGATTTATTCCGAGATATGTGGAGTCTGTATATGGGGCAATGAGTGAGGCTCCGGAGCATTTTGTGTATCCGAATTTTTCATCATTGATGTATCCGAACATTATATAATTGGATGAGAAACCCTGTATGCTGTCGAGTGTAGCTGTAGAGACCGGAATATCAAATTGTGCGGTATCAATTCTCAAAACAAAATCGTCTGGCAGAAACTGGTCGCCGAGAGATTTGTTTACTTCAATACAGGAGGTTGTATATAGAATAGCAGATGTAAAGAGTGCTGCAATAATAAAAAGCCTTCTACTCAACATTGTCTGGTCCAATAATAAGATCGTAAAAATTGTTGTACTTCTCTATGCATTCAGGCTGTGTCTGGTCGAACTTGCAGTAATCCATTGTGGGAACACCTCTCTTTGCTGTGAAATCCAAAAGTTCAGCATTGAGATTCTCTTCTCCGATAACGACACCGTCAGAATACTGGATGGCAAGTTTAGCAAGATTTATGCCATCAGGCGCAGCAAGTGCATCCATATCCTTTGTCCTGATGCCGTTTACTATAATCTTGTCTTTAATGTCCTGACTGAATTTCTGGTCGGTGTGTTCGTTGTATAGAGAGACGATAACCTTGCTGTCAGAGAACAAAGGATCCTCTTTGTAAACCTTCTTCAGATATAAGGGGAGAAGGTGGGAAATCCAGCCCTGACAATGGATTACATCGGGTTTCCATCTGAGTTTCTTGACAGTTTCCAGAATTCCTCTTGCGAAGAATGCTGCCCTTTCGTCATTGTCTTCAAAATATAAACCATCTGCATTGCTATAGATGAATTTTCTGTGGAAGTAGTCTTCATTATCTATGAAATAGACTTGCATCCTTGCAGCGGAGATGGATGACACTTTGATGACCAATGGCCTGTCGATGTCATTGACGACAATGTTCATCCCTGAAAGACGGATAACTTCGTGAAGCTGATTGCGTCTCTCGTTTATGCATCCGTAGCGTGGCATAAAAGAACGAATCTCTTTCCCGCTCTCTTGTATGCATTGCGGAAGATATCGGCCGATAAGTGATATCTCGGATTCCGGTAAATATGGGAATATTTCGGAATTTACGAATAAGACTCTTTTAGGTTCTTTCATTTGTATAGTAGTTTATATTAAGCAGTACAAAGGTACGAAAAATTTTTTAGATAATTTGTTTTAATTATCTTTGAAGTTCCAATACTTTCGTTTCATGGGTAAAAAAGAGAACAATATTTTGTACAAGAGACTTGTACATTCTTATCTTTCTTCGGTGATAAGTATAAGTCTTGTCCTCTTTCTAGTAGGTGTGGCGGGGCTTGTTGCCGGTAATGCGAAGTCGGTTTCGGACTATTTCAAGGAGAATATTGTAATCTCTGCAGTTTTGAAGATTGAGGTCTCGGATGGTGAGGCTACAAAACTTGCACAGAAACTCTCCGGTAATGGGTATGTGAAGGCAATAGACATCATCACCAAAGAGCAGGGGGTGAAAGAGATGAAAGAGTTGTTGGGCGAGGATTTTCTTGATGTGTTCGAGACCAATCCCATTCCTGCTTCTCTTGATATTCAGATAAATGCAGAATATATCTCCAGTGACAGTTTGTCAGTGATTCAGGAGAAACTCTCTAAAGAAGAATTGATCCAGGATGTGGTTTACCAGGAGTCGCTGGTCGATCTGCTGAATGCCAATATAGAGAAATTCGGAATAATCCTCGGAGTCCTTGTCCTGTTGCTGTTGTTTATCTCTTTTGTGCTGATAAACAACACAGTGAGATTGAATGTCTACTCAAAGAGGTTTACAATACACACCATGCGTCTGGTGGGGGCTACCAAAGGGTTTATTTGCAAACCTTTTGCGGGTCAGGCTTTTTTCCAGGGGGTAATTTCGGGTCTTGTGGCTGTCCTTGGACTTGTCGGGGTACTTTATGTTATCCGCAACGAATTCAATCAGCTGTTCTCTTTGTTCAGTGCAGATATGCTGCTGATAGTCCTTGGGTTTGTTCTGCTGCTGGGGGTAATAATCTGTGTAATCAGTACGGTTTTTGTGGTCAGGAAGATGATCTCTCTGACCAATGATGATTTATATATTTAGTGTTTATGGATAATTTTGCTTTACCGAAGAGAAATATAATTCTGATCCTTATCGGGTTGGGAATAATTGTGCTGGGGTATATCCTTCTGTCAGGAGGCGGTTCTGATGATCCCAATGTATTCAATTATGGAATGTTCAATTTCAGACGTTTGGTGCTGGCCCCAATACTGATTGTGGCCGGATTTGGATTTGAAGTGTATGCAATAATGAAAAGACCCAAGAAGAAATGAGTGTATTCGAAGCTGTCATTTTAGGGCTGGTACAGGGGCTCACAGAGTTTCTCCCTGTCAGCAGTAGCGGTCACCTGACCATTGTAAAAGAGTTATTTGGGATAGATACTGCCAATCTGAGTTTTGAGGTTGCTGTTCATGCGGCTACTGTCCTCAGTACAATTGTTGTGTTCAGAGATGAGATTTGGGATCTCCTCAAAGGATTGTTCAAATTCCAGTACAACTCACAGACTGACTATCTATGCAAAATCGCAGTGTCGATGGTCCCTATCCTTATTGTTGGCCTTTTCCTGAAAGATTATGTAGAGGAATTGTTCGGTTCCGGCCTTCTTATTGTGGGGATCATGTTGTTGGTGACAGCTCTTCTCCTCACACTCTCTGATTATTTGACCAGAAAGAGGTCGCGGGGCGCTACCGGTGAGGTAGGTAGAGAGGTTTCATTCAAGGATGCAATAATCATCGGTCTTGCACAGTCGGTAGCTGTGCTGCCAGGCCTTTCACGCTCAGGGACCACTATTGCGACCGGCCTTATGTGTGGTGTCAAGAAGAGTTCAATAGCGCAGTTCTCTTTCCTTATGGTGCTGATGCCAATTTTGGGAGAGGCTTTTCTTGAACTTGTAAGTGGCGAATTCTCAACCTCATTGTCGGGTCTCTCTTCTGCCTCTCTGGCGGCAGGTTTTGTGACAGCATTTATCTCGGGATTCATAGCTTGCAAGTGGATGATCAGCATTGTGAAAAGGGCCAAACTCACATATTTTGCCATCTACTGTCTTGTAGTGGGTATTGTATCGATTATCAGTTATTTATGGTAGATTTATACTACTTCATATCAGATGTTCACTTGGGTTTGAAGGCGGCAGACTCATCTCTTATAGAGAAGAGGTTCTTGTCATTTCTCGACTCGCTTCCGTCAAATACAAAAGCCCTCTACCTGCTGGGTGATATTTTTGATTTCTGGTATGAGTACAAATATGTGATTCCAAGAGGTCATACAAGAGTCCTTGGCCGCCTTGCACAGTTGAAGGACCGGGGGGTGGAGCTCTATTTCTGCAGAGGGAACCACGATATATGGACCTATGAGTATTTTGAGAAAGAGATAGGCGCTAAAATGATTTCTCAACCTTATGTGACTGAGATTGCAGGAAAACGTTTCTGTCTCGGGCATGGAGATGGTCTTGGATATGCCCCTCCCGGGTTCAGATTTATGAGGTGGATGTTCCACAACAGGTTTGTCCAGATGCTTTTCAGTTCTCTCCATCCGAGATGGGCTTATGCTTTGGGTTACGGATGGTCCAAAAATACAAGGTTGGGAAAAACAGGGGAGGATGGAAAGACAGAGTATGCATTCAGAGGGGAGGATGAACCCATCTACAAATATGCTGCTTCATTCCAGGAGAAGATTGATTATTTTATTTTTGGCCATTTCCACAATCCGGTAGAGATGTCACTTCCGGATGGGGGGAAGATGTATATCCTGGGTGAGTGGTTGAATGGGGGAGAGTATGCCGTTTTTGACGGTACTACCATGTATTTCGGTAATAAATATTCTGAGGATAGTCATTCTTAGGGAGATATGCCGGTTTTGGCGGGTATTTCCCGAAAATTGAGACATACAGAGAGGCGAAATCGCCGTTCTGATAGATGAATACCAGCTCTTCCAGCAGTTTGTCCTCTCCGAATTTGTCGTAAGGTTTCTTCAAGTCAGCCCCGAATATTTTTGCAATTCCTTGCCAGAATCCAGCTGCTGCTCCACCTATGTAATCCTTTATGATATAGAAAGAGGTCATTCCAAGTTCCCTGTCAATAAGTTTCAGCAGCATTCTCCCCTGAGAGAAGGTGAGGTTACGGAGTGGGGTCTCAAATTTCTTTATCAGCTCTTTCTCTACCCCTTTAAGATATTTGTCCCGTTCTCTGGCAGAGAGTTCGTGTTCTGCAAGATATTTGTCGGCAGCATCCATCTCTTCTCTGGCAAGGAGGGCATATTGGTATGTTTTTGCAAAATTGTGGACTGTCTTGTAGTATTTGCGCCACTCTTTTCGGGGAACTTCTCCCTTTTTGGGGACATAGTATTTGTATGCGGGGGGGAGTGAGGAGATGAAAACTGTATCACCGTTTTCGACTATGTACTGCATTGTCTCCCCGCCGATTTTGTTTTGGCCTCTAAGCGGTGAGAATAAAAACAAAGCCAGTATTATGGTGATGATTATATTGCAGTTTTTTTTCATTCTGTTTACAAAGGTAAACAAAATATCATACCTTTGTAGTATGAAAAAGTTAGTATCATTTATCATTGTTATTCTCGCTGCCATCAATGTTTATGGCCAGAATGAGACAGCTATTGCAGCTAAAGCAGATTCTTTGCACAAAGTGTTCTTTACTATTGATACACATAATGACTATGCCATCTTCGCTTGTCATCCCGACTCAGAAGATTATTCTGTGGAAAAAGGGCAGGTCTCTTTCCCGATGATGGTAGAGGGTGGACTGGATGCCGGTGTCTTTGCGATTTATATGGGACAGGCGGGGAGAACTCCCGATTCGCTCCAGCTGGCAGTAGAGTATGGTGTGAGGGAGCTCACCCTGTTCAAGGAGTTTGTCGAGAAGAATTATAGCGATTATGTGGAAATAGCATATTCTTCAGATGATTTGTTGAGAATCAAGAAAGAGGGTAAGAGGGGAGTTCTCCTCTCTTTGGAGAATGCGTATATGCTTGGGAATGATATTAAGAATGTAGAGATGTTCTACAATCTGGGTATCCGTCTGATTACCCTTTGTCACTTCGGGGACAATGATGTGTGTGATTCAGCAAACGGTTCCAGAGATGAGTGGGGAGGCTTGTCCCCTTTTGGAGAGGAGGTAGTAAAAGAGATGAACCGTCTCGGTATGATTATCGACTTGTCACACTGTTCCAGGACAACAGTGTATGATTGTATAAGGTTGAGTAAAGCTCCTGTAGTGGCATCCCATTCCGGAGTCTATAACTATAAGGCTATTCCGAGAAACCTTACCGATCCTGAGATGCTGAAATTGGCGGCCAAAGGTGGTTATATAGGTCTTCCTGCAGGGAAATATTTCCTTTCACACAAGCCTAAAAGGGAGTTGTCGGTGGCAAATATCATTGACCATGTAGATTATGTGAAAAATCTTATCGGGAAGGAATATATAGGTATAGGTACAGATTTTGACGGTGGGGCTGGTCTTCCCGGCTTTGAAAATATGTCTAAGATGAAGGAGTTGACCAAAGAGATGCTTAGAAGGGGGTATACAGATGATGAGATTGAACATTTCTGGGGTCTTAATTTCTTGAGAGTTTACAAAGAGGTAGAGGCTGTTAGTCAAAAGATCAATAAATAGATGATACACGGAAAAAAGGTTGTTGTTGTGATGCCTGCATACAATGCTGAAAAAACATTGGAGCAGACATATAGGGAGATTCCTATGGATGTGGTGGATGAGGTAATTCTTACAGATGACCACAGCCGGGATGAGACTGTAAGAAAAGCTCATGAACTTGGTATTAGAGAGGTGCTTGTCCATCAGAAGAACAGAGGGTATGGTGGAAACCAGAAAACCTGCTACAATAGGGCTCTGGAGATTGGGGCAGATATTGTGATTATGGTACATCCCGATTATCAGTATACCCCAAAACTGATAGAATCTATGGCATATATCATAGCAAATGGTGTATATCCGGTGGTATTTGCCTCAAGAATTCTTGGTAAAGGGGCCCGAAAAGGGGGGATGCCTCTTGTCAAGTACATCGCAAACAGATTGCTGACATTTATCCAGAATGTTCTCCTGAATCAGAAATTGTCTGAATACCATACAGGATATAGGGCTTTTTCTGCAGATGTCCTCAGATCGATAGATTACAATATGTGCAATGAAGATTTCATCCTCGACAATGAGATGGCTGCGCAGATCTTCTATATGGGGTATGAGATAGGGGAGGTGACTTGTCCTACCAAATATTTTGACGATGCATCTTCGATCAATCTATGGAGAAGTTCGGTATATGGGCTTGGTGTGTTGAGGGTCTCTGTTGTGTACAGATTGTGCAAATGGCATCTGATGAAGTCCAAACTTTTCAAAAAATAGAAATGTGTCTATCAGGGGGGGTGTAAATAAGTTGTTGAGAGATCCCAGCGGCAATATGTTTGTCCAGCTGATCCGGTATTTTGTATCTGGAGGGGTTGCATTTGTAGTGGATGCTTCCCTTTTGTATTTATTGACAGAGGTGGTGGGATTACACTATCTCCTCTCAACAGTCATTAGTTATTCTGTTGGGCTGGTTATAACTTATCTCTTCAGTATTCTTTGGGTATTCGACAATAGGAGTGTAAACAACAAGTTGGCTGAGTTTGCTATATTTGCCACTATCGGTGTGATGGGGCTGGGCTTGACCTCCTTTTTTATGTGGCTCTTTACATCGTGTTTTGGAGTGTTTTACCTGTTGTCAAAAATCATAACAACAATAATTGTTTTTATTTGGAACTTCGTTGCCAAGAAGTTGCTGCTTTTCAGGAGGAAGAAAGATGAATAGAAGAAATTTGATCATACAACTATGTATAGTGGTTTTTGGTGCTCTCCTTTTTTTACCCGGTCTGGGTGGGGTGAGGCTGTTTGATTGGGATGAGATAAATTTTGCTGAGTCTGCCAGAGAGATGATTGTTTCTGGGGATTGGCTGAATGTGCAGATCAATTTTGAATCTTTCTGGGAAAAACCCCCTCTTTTTATATGGATGCAGGCACTTTCAATGAAACTATTTGGGGTGAATGAGTTTGCTGCCCGTTTCCCCAACGCAATCTGTGGTATTCTGACCCTTTTGCTGCTGTTCAATATAGGGAAAAAGAGGGGAGATGAGAGGTTCGGCCTGTTGTGGGTAATAATGTACGGAGCATCCTTTCTCCCGTTCTTCTATTTCAAATCGGGAATCATTGACCCATGGTTCAATCTCTTCATTTTTCTCGGCATTTACTTTTTTTCTCTCTATGCAGATCCCGGCCAAGTGGAGAAAAGGATGAGCAATAGTGCTCTGTCTGCCCTTTTTATCGGGTTGGGGATTCTGACCAAAGGACCGGTGGCGCTGTTGATATTTCTCCTCACTTTTGGGGTATATCTTATATACAGGAGATTCCGTTTTGAGTTCAGATGGAGGGATGTGCTGGTATATGTGGCTGTTCTTTCTGTGGTTGGGGGTGCATGGTTCATTTTGCTGATTGCTAACGGAAACTACTCTGTGATACAAGATTTTATAGCATATCAGATCAGACTGTTCCAGACCCAGGATGCAGGACATGGAGGATTCTTTCTGTACCATTTTGTGATATTGTTCCTGGGTGTTTTCCCTGCTGCAATTTTTGCTATTCCTGCTTTCAGAAAATCGATTCTCAAAGGGGAGAAAAACCGTGAGCTTGCAGAGATGTTCAGGTGGATGATGATAAGTTTCTGGGTAGTTCTTATCCTGTTTACTATTGTAAAGACAAAAATTGTTCATTACTCCTCTTTCTGCTATTTCCCTCTTACTTTCCTGGCTGCTTATGTGTTGGATAAAATGTTTTGTGGAGAGATCAGATTCAAAGGATATATGAAGGTGTTGCTGGTTGTGATCTCTTCTGTATATGGAGTTATAATTACTGCAATCACCCTCTTCGATAAGTTCAAGGAGAAGATTTATCCACTTGTGGATGATCCATATACACTGAATAGTATGAGGGCTACCTCAGAGTGGATAGGGTTTGAGCCCTTCGTTGGAGTCATACTTGTGATTTGTACAGTTGTTTTCTGCATCAGGTTTTCAAAGAGGTGTTCTATATCCAATTTGTCGGTATTGTCGTGCGGAACGCTGTTCTTTATTTTTGTACTGATGTTGAGCGCTGTGGGGGAGATTGAGAAATACAGTCAGGCACCTGCAGTAGATTTTTATATAAGCAAAAAGGGGGAAGATTGTTATATATATCCGCGAGAAAAGAGCTATGCCCACTATTTTTACTCTGACAGACAGCCTCAGAACAGGTGTGCGGATCTTGATTGGCTCTCCCGAGGAGATATAGACAAGCCGGTCTATTTTGTAATAAAAAACAACCCCCAAAGGGTAGAGGATTTTGTCTCAAAAATCAAAAATTGCGAGAAACTTTATGAGGAAAACGGCTTCGTTTTTTATGTCAGAAAGCCTTGACCAAAATTGCATTTTTGAAAAAACATTAATCTTTCTAACTTACTGAAAAACCCCTATTTGGGTATCTGATTTTCGTGTCAAAAATATTCAAAAAAACACGAAAAAATATTTGTATATAAAATATATTTTCTATCTTTGCAACCCGTCTAAGAAGGGCGAATTGTGCTTATTCGCTTGATAGACAGGGAGTTAAATAAGTTTGTATTATAGTTTAAACTTTATAGAACAATGTTACAACCTAAAAAAACAAAGTTTAGAAGGCAGCAAAAAGGCCGCATGAAAGGTAATGCTCACAGAGGAGCAGAACTTGCTTTTGGTTCTTTTGGTATTAAGACTCTTGAGTCTTGTTGGCTAACTGGTCAGCAAATTGAAGCTGCTCGTCAGGCGGTAGTTCGTTACATGAAACGTGAAGGTCAAATCTGGATTCGCGTATTCCCTGACAAACCTTACACTAAGAAACCTGCTGAAGTTCGTATGGGTAAAGGTAAAGGTGCTCCTGAAGGATTCGTTGCTCCTATCACCCCAGGCCGTATGTTGATCGAAGCGGAAGGAGTTCCATTGGAGATCGCTAAAGAGGCTCTTCGTCTTGGTGCTCAGAAATTGCCCGTAACTACTAAGTTTGTAGTTCGTAGAGATTATGTTGAATAATAAATTGGAGGAGAAAAAATGAAGACAAGTGAAATTCGTGAAATGTCGGTAAAAGATCTACGCGAACGCGTTGAGACCGAAAAAGCAAACTTGGTTCAGTTGAAAATGAACCACGCTATCTCCCCAATGGAGGATACTTCAAAAATTAAAAAAGCGAAAAAAGATATCGCTCGTATGCTTACAGTTCTTGCTCAGGCAGAACAAAACGAAACAAAGTAGTTTATGGAAAGAAGTTTACGCAAAGAAAGAATCGGGGTTGTGGTAAGTAACAAGATGGATAAAACTATCGTTGTTGCAGTTAAGAGAAAAGAAAAACACCCCATTTACGGTAAATTCGTAAATAAAACCACCAAGTTTGTTGCACAGGATGATAAAAACATCTGCGACGAAGGTGATACAGTACGCATTATGGAGACTCGTCCTTTGAGCAAAACCAAATGCTGGAGATTAGTAGAAATCGTAGAAAAAGTTAAATAAGCTATGATACAACAAGAAACACGTTTACAAGTAGCTGATAATAGCGGCGCTAAAGAGGTTCTCTGCATCAGAGTTCTTGGTGGTACACGTCGCCGTTATGCTAGTGTGGGTGACAAAATCGTTGTTGCCGTTAAAAGCGCTATCCCTGGTGGAGATGCAAAAAAAGGTACAGTGTCAAAAGCTGTAGTAGTTCGTACAAAGAAAGAGATTCGTCGTGCTGACGGTTCTTATATCCGCTTTGATGACAATGCTTGTGTATTGTTGAACAATCAAGGTGAGGTTCGTGGAACTCGTATCTTTGGCCCAGTGGCAAGAGAGTTGCGTGATAACTATATGAAGATTGTCTCTTTGGCACCCGAAGTACTATAATAATAAGGAGTATTGATATGAATAAGAAATTACATATTAAAAAAGGAGACATCGTCTATGTAAATGCTGGGAACGATAAGGGTAAAACCGGTAAAGTTCTTTCAGTTAACAAAAAAGACGACCGCGCCATTGTTGAAGGTATCAATATGGTCAGCAAGCATACTAAACCCAATGCTAAAAATACTCAAGGTGGTATTGTTAAACAAGAAGCTGGTGTTCACATTTCCAATCTTCAAGTAGTTGACCCTGCTAAAGGTGGTCCTACAAAGATCGGTCGCCGTATCGGTGAAAAAGGGAAATTGGTTCGTTACGCTAAAAAATCTGGAGAGGAGATTAAGTAATGGCAAAGAAAGAAGTGAAGAAAAGTGAAGGTCAACAAGTGTTGGTAAAAGGGTATGTTCCCACCCTTCAGAAGAAATATAAAGAAGAAATCGTAGCAAAATTGATGAAGGAATTCAGCTTTGCTACTATTATGCAAGTTCCTAAATTGGAGAAGATTACTATCAACCAAGGTCTTGGTATCGCTACAAACGACAAGAAACTTATTGAGGTAGCTCAATCAGAGTTGACAGCAATCACAGGACAAAAAGCAGTTGCTACTTATTCAAGAAAAGATATCTCTAACTTCAAACTTCGTAAAGGTATGCCTATCGGAGTTAAGGTTACTCTTCGCGGTGCTAAGATGTATGAGTTCCTTGAGAGACTTATCGCAGTATCGTTGCCTCGTATCAGAGACTTCAACGGTATCAACGAGAAGTTCGACGGTAAAGGTAACTATACCCTGGGTATCAAAGAACAGATCATCTTCCCTGAGATCGATATTGACAAAATTTCCAAAGTTCTTGGTATGGAGATCACTTTCGTGACTTCAACTGAAAATGACGAAGCAGCTCACGCTCTTCTTCGTGAATTTGGATTGCCTTTTAAGAGTAAAAAATAATATAAGAGAGTATTATGGCAAAAGAATCAATGAAAGCACGCGAAGTGAAACGCGCTAAACTATGTGCCAAATATGCAGAAAAACGCAAAGCTTTGAAAGAAGCTGGTGATTGGGCAGCTCTTGACAAACTTCCCAAAAACTCATCACCTTGCCGTCAGCACAACCGTTGTTCGTTGACTGGTCGTCCAAAAGGTTACATGCGTATCTTTGGTATTAGCCGTATTCAGTTCAGAGAGATGGCAAGTAAAGGTCTTATCCCTGGCGTGAAAAAAGCAAGTTGGTAAACTACTAAACAAAATAAATTTATTAATAACCATTGGATATCGGGCATCAACAGATGTCGGGTTCTATTAAAAACTGAAAAAAATGACTGATCCAATTGCAGATTATTTGACAAGAGTCAGAAATGCATATCTCGCTGGTCACAAGATCGTTGAGATTCCTGCATCAAAAATGAAAGTGGGTATCACCAAAATTCTTCACGATAAAGGTTATATCCTTAGCTACAAAGTGGTTGAAGGTACCCCTTACAACACAATTAAACTTGCGCTTAAGTATCATCCTGAAACTAAAAAGGCTGCTATCAAGAAAATCGACAGAGTATCTACTCCTGGTTTGAGAAGATATGTAGGTGTAGATGATATGCCTCGCGTTCTTAACGGTCTTGGTATCGCTATCCTTTCTACTTCTAAAGGTCTTATGACCGATAAAGAGGCAAAAGAGATGAATATCGGCGGTGAAGTAATTTGTTACGTTTATTAATGAATATTTAAAACTTATAAATAATGTCAAGAATTGGAAAACTACCTGTAAACCTGCCTGCCGGCGTTACTGTTTCAGTTGACGCTGAGAACGTGGTAATGGTTAAAGGACCTCTTGGTACATTGACTCAGAAGGTTAATCCTGATATCAAAGTGACTGTAGAGGGTAATGTTCTAAAAGTGGAACGTCCCACAGATCTTCCCCGCCATAGATCAATGCATGGTCTTTACCGCGCTTTGATCAACAATATGGTAGTAGGTGTATCACAAGGGTTTGTTATTAAACAAGAGCTTATTGGTGTAGGTTACCGTGTAGAAGTTAAAGGCCAGGTTATGGAGATGAACCTTGGTTTCTCTCACGATATTCACTTCCAACTTCCTGCAGAAGTTAAAGGTGAAGCTGAACCTGTTAAGAAAGGTCAAAACCCTATCCTCGTGCTTAAGAGCCACGACAAGCAATTGCTTGGTATGGTTGCTGCAAAAGTACGCTCATTGCGTAAGCCAGAGCCATATAAAGGTAAAGGTATTAAGTTTGTTGGTGAACAACTTCGTCGTAAGGCTGGTAAATCGGCTAGCGCTAAATAATAAGGAGAAGATTTATGGCTATGAATAAAATTGAAAGAAGACAAAGAATCCGTTATCGTATTCGTAAAGTGGTTAACGGTACTTCTGAACAACCAAGAATGTCTGTGTTCAGAAGCAACAAACAGATCTACGTTCAATTTATCGACGATGTTAATGGTGTAACTTTAGTGTCTGCATCATCACTAGATAAATCTTTGGCAGAAGATCTAAAAGGTAAAAACCCTACTGAAGTTGCACAACTTGTAGGTAAACTTGCTGCTCAGAAAGCAATTGAAAAAGGTATTTCAGTTGTTTCATTCGACCGCGGCGGTTATTTGTATCACGGAAGAGTTAAAAGTTTAGCAGATGCTGCTCGTGAAGGCGGCCTTAAATTCTAATACGACTATGGCAGATATGAATGTTAAGAAAGTAAAAACCACTGATCTTGAGTTGAAAGACAGATTGGTTGCAGTTCAGAGAGTTACCAAGGTAACTAAAGGTGGACGCCACTTCAGCTTTGCTGCAATAGTTGTAGTAGGTGATGAAAAAGGTGTAGTAGGTTACGGTTTGGGTAAAGCAAACGAAGTGACCACAGCAATATCTAAAGGTATTGAAGATGCTAAGAAGAATCTTGTTAAGATTCCTCTAAATAAAACTACTATCCCACACGAACAAGAAGCTAAATTCGGTGGTGCAAGAGTATTCATGAAACCTGCAGCTCCCGGTACCGGAGTAAAAGCCGGTGGTGCGATGCGTGCAGTGTTTGAGTCAGTTGGTATTCACGATGTATTGGCAAAATCAAAAGGTTCATCTAACCCTCACAACCTTGTAAAAGCAACTGTTGCTGCATTGGTTGAGATGCGTGATGCTTATACCGTAGCTGGTCTTCGTGGTATTCCTATGCAAAGAGTATTTAAAGGTTAAGGAGGAATAAGCAATGACAAAAGTTAGAGTTACACAAATCAAAAGTAAGAATGGTGCAACCCAGAAACAAATTGCGAATTTGACCTCTTTGGGTATTCACCGCATGCATCAGTCAGTAGAACTTGAGCTTACCCCTGTAAGCAAAGGTATGATCCAGAAAGTTCTACATCTTGTTAAAGTTGAAGAAATTTAAAGGAGGAGAATAAGATGAAACTACACAATCTACAGCCTGCTGCAGGCGCAAATGGAAGAGAAAAACGTCTCGGAAGAGGTGAAGGCTCTGGTCACGGCGAACAATCAGGTCGCGGTCACAAAGGTGCTAAATCACGCTCAGGTTATTCTCGCAAGAAAGGTTTCGAAGGTGGTCAGATGCCTATCCAAAGACGCCTCCCTAAATTCGGTTTCAAAAACCCTACAAGAGTAGAGTACAAAGCAGTCAATCTATCGACTATCCAAGCTGTATGTGAGAAATATGGTGTTAGCGTAATCACCGTTGACACTCTTCTTGAAGCAGGTTTGGTATCAAAGAATGACAATGTAAAAATTCTTGGTAACGGTGAATTGACATCGAAAGTTGAAATCGTTGCTAACGCTTTCTCAAAAACAGCTATCGCTAAAATTGATGCTGTTGGTGGTAAAGCATCAATAATTTAATTCTGATGAAAAGATTTATCGAAACCATAAAGAATATCTTCAAAATTGAGGAGTTGCGTAACAGGATAACTTATACATTTATTCTGTTGCTGATCTATCGCCTTGGAAGTTTTATCGTACTTCCAGGTATAGATCCTACGCAACTTGCAAATTTGAAGAGCCAAGCATCAACCGGTTTGTTGGGCTTGCTCGATATGTTCTCGGGTGGAGCTTTCGGTAATGCTTCTATATTCGCTCTTGGGGTTATGCCCTATATCTCTGCTTCCATCGTTATCCAGCTTCTTGGCGTGATGGTTCCTTATTTCCAGAGAATGCAACGCGAAGGAGAAAGCGGACGTAGGAAGATGAATCAATGGACACGTTATCTGACAATTGTAATCCTTCTTCTTCAAGGACCTGCGTATATCACAAATATGCACGCACAGTTGCCAGCTTCAGCGTTCCTTATCTCTGGTTTCTCATACAACATTTTTGCAACCATAGTGCTCATTGCTGGTACAATGTTCATTATGTGGTTGGGTGAACGCATTACCGACCGCGGCTTAGGTAATGGTATTTCCCTAATCATTATGGTTGGTATCATTGCTCGTCTACCATTTGCATTGTTTGCAGAGGGTGCTGCAAGAGTTAGTCAAACTACCGGTGGTATCTTGATGTTCATCGTAGAGTTGATTATCCTCTTCTTCATCTTTGTGGCTTCAATTGCATTGGTTCAAGGTCAGAGAAAGATCCCCGTACAGTATGCAAAAAGAGTTATCGGTAACAAACAATATGGTGGAGTTCGCCAGTATATTCCTTTGAAGATCAATGCGGCAGGTGTTATGCCAATTATCTTCGCACAGGCTATTATGATGTTCCCTCTACTTCTTGCCCGCTTCGATGCGTCAAGAGGTGTTGCGGCAGCATTGAGTGACTTCACCGGCTTCTGGTACAACTTCACTTTTGCAATTTTGGTTATCCTGTTCACATACTTCTATACAGCTGTGACTGTGAATCCAACCATGATGGCAGAGGAGATGAAGAAAAACGGCGGTTTCATTCCTGGTGTAAAACCTGGTAAGAAAACTGCTGAGTACCTTGATGCAGTAATGTCACGTATCACCTTGCCCGGATCTATCTTCCTGGCACTTGTAGCGATCCTTCCAGCATTTGCTATGATGCTTGGTATCAACAACCAGTTCGCACAATTCTATGGTGGTACATCATTGCTAATCCTTGTAGGAGTAGTGCTTGATACGCTTCAGCAAATTGAATCATATTTGCTTATGCGCCACTACGACGGTTTGATGAAAACAGGACGTCTAAAAGGACGTTCAGGAATGTAGTTCTTTGATTAGTCTATTTAATATGATAAAGGTAAAAACTGCAGAAGACATTGCTATTCTTAGAGAGAATGGTGATTTGGTTTCCAGGACCTTGGCAGAAGTAGGAAAGCATATTGCTCCCGGTGTGACTACAATGGAGCTTGACAAAATCGCAGAGGCTTTCATACGTGACCACGGTGCTATTCCAGGTTTTCTCGGTTATGGCGGATTCCCTTATACACTATGTGTCTCTGTCAATGATGTAGTGGTCCATGGCTTTCCATCGGATTACACACTTAAGGAGGGGGATATAGTATCTGTGGATTGCGGCACAATTTACAAAGGTTTTTACGGTGACTCAGCGTACACTTTCCCAGTCGGGGAGGTGGACGATGAGACCCGCAAACTCTTGACAGTAACCAAAGATTCTGTTTACAAGGGTATTGAAAAAGCTGTTGTAGGCAATAGAATCGGTGATATCGGATATGCTATCCAGAGTTATTGTGAAAGTTTCGGTTTCTCTGTTGTCCGCGAGATGGTTGGACATGGAATCGGCAAGAATATGCACGAATCTCCAGAGGTTCCAAACTATGGATTGGCAGGAAGGGGAAAGAAACTTGTTGATGGCATGACTATCTGTATTGAGCCGATGATCAATGCCGGCGGAAGATCTATCTACTTGCACGAAAATGGCTGGGCAGTTGCGACTTCCGACAGGAAAAATTCAGCACACTTTGAGTTGATGGTGGCAATCAGAAGGGAAGGGACAGAACTTTTATCTACATTTGATTATATTGAAGGCAAAAAAACGTATTAATAATTATAAGGACTTTTAACTATGCCAAGACAATCTGTTATAGAAGTAAATGGTACTATTATCGAGGCGTTGCCCAACACTATGTTTAGGGTAGAGTTGGATAATGGTCAAGTGATATTAGCTCATACCTCTGGTAAGATGCGCTTGCACAATATCCGTATCCTTCCCGGGGACAAAGTGAGAGTCGAAATGTCTCCTTATGATTTAACTAAAGGAAGAATTTCTTTCAGACACAAATAAAAACTTACGAAAATGAAAGTAAAAGCATCCATCAAAAAGCGTAGCGAAGATTGCAAAATCGTAAAGCGTAAAGGGCGCTTGTATGTTATCTGCAAAAAGAATCCTAAATTCAAAATGCGCCAAGGATAATTTTTAATTTGTATAAACAAAAAAATAAGATAAGAATATGGCACGTATAGCCGGAGTTGATTTACCAAAAAACAAGCGTGGAGAGATAGGTTTGACCTACATCTACGGTATTGGTCGCAGTTCTGCAATAAAAATCCTTACCGAATGCGGTATCGATTTGAATACTAAAGTTTCTGAGTGGAACGATGATCAGATTGCTGCTATCAGAGGTAAAATCTCTGAAGAATACAAGATCGAGGGTGAACTTCGTTCTTCAATTCAAATGAACATCAAACGACTAATGGATGTCGGTTGCTACAGAGGTATCCGCCACCGTATCGGTCTTCCAGTTCGTGGACAGAGCACTAAGAACAATGCACGTACACGTAAGGGTAGAAAGAAAACTGTCGCAAATAAGAAAAAAGCAACTAAATAACAGGAGCTGAGAATATGGCAAAGAAAACTACAACATCTAGTAAGAAAAGAGTTGTTAAAGTTGATGCTTATGGTCAAGCACACATCTCTTCAACTTTCAACAATGTGATTGTAACATTAACCAATAGCTTAGGACAAGTTATTAGTTGGTCTTCAGCAGGTAAAATGGGCTTCAGAGGTTCTAAGAAGAACACCCCTTATGCTGCTCAGGTTGCTGCTGCCGATGCTGCAAAAGTGGCATACGACTTAGGTTTGCGTAAAATTAAAGCTTACGTTAAAGGTCCTGGTGCAGGTCGTGAATCTGCAATCCGTACTATCCACGGAGCAGGTATTGAAGTAACTGAAATCATTGACGTTACTCCACTACCTCACAATGGTTGTCGCCCTAAAGGACGTCGTAGAGTATAATTTCAATGTAAAACTTAAACAGAGTAATTTATATGGCAAGATATACAGGGCCTACAACTAAAATCGCCCGCAAATTCGGTGAACCTATTTATGGTCCGGATAAATTTTTCGAAAAGAAAAACTATCCTCCAGGACAACACGGTTTGGCTAAAAAACGTAAAAAAACTTCTGAGTATGGTACTCAGTTGAAAGAAAAACAAAAAGTAAAATATACTTACGGTCTTCTTGAAAGACAGTTCAGTAACCTATACGAAAAGGCACGTAAGATGAAAGGACGCACCACCGGTGAAAACCTTATCCTGCTCCTTGAATCTCGTCTTGACAACTTGGTTTACAGAATGGGTATTGCTCCTTCACGTGCAGCTGCAAGACAACTTGTTTCTCACTGCCACATCGTTCTTAACGGAGAGGTTTGCAACATCCCTTCTACTTTGGTAAAACCTGGTGATGTAGTAGGTGTTCGTGAAAGATCAAAGAGTCTTGAAGTTATTCAGAACTGCGTTGCTGAAGTTTCAAGATATGCTTGGATCGAGTGGAATTCTGCAGATATGGCTGGTAAATACTTGAGCCTACCTGAGAGAACAGAAATTCCTGAAACCATCAATGAACAATTAATCGTTGAGTTGTACTCTAAATAATAAATAATAATCACAATGGCAATTTTAGCATTTCAAAAACCAGATAAAGTCGTGATGCTCGATTCTACCGATACTTTCGGTCGTTTTGAATTCCGCCCTCTTGAGCCTGGTTATGGTATCACAATTGGTAACGCATTGCGTAGAGTGTTGCTATCTTCGTTAGAAGGATTTGCCATCACTTCTATTAAAATCGACGGTGTATCTCACGAGTTCGATACTATCCCCGGTGTAATAGAAAGTGTAGTTGAGATTATTCTCAATCTGAAACAGGTACGTTTCAAAAGAGAAGTTGAAGATGTAGAGAATGAAGTTGTAACAATTTCACTCTCTGGCAAAGAGGAGTTCACTGCCGGTGATATCTCCAAAAACCTTTGCAACTTCTCTATCCTTAACCCCGATCTTCACATCTGCTTCATGGAGCCAAGCGTTAAATTGAACGTGGAGCTCAGAATAGGAAAAGGTAGAGGTTATGTACCTTCAGAAGAGAATAAAGTTGAGTCAGCTCCTATCGGTACAATTGCTATAGATTCAATCTTTACACCTATCAAGAATGTAAAATATTCATTCGAAGATTTCCGCGTTGAGCAGAAAACTGACTATGAAAAATTGAATCTTGAAATCACTACTGATGGATCTATTCATCCTAAGGAAGCTCTTACCGAGGCAGCAAAAATTTTGATTCATCACTTGATGTTGTTCTCTGACGAAAAGATCTCTCTTGAGACTGTTCCTGAGAAGAATACATCTGAAGTTCTTGACGAAGAGGCTTTGCGTATGCGTCACCTTCTTCTGACCAAACTTTCAGATATGGAACTTTCAGTCAGAGCACTTAACTGCTTGAAAGCAGCTAATATCGAAACATTTGCTGATCTAGTGTCTATCCAGAGAGGTGAACTAATCAGATTCAGAAACTTCGGTAAGAAGTCTATGAGCGAGATTGACAACCTTATGGATAGAGTCAAACTAAATTTCGGTATTGATGTTACCAAATATAACATTGAAGTAAAAAAGAAAACAGTAGAAGAAAATGAGGCATAATAGAAGCATCAATCATTTAGGACGTAAGAGCGGCCACCGCAAAGCTATGTTGGCTAATATGGCATCTTCGTTGATTTTGCACAAGCGCATTGAAACAACTCTTCCTAAGGCTAAAGCTCTTAGACAGTATGTTGAACCACTTATCACAAAATCAAAAGAGGATACTACTCACTCACGTCGTACAGTATTTAGCTATCTTAAACAAAAAGAGGCTGTTACAGAATTGTTCCGTACAATCGCTCCTAAGATAGCAGAACGCCCAGGTGGTTATACACGTATCGTGAAAACAGGTTTCAGACCAGGTGATGCTGCTGATACAGCTATCATCGAATTGGTTGACTTCAACGAAGCAGCTCTTGCAGCAGCTCCTAAGAAGGAAGAGAAGAAAGCAACTACTCGTCGTAGCCGTGCAAAAAAAGCAGCTCCTGCAGTAGAGGCACCTGTTGCTGAAGAGGCAAAATCAGAAGAATAATCATATAATTCTGACAGGAATAAGGGGGCGACTAATAATGATTTAGTCGCCTCCTTTCGTGTATATAGAGATATGACGACAGTGGCGGTAGGGTAAGTTTGGATGGCGCCATCCAAACTTACCATACCTCCACTTCAGAGCATACACAATATCCTTTTGCTATCATCCTCCCGATGCAACCATATATATATAGAATTTTTATTTTATCTATAATTTGACTAAATTTGGGGATGTTAGCTAATTATATAACTATGAAAAAACGAATCATTCATTTTTGCCTCCTTATGGCGGGAGTTGTGACACTATTGATCTCATGTACCGCCGAGGACTACGATCTTGAGAATGTAAATTCTGAGGTGACTCTATTTGCATCTGGCCTGGCTTTCCCTCTTGGTACTACAGGTAAGTTGGGGGTAGAGACTGTGATAGATGCAGACAGCTCGACAACCCTCTTCAAGGATGAAAAGGGCGGTTATTATCTGAAGTTCGGAGGATCAGCCTCCTTGAACGATTACATGCCAGATTTCAGTGACCTGGTCAAGAACTCCGACTTCTTGAATCTGGATGATTTGTTGTATGAAATGAGCAATATCTATAACAAATCCCAGGTTGTTCTCCCCCCATCTGTTGGAGATGGTGATTATGAGATACCAGCAGGAATTCTCCCTGAAAAGAGCATAGACACTCAAGAATACGAAGTGGATATCAAGTTTGAAATGCCTGACCATGTCAAGAGCATAAAGGATGTAAAATTGAGCCCTGATGCGAAGGTAAAATGTTCATTGAGTATTGATGATCCTATTATCTCTAAAGGGTCAATTATCCCCGCTATCGATGTAGATCTTTCAGATTTCCTGATTGTTGAAGGGAGCGATGAGCCTATCCATCTGAGTGAGCTTGTTTTAAGTGAGAAGAATGGATATTCTGCTTCACACACATATGCCATTACCGGACTGAATATTGCCCCTTCAGATTTTGAAAAAGTTGAGCAAGGTATCAAAAAGAATGTGACCATTTCCGGAAAAGTGTCTGTGAGCAATTGTGTTACCAATAAGGCTACTCTTGAGGCATCAGAGAATATGAAGTTGACTTTGGTGGTCTCTTACATCGATATTGATGTGAAAAGGATAGAGGGTATATTTGATTATGATATCCAGGATATTACTAAATATGTCACCCTTGACAGTATTCCCGATCTTTTCAGAAAAGAGGGTGTATGTTTTGATTTGACAAATCCGAGTCTTAATATCAATATGACATCCAATCTGGGTATCCCTATGTATGGTAACATGAATATTGAGCCATATAAAGTGGGTGCAGATATCTCTTTTGCAGTGGTGGACAAAAGTTTTGAATTGCCATACTCTACTGATAGTGGTAAGAGTGCGACCTCTTCACTTACAATAGAGGGTGATGAGATGGGTAATCTCATCAAATTTGTCCCAGACAGATTGGATTTCAGAGTATCTGCGCAGATAGATGAGACCAAAACCAGTATTATAGACCTTGATGCCGAATATTTTATGGATATGGAGCATGAGATTATCATCCCTCTCTCATTTGGAGAGGATTTCATAATCTCCTTGTCAGATACAATTGATGTAACAGATGTCAATCTGAATCAGTTGCTGGAGAATGGTGGGTTGAAATTGTATGCTGAGGTTAATAATGCAATGCCTCTGCAATTTGATATGACCCTCGAATTATTGGATTTCAGTGGTCAGGCTGTAGATGTGGATCCTATTGTTTGTAAGATAGCGCCAGGTGGTAAAGATGGTGCTGCGCAAGTTTCGAATGTCGAGATGTTTATGGTGGTGAATGAGAATTCATCAATTCCTCAGGTGGGTAACATCAAAATATCTTTTGACCTCTCAAGTGGATCAGCTGCAGATATTCCCATTACCGATAAATCATATATAGAGGCAAAATTGGCAGTAGAGCTACCGGAAGGTATAACAATATCGTCAGAAGAAGAGTAAGGTTTAATCTAAAAAATGAAAGTTATGCGTAAGAATATATTTGTATTTTCAATTTTGATGCTATTGCCTGTTCTTCTTTGCGGACAAGCTCTCCGAGGAAGTTATTTTCTCGATGCATCATTGCAAAGGGGGAAATTGAATCCCGCTTTTACACCCAAAGTGAATTATGTTACCATTCCACTTATTGGTGATTTATCGTTGAATTTGAATAGTAATATGGGGGTTTCAACATTTCTTTATCCAAAGAATGGGGAACTATATCCATTTCTGAACAATAATGTGACCACACAGGAGTTCCTTGCAGCAATGCCGGAGAACCCCCGTCTGCAGTTCTCTTTCGATACCGATATACTTGGTGTGGGAATAGCTCTGAGTAAGAATGACTACATATCAGTAGACATTGCAGAGAGATTTGATGTTATGATGCATCTCCCTGCAGAGTTGTTTGTCTTTATGAAAGAGGGGATGGATTCTCCCCAGACTGTTTACAATTTCAATAATTTCAGCATAAACCAGATTGCATATCTTCAGGCATCTGCGGGATACAAGAGAGATCTGGATGGTGTTGTGCCGGGTCTTAGTGTTGGTGCGAAGGTGAAATTCCTTATGGGCATTGATAAAATCGATATGAAGATCAACGAGGCGAAGGTGTATATGAGCAAGGACAAGTGGGAGGTAACATCTGATGCTGAGGGGGTGATTTATGGGAAAGGGATTGATTATAATGATGATACAGAGGAGGATCTCCCTATCAATATTGATCTTTCATCATTTGGATTGTCAGGACATGGCTTTGCTATAGATTTGGGTGCAGAGTATAAATTGAAATTTGATATTCCGATTCTCGATGGTTTGAATTTCTCCGCTTCTGCAATAGATTTGGGAGGCCTGTTCTATGCAAAGAGGGATATAATGAAGTTGCAGTCAAAAGGGAGTGCCGCTTTTGATGGGTTGAAAGACATTGGGGAAGATGCTGGCATTGAGGATGGGCTTGATAAGATAGGATCAGACTTCGCAGCTCTTGCCAACTTTGAGCAGATTCAGGTTGAAAAAGGGGTTTTTACCGGATTGACTCCAAAATTCTTTGCAGGTGTGGAAGCACCAATGTTGAACAACAGAATGAGTTTCGGTCTCCTATATTCATATATGTATGGTATCAATGAATTGACAGCTTCATATAATGTGAAAGTGGCAAGAAATTTCAATGTAGGGGTAAACTACTCTTTCCTGAATAATGCAAAGGCCGTAGGTTGGAATATTGAATTTGTCCCCAGATCCGGTGTGGCAATCTATGCAGGTTCAGATTATATGAATTTGTATACTACACCTCAGGGACTCCCTGTAGACAAATTGGTGATGAACCTGAAGTTTGGTCTGCAGGTTACCTTCGGATCAAAGCACTTCCCTAAGTAGATGTTCTTGGGAGAACCTCTCCCAAACAATATCGATTGCTTCTTGTGTGGGATGAACTTTATCTTGGGTAAAAAACTTGTAATCCCTCAGTTCATCCAGTACGATTTCATATGATGGAAAATAATGTGCGTTACTGAATGTGGCGCACATTTTTTCTATTGCAAGGAGGAGTGTTGCTTTTGATATCTGGTTTCCGTGTGCTCCGTCACTGAGGTGTCTGATGGGACTTACGGTGAATATCCACTGTTTCTCTTTCAGACAGGGATGGGAAAGAATTGGTTGGTAAAGCTCTGTTATCTGCTCAATTCCTAAAAGTTCCCTTTGGAATTCATAGGCCGGTCTTTTGTGGCAATTTGATACGATGATGTCCCTCTCTTTCTCTCTGAAGACCCATGATGTGCCGAATGTCACCAATATGTGGGTTGACCCTTTCAACCATAGGGAGTGTTGCTCCAGAAGGGGATTTACCTTGTCAAGGAAGAGTTCCGGGGAGGATTCTCTGAATGATCCGTGATGGAAAAATGAGGCAAAACTCGGGATCTTTTCAAGACCTGAGTTTTTTCCGTATAGCGGGTCCCGTTCTATTACATCTTCGAGTGTAAATGGAACAGGGTCGAGAAGCCTGTTTATGGAGTTGGCAATGGATACGGGATTGAAGAGGACACCAAATGGATTGTTCAGTATCCTGTATCCGTTCTCTTCCAGTTTGTTTCCCATTTCTGTGGCAAAACATGAACCGAATGAGATAATCATATCACTCTTAGAAATCAGTTTTTCCATTGCATAAAAGTAAATAAAAAAGAGTACAAAGAGGAAAATTTGTATAATTTTGTATAAATAAATTTCAAGCGGATGAAAAGGATTTTAGTTGTAGGTGCAGGTGGACAAATAGGGACGGAACTTGTTCCTCACTTGCAGAAAATTTATGGCTACGACAATGTGGTCGCTGCAGATCTCAAAGATGAGATGGTGGCAAAGTTGAGTGGTTTTGCTATAACGGAAAAATTGGATATTCTCGACATCAATGCATTTGAATCGCTGGTAAAGAGATATAATATTGATTCAATTTTCAATCTTGTAGCCCTCCTTTCAGCTACAGGGGAGAAAAATCCTGAAATCGCTTGGAAAATCAATATGGGAGCTCTTCTTAACTCCCTGCATCTGGCAAAAGAGTATAAAACATCACTTTTTACACCAAGTTCTATTGGTGCTTTCGGGGAGAATACGCCTCATGATGATACCCCTCAGGATACTGTTATGAGACCCAATACCATTTATGGCGTTTGCAAAGTCTCAGGAGAACTTCTGTCAGATTACTTCTATACAAGGTATGGTGTAGATACCAGAAGTGTCCGTTTCCCGGGAATCATTTCAAACGGGGCATTGCCCGGTGGTGGTACTACAGATTATGCTGTTGAGGTTTTCTATGAGGTGCTTAAGCATAAACATTATACTTGCCCCATCCCTGAGGATACATATATGGATATGCTATATATGCCGGATGCACTCAATGCTGTGACACAGTTGATGGAGGCAGATCCTTCAAGACTTGTCCACAGAAACAGTTTCAATATTACCTGTATGAGTTTTACCCCTGCGCAGTTGTTTGAGAAGATAAAACAACGGATTCCGGAGGCTACATTTGATTATGATATAGATCCGGTAAAAGCTCAAATCTCTGCTTCATGGCCAAACAAGATGGATGACTCATGTGCAAGAAATGAGTGGGGATGGAATCCTCAGTGGGATATTGATGCGATGGTGGACGATATGTTGGATAAAATATCCAAGAAAATATAATTTTCTATTTCGGAGCAATCTTATACAAAAATCCAGCTATGATAGTGTAGAGGATGTTCGGGAGCCATACAGCTATCCCAGGGGGAAGTGTATCTGTGATGACGAACATCTGGCTGAATCTCATAAACAGAATGTATGAGAAACTCAGCGCAATCCCCACCCCTAAATTCAAACCAATGCCACCTCTCCGTTTCTTCGAAGAGAGTGATACCCCTATGATAGTGAGGATGAATGCAGAGAAAGGCATGGCAAGTCTGTTGTGCTTCTCAATCAAAGAGTATTTTACCATAGTGTCCCCTCTCATTTTCTGGGTAGCGATCAACTCATTCAGTTCATAGTAGTCAAGAGATTCTACAGTGTTCTCCCTCCTGTAAAAATCATCTACAGTGAGGTTGATAACGGTGTCGAGCTCTTTCCCTGTAGTGATTACCTCCTGACCATTGATATAGCGTCTCTCAAAGTAGTTGCTGAGTTTCCATCCGTTGAAAGTGGTGTCCCACTTGGCTGTTTGTGCAGTAATCTTGGATGAGATGTTGTTCTTGTCAATGCTCTCAAGGGTAAACCGGTAGCAGGTGTTGTTCCATGTGCTGAAAGATTCGACATATACAAACTGCCCCTTATCTATCTGGTAGTGAATGTGCCGCTTGGTGTTGCTGAATCGTGCCCCCTTGATATATTTGGCTTCAAATTCAAGTCTGGTCTTGTTGGCCGGAGGAATTATGAAATTGTTCAGACAAAGGCTGAAAATTGCAATGATAAGGGCAGATATGATATATGGGACCATCAGCCTCCTGAAACTGATTCCTCCCGAAAGCATTGCTACAATTTCGCTGTTTGCAGCAAGTTTGGAGGTGAAGAATATTACAGTGATAAAGACAAAGATGGCACTGAACATATTCATGAAATAGGGGATGAAATTGGCGTAGTATGTGAGTGCAATCTCTTTGAATGAGACTTCATTGTCTACGAAGTCATCAATTTTTTCACTGATGTCGAAGATTATGACAATGACAATAATCAGAAGAAGCGCGACACTGAATGTCCCGATGAACTTCTTGATGATATATCTGTCCAATATTGTCAGCTTCGGTGCTTTCATCCTTTATAGTCTTGTTTCAAGTTTTTTGACAGCAGCGTTTTTCCAGGTATTGAAATCTCCTGCTTCAATATGTGCTCTGGCCTGTTTTACCAAGTCAAGGTAAAATGCGAGGTTGTGTTCACTGGCAATTTGTGCTGCCAGCATCTCCCCAGCAATAAACAGATGGCGAAGATACGCTTTTGTATATGTTTTATCAACAAAAGAGGTACCATCTGGATCGATAGGTGAGAAATCTTCTGCCCATTTTTTGTTTCTGATATTGATTGTCCCCTCCCAGGTAAACAACATTCCGTTGCGCCCGTTTCGGGTAGGCATCACACAGTCAAACATATCAACCCCCCTGGCAATGGCTTCAAGTATGTTTGATGGTGTTCCAACCCCCATCAGATATCTGGGCCTGTCCGAAGGTAGAATAGGGTGGACCACCTCTATCATTTCATACATTTTTTCTGTAGGTTCCCCTACAGCGAGCCCTCCGATTGCATACCCTTCCCGATCAAGGGAAACTGCATGTTCAGCTGCAGCTCTGCGCAAATCGGGATAGACACACCCTTGTACAATCGGGAAGTATGCCTGGTGGTATCCATATAGAGGTTCGGTCTCATCGAAATGTTTTATCCCCCTCTCAAGCCATTTTTGTGTCATCTTGAGAGATTTTGCAGCATAATTATAGTCGGCATCTCCGGGTGTACACTCGTCAAGGGCCATTATGATGTCAGCACCGATTTTTCTTTGGGTATCAACATTGTTTTCAGGGGTAAAAAGGTGTTTTGATCCGTCAATATGTGAACGGAAGGTGCATCCGTCAGGGGTCAATTTCCTGTTTGATGCAAGGGAGAAGACCTGGAATCCGCCACTATCGGTAAGGATGGGTTTGTCCCAGCTGATAAATTTGTGCAGACCTCCTGCCTTGTAGAGGGTGTCAAGTCCTGGACGGAGATAAAGATGGTAGGTGTTCCCCAGGCAGATCTCTGCATTTATATCATTGGCGAGATCTCTGTGGTAGACACCCTTTACAGAACCGACTGTCCCGACCGGCATAAAAATGGGGGTCTCAATGGTTCCGTGATCTGTATGTAATCTTCCCCTTCGTGCTGAGCTTAGAGGATCTGTTTTAAGTAATTCAAATTTCATCTCTATATATTGCTTGCGATATATACCAGAACATCGCAAGGGTGGTTAAATGTGAATTTTACACTTTTTTGTGTAGTGACATTAAGTGTTGCCTTCCACCATGACCATTGGTCAAATACAACCTCATCAGTGGGGTATTTGACCCCCTGGGTTGATATTTTCAAGGTGAGGTCGGTGGCAAATATGGAGATAGCGGTCCCAATTTGGGTCTCAATTTCACAGCTGTCATCCAAAGGGATAAATCTGCCCCTATCGGAGATCATCTGGATATAATTGGCTGTCGAGGGGAAAGTCTCCTTTAACATTCTGTTGTATCTTGCAAGGAGAGAGATATTTCCCAACGTGTGGTCCTCCCGTTTCCCTGTGGCACCTAGGATGGATATGTGAAATGGTTCTGAACTCTCCGATGCTATTTTTATTGCAAGGCGGATAGCTTTTGTCAGATCGTTGTCCTCCTGTTCATCTTCAGGGAAAATTATATTGCTGAATTTCTCCCTGTTCTCTGATGAGATGGAGTCCATATCCCCTGCTATATAATCGGGCTCCCTGTATTTTACCAGATCGTCCACAGCCCCGTCGCAGCAGATCAGTTTGTCTGCATTCATGAGCAGATCGATGTTCTGTTGCTTTGTTGGGAACTCTCCGGATGCAAGTATGACAAAATTTATCATTCGAAACGGTAATTTTCAATATTGTGTACCCCAAGTAGGAACTCTTTTGTTTTGAGTCGTTTTTTTCCGGCCATCTGCAGTTCAAGAATTTCAAGAGAACCCTCTTTGCATTTTACCCACATTCTCCCTTTGCCGTCGGTATATATATCCCCTGTCTCTCCATTTCCCATCTCCTGGCAAGGGGTGGCTGCATAAATCTTTACGTCGGTTCTCTTCTCCCCCGATACCAGGGTTGAGTATGCTGCAGGGTATGGACTCAATCCACGGATAAGCCATGAAATCGAGAGTGCCGAATTGCCCCATTCAATCTTACAGGTCTCTCTTGTAATTTTTGGAGCAGGTTTGAGTTCTTCACTCTCCTGTTGGGGGATTGGACTAACATCTCCAGAAACAAGAGCGTCAATTGTCTTTAGAACAAGACTTGATCCCATCTCCATAAGTTTGTCATACAATGATCCGATGTTGTCCTCTTCCAGAATGTCGCACTCCTGCTGGAAGAGGATGTTTCCGGTATCGATTTTTTTGTCGAGCAGGAATGTGGTAATCCCTGTCTTCTTCTCTCCATTGATGATGGCCCAGTTGATTGGGGCTGCACCGCGGTATTGGGGTAGGAGTGAAGCATGTAGGTTAAATGTTCCAAGATGGGGCATTGACCATACCACCTGTGGCAACATTCTGAAAGCCACTACCACGAAACAGTCGGCATCCAATCCTTTAAGTTCAGAGAGAAAGGCCTCATCTTTCAGCGATACAGGTTGAAGAATTGGGACATTAAGGGTCAGTGCATACTCTTTTACGGCACTGATATTCATCTTCAGCCCCCTTCCGCTTGGTTTGTCGGGTACAGTAACCACCCCCACTACATTATATCCGTTATCTATAAGCGCTTTCAGTGAACCCACAGCAAATTCAGGGGTCCCCATAAAGACTATTCTTGTCTCTTTTTTCTCCATAAAGAAGTGATGTTTGAAATTTTTTTGAAGAAATTCTTAACCCCTTGCGTATATGTGTCTACATTGAAGAGGGATGACTCGGTGGTAGCTTTCCATGTAAGGAAAACCCCAATAGGGAGGAGGACAAAAGTAGAGATGAACGCCCCGAGGAATGGGGTTATAGCGTCGTCTGTAGCAAGTTTTTTTCCACTGATATCCACTACCCAATACAAGACAAAAAAGATTGCCGAGACAATGACAGGTGTACCAAGCCCCCCTTTTCTTATAATGGCGCCTAATGGAGCACCTATAAAGAAGAATACCAGGCAGGCGAATGAGAGTGTGAATTTCCTGTATGATTCCAGATCAATCTTTCGCAAAGAGTATCGGTGATGGGCAGACTCCCGGTCAAAGGATTCAAGTATGGAGACCACATTCTGGACGTTGCTCAAAGCCTCCTGAATGCCCCGTATCTCTGTCTCTTCATCTTTCCAATTGAACAAAGAGTCATATTCAACCATCTGGGAGTACCCTTTATTGCGTGCTGTATCAAGCTGTTCTGCGTGGGCAAAGCCTGCACTGTAGTTAAGCTTATTGTTCTGTTTCGCATACATCTTGTCATACTCCTCACCGATTGAATCTCTGTCCTCCTGAAGACTTTTCAGGTTTTTGGACATGATTTCGTTCCCATATCTCTCATTCTCAGATTTCTGGAAAGCATAGTTCTTCAATGGAATGATGAGTTCCTGTCTGTCAAACTCCGCTTTGTTCAGGACGAATGAGGTATCTCTGAATTTCATAGTATTGTTCTCTTCGTACGAGACTCCACTATATAGGGTAAAAATAAGGGCAGATTTGTCAGGGGTGGATTTGATGATACCCGAATCGGCAATTGCAAGGCTGACATTACCCTTGTTCTGTGTGTGGTTGTAGACCATCACATCATACATCATGTCGCTCTCCTTGTTGAGATCGCTGATGCGCAGGGAGTAACCGTCAATTCCGTTGTAGAATGTCCCGGTAGGGATCTTTATCTCATCTTTTGTTTTCCCGATGTCGTATTGGAGTGTATAGATCTTATTGTAGGCGACTGGGATGAGGTTATTGGAGACAAAGAATGCTCCGATGCTGATTCCTACACATGTGACAATCAGCGGGAGCATAATTCTGTTTAACGATATCCCGGCAGCTTTCATGGCGAGAAGTTCGTTGTTCTCCCCCATGTTGCCCAGGGTCATGATGGATGCTATAAGGGTAGCCAATGGCATCGCCAATGGGAGAATGGTGCAGGCACCCCACCCAAGAAACTCAAAAATGACCCCCAAACTCAAACCTTTGCCGACAAGTTCGTCAATATAAAGCCACAGGAACTGCATCACCAGGATAAATACTACAATGAGAAATACCATGATGAAGGGTCCCAGGAAGGACTTCAATATAAATCTGTCGAGCCTTTTTAACACAGTCTGCTATTGTTTGGTGGCAATGTCAATCAACAAATTGTATGCATCATTCAACCTCTCGACATCCTTTCCTCCGGCAGTAGCGAGGAATTTTTGTCCGCCCCCGCCACCCTGGATAAGTTTGCATGCCTCCTTGATATCTTTTGAAGCATCATAACCATTTTTTACAAGGTCATCAGTGTACATCAGAAGAAGACTTGGTTTGTCTCCGTTGAGAATTGCCCCCACCATAGCTGCATTTTCAAACTCTTTATGGAGTTCAAATGCAACATTCTTGATGATATCAGGGACGAAAGCACCTCTGATGGCGAACAATCTGATTCCATTCACCTCTGTGCTTTCATCAATGAGGGATTTCTTGAGTGCCTTAACCCTCTCTTGTGCCACCTCCATAAGCGCTTTTTTCTGGGAGTCATTTTCAGAGATGAGTTTGGTCAAACCTTTTATTGCATCAGGAGCATTGCCGAGCAGTTGTCTGATGCACTTGAGCTGGTCTTCAAGGAAGTATATTGCTGCCTCCACCTGATAACCGGTAATCGCCTCGATTCTCCTTACTCCTGCAGCTACAGCAGATTCAGAGACAATCTTGAACGAACCGATCCGTCCGGTAGATGTTGCATGTGTACCACCACAAAGCTCAATGGAGTTGCCATATTTCACAACTCGGACGGCGTCTCCATATTTCTCTCCGAACAGAGCCATAGCCCCCATCTCTCTTGCCTGTTCAATAGGGAGATTCCTGAATTCCTGAAGATGGAGATCTTCACGGATAAGTCTGTTTACAAGTTTTTCAACCTCTCTCAGGTGCTCATCCGAAATTTTCTCATAGTGGGAAAAGTCAAATCTGAAGTTGGCTGCTGTTACAGATGAACCTTTCTGCTCAATATGTGTTCCAAGAACCTGACGCAATGCGTAATGAAGAAGGTGGGTGGCAGTGTGGTTGGCTGCTGTGCTCTCCCTCTTCTGCCTGTCGACTGTAGCGTGGTAGATAACATCTTTCTCCATTGGGATGCGGTCTGCAACGTGGATGTTGAGGTTGTTCTCCTTGATGGTATTCAAGATTTTGATCACCTCTCCTGCGTCAGAACGGATCTCTCCGCTGTCACCTGCTTGTCCGCCACTCTCTGCATAGAATGGACTCTTGTCAAATACAAGTTGGAAGAACTCTTTCCCTTTGGTTTTGACTGTCCGGTATTTCATAAGTTTGACACTACACTCGAGGGTATCGTATCCGACAAATTCACAAGAGGTGAAAGGTTCCACTTCAATCCAGTCCCCTTGCTCCACAGAGGCAGCATTTCTGGCCCTCTCTTTTTGTTTGCCAAGTTCCTCTTCAAACCCAGGAAGGTCAATAGTGTACCCGTGCTCTTTTGCAATAAGTTCACTGAGGTCAATAGGGAATCCGTAGGTGTCATAAAGTACAAAGGCATCTTTCCCAGATATAACTCTTGTCTCCTTGGATCTCTCCATGACAGAGTCAAGAAGTTTGATACCTTTTTCAAGGGTCTTCAAGAAGGCATCCTCCTCCTCTTTGATCACCTTCTCAATGAGTGGCTGCTGCTGTTTGAGTTCGGGGTATGCATCACCCATCTCCTGCACAAGTGTGGGTACAAGTCTGCATAGGAATGGAGTGTTGAACCCGAGGAATGTGTATCCGTATCGTACTGCCCTTCTGAGGATTCGGCGGATTACGTAGCCAGCTTTTACATTGGATGGCAACTGCCCGTCTGCGATAGAGAAGCTAATGGCTCTGATGTGGTCCGAAATAACCCTCATTGCCACTGCAACATCTTCTGACTCCTCATATTTCTTTCCGCTGAGTTCTGCAATTTTGCTGATGATATTCTGGAACATATCCCCTTCGTAGTTGCTCTTGTTGCCGTTGATGGCCATGACGAGTCTCTCGAAGCCCATACCTGTATCGACGTGCTTGTGAGGGAGCATTTCGAGCTGTCCGTTTGCCTTTCTGTTGTACTGGATGAATACAAGGTTCCATATCTCGATGACAAGGTGATGCCCTTTGTTTACAAGTTCGGCTCCCGGAGTCTGTTTTCTCTCCTCGTCGCTACGCAAATCGACGTGGATTTCGCTGCAAGGGCCGCATGGACCGGTATCACCCATTTCCCAGAAATTGTCTTTCTTGTTCCCGAGAATAATACGCTCCTCAGGGAGAAATTCCATCCAGTAACCTTTCGCTTCATTATCCATCTCTACCCCCTCTTCGGTGCATCCTTCGAATACTGTCACATAGAGACGGTCTTTTGATAAGCCGTAAACCTCAGTAAGGAGTTCCCATGCCCAGGAGATCGCCTCTTTCTTGAAATAGTCACCGAAACTCCAGTTGCCGAGCATTTCAAACATTGTGTGGTGGTAGGTGTCATGTCCAACCTCTTCCAGATCGTTGTGCTTTCCACTGACGCGCAGACATTTCTGAGAGTCAGCAACACGGGGATATTTTATTGGTGTATTGCCCAGGAACCAATCCTTGAACTGATTCATCCCGGCATTGGTAAACATAAGTGTAGGGTCCCCTTTAACTACCATTGGGGCAGATGGGACGATTGTGTGATTCTTTGATGCAAAGAAGTCTAAGAACTTCTGTCTAATTTCTTTAGATGTCATTACCGTTCAAACATTTTAAGTCGCAAAAATAGGTATTTAATTAAAAATAATTAAATTTGCCGCTGCTTATTTTAGGATAATTCGGATGTCTCGTAAAATAACATACAAATTCAATCCCGACACATTACAGTATGAAGTGGCGAAAACCCCTATTTCAAAGAGGTTTTTCAAAGTTTGTACCTATTTTGTCTCGGGACTTGTCCTGTTTGTGTGTTATATGTATCTCTTTGGAGAAGTGCTCGGTATAGAGCCCCCAAAAACGGCGATTCTCAAGAAACAGAATGCAGAGTGGCATGGTAAACTTGAGCTGTTGAGCCAGAGATATGACAAAGGAAATGCATCTTTGCTTGAGTTGCAGATGAGGGACAATGGAGTCTATAGACCAATCTTCGGTATGGAAGAGCTCTCTTCTGATCTCCGCAGTGCAGGTTTCGGGGGGATTGACAGATACTCTTTTCTCGAGCTTTATGACTCTTCTGGAAAACTTGCATCTGTTTCGGCAAAGCTCGATATCCTTTCCAAACGTGCGTATGTCCAGCTGAAGTCATTTGAAGATGTCTCTTCATTGGCTCACAGATCAGAAGAGATGTCCAAATGTATCCCATCTATTCCACCTGTTGTTCTTGATGAGAGGGTGAGACTCTCTTCCCGTTTTGGAATGAGAAATGACCCATTTACAAAGAAACCACGATTCCACAGTGGTGTTGATTTGTCTTGTGGGGTGAGTGGTGAACCTATCTATGCAACAGGGGACGGTGTGGTAAGCAGAATTTCTTTCGATTTTTTTGGTTACGGAAACTATATCATAGTTGATCATGGCTTCGGATACAAGACAAGATATGCCCACTTGAAAGCAACCCTTGTGACAGAGGGTCAGAAGGTGAAGAAAGGGGAGCAGATAGGAGAGATGGGAAACACCGGGAGATCGAAAGGAACTCACCTTCATTATGAGGTGCATTATCAGAACAAGGCGGTCAATCCTCTCAATTATTACAATTCAGACATTACCCCAGAAGAGTATGCAATGATGGTCAAACCTGTTAAACCACGTGGTTGATTATGAAAAACAGGGTAAGGTTTGACAGTGATGATCTGGACTTCAAAGAGAAGAGGCCCGGTTTTGCCGATTATCTGAAGAGAGGGGTAAGGTGGTTTCTTCTGTCAAGTCTTTGTGCCGCTCTGTTTTATGTGGTTTTTGCATTGGTTTTCAGTAGTGACCAGGATAAGAGGCTTATGAGGGAGAGTGCTGCCATTGAAAAAGAGTATGGTGATATGGAGAGGCAGATGGAGATGCTGGAATCAATTATTTCGGAACTTCAGACTAAGGATAGGGAGATATACCAGAATCTGTTCAATTCAGAACCGCCATACCTGATGCCTCAGCCGATGACAAAAGAACTCTATTCGGCAGTGGATAATGACACAACAGATGGTCTTGAGTCAATAAATCAGAGTGCTGTAAAATTGTCTGAACTTCTTCCTCAGGCAGAAAATGTCCAGCAATTGATCTCCTCCCTTGAACAAAAAACCAAGGATAGCATTCATGTGTTAAAAAAAATCCCTTGTATTATCCCTGTAGAGAATTTTGTCCTTAGCCAGACAGGGGCAACAATCGGTAAAAAGATGCACCCCTTCTACAAGACATTGACAATGCATACGGGACTTGATATTGTGGCTTCGGTAGGGACAAGGGTTATTGCATCTGCGGATGGCGTTGTCAAAGAGGTGGTGAAAAGTCAGAGGGGAAAAGGGAATCAGGTGGTCATTGACCATCAAAATGGGTATGTTACTACATATTCGCACCTTTCCAGTATCTCTGTCAGGAAAGGTGCGAAGATCAAACAAGGTGCTACCATTGCCCGAGTCGGTACCTCCGGGCGTGTCTTTGCCCCCCATCTGCATTACGAGGTGCAACTGCATGGAGAGTATCAGAACCCGGTTGATTATTTTTTTGTAGATTTAAGTCCAATCCAATATAGAGAGATGCTGATGATTTCAATTAACACAGGTCAATCTATGGATTAAAACAATATGCTTATGTCCGAAAATAATTTTACAGTAAAGAAACTCTATTACTCTATAGGGGAGGTTGCTGAAATCCTTGGAGAAAATCCCTCTTTGGTCCGTTTCTGGTCTGACCGTTTCAGTAGATTTGTAAAACCGGAAAGGAATAAAAAGGGTAATAGAAAATATACAGAAGAGGATGTCAAGACCCTGAAGACTATATACCATCTGGTAAAAGAGAGAGGTATGACCCTTGACGGAGCTGAAGCGAGGTTGAAAAACAACAAAGAGGGTGCAGACAAAAGGGCAGAGGTGGTGGAGAAGCTTATGGGTATAAAGGAGAATCTTCTGCAGATTCAGAGAGAACTTGTGGTTGAGGAGGAGTAATATGAAGGCTAAAAAGATTTCTTCTGTCATAGAGGAGTATGCACCATTGTCTTTTCAGGAGAAATGGGACAACTCAGGGTATTGTATCGGGGGAGCTGATCAGGAGGTCCACTCGGCAATAATAGCTTTGGATTGTACAGAGAGGGTGGTGGATGAGGCAATAGCCTCAGGAACAGATATGATCATCACACACCACCCATTGATTTTTGGTGGGGTGACAAAGATTTCAGGAGAGAACACTTTGGGGAGGATTATCTGTAAAGCAATCAAGAATGATATTGTGATATATAGCTGCCATACCAATATGGACAAGGTCCTTAATGGGGTAAGTGGGCAGATGGCATCGAGGCTTGAACTTAAGGAGGTGGAGATACTTGATAAAGGTGCTATGGGTGAGGGGTTTGGCATAGTGGGTAAATTGCAGCATCCTATGGTTGACAAGGAGTTTGGAGAGTTTGTGAAAAAGGCATTTTCATTGAATATGCTCCGGTGTTCAAGGCCTTGCGGAAAGGTGATAACAACTGTGGCAATGTGTGGGGGGAGTGGAAAGTCACTTATCCATGCAGCAAAAGCGGTTGGTGCCGATGCCTATATTTCGGGAGATATATCCTATCATGATTTTATGACTGATGATGGATTTTTCTTGATGGATATAGGACATTATGAGAGCGAAATAGATATTGTGCAAACTATCTATGATATACTTAAAGAAAAAATTTCTAACTTTGCAGTTCGCACATTTAACGACAATAACAATTTAGTATACTATCTATAATAATATGGCTACAAGTAAACAAAAAACTCAAAAAGTAGTAACCCCTATTGATAATAGGGAGACATTTGTCTCTTTGTCAAAAAGCTTGAATGACTCAGATGTGAGCATGGAGAGCAAATTGCACACTCTATACGATCTTCAACAAATTGATACCAAGATAGATAGAATTCACCTTTTGAGAGGGGAACTACCAGAAGAAGTGAGAGATTTGGAGGATGAAATTGAGGGTTTGAGAACCAGAATTTCCAATTTCCAGAATGATATCAAAGAGATTGAAAAACTTGTGGCTCAAAAGAAAATCGATATCGAGAATTGCAAACAGGCAATAGCAAGATATGAGGAGCAACGCTCGAATGTGAAGAATAACCGTGAGTATGATTCACTTTCTAAAGAGATTGAATTCCAAGGTCTCGAAAAAGAGTTGGCAGAAAAGAGAATTAAAGAGAATACTGCTGTTCTGAATGAGAAGAAAGAGAACCTTGAGAATGCAAAGGCTACTTTGGCAGGGAGAGAGGTTGATTTGGAGAATAAGAATGCCGAATTGGTTTCAATCATAGAAGAGACCTCAAAAGAGGAAGAAGTTCTCCTCAAGGAGAAAAGTGAATTGGTTAAGAATATCGATGAAAGAACTCTTACAGCATACGACAAAGTGCGTACAAATGCACGTAACCGTCTTGCTGTGGTTACTATCAAGAGAGATGCTTGTGGCGGATGTTTCAACCATATCCCTCCTCAGAGACAACTCGATATTGCAATGAGCAAGAAATTGATCGTTTGTGAATATTGCGGACGTATTATCGTAAGTTCTGAATTCGAAAACAAATAGATAACCGGTCCCTGGTCTCATGGCGAAAAAAAGCGAGCAGCAGCAGAAGGCTCAAGATAAGAAAATTGATGCCATAAGCCTTGAAATGGGTAAAGTTCCCCCTCAGGCCATTGAGGTTGAGGAGGCTGTTTTAGGTGCGTTGCTCCTCGAACCGAATGTGGCTCCGGATGTTTTGGATTCCCTCTCCCCTGAGTGTTTTTACAAAGAGGCCAATCGCAAGATATTTTCTGCGATCAGCTCTTTGTCATATAAACACGATCCGGTTGATATTTTTACAGTAGCGGAAGAGCTTAAGAAAAACTCTGTTCTTGAAGAGGTGGGTGGACCACTCTACCTGACTCAACTTTCATCAAAGATCGGTGCGGCAGCCCATATCGATTATCACGTCAAAATTCTCCTTCAGAAGTATATCCAGAGGGAGATGATCTCCATAGCATACAGAATGCAGAAAGAGAGTTTTGATGACTCTATCCCTGTAGATGATCTGCTTGAACAATCCCAGGACAATCTTTTCCGCCTTGCGGAGAGGAATATGAAGAGGGATACACAACCTATACAGTCTGTTATCAATACAGCATTGGATGAGATCAGTCAAAACCAGCTCAGAGAAGATGGCCTCAGTGGGGTAACTTCCGGGTTTACGGGGATTGACAAAATTACACTCGGATGGCAGGCTTCCGATTTGATTATCGTGGCTGCACGTCCTGCAATGGGTAAGACAGCCTTTGTCCTCACTATGGCAAGGAATATGGCTGTCGAACACAATATTCCCGTAGCATTCTTCTCTCTGGAAATGTCATCTTTGCAACTCGTAAAGAGACTTCTGGTGTCTGAATCCGGACTATCAAGTGAGAAGATCAGAGGTGGTCAGAAGTTGGCACCATATGAACTTGTGCAGTTGAATGAGAGGATCAAAGATTTGGCAAAGGCTCCGTTGTATATAGATGATACCCCGTCGCTTTCTATTTATGAGTTCCGTTCAAAAGCGAGAAAACTAGTCAGAACAGCGGGTGCCAAAATAATTATTATAGACTATCTGCAACTTATGACCGGTCCTCCCGATCTCAAACAGATGAGAGAGCAGGAGGTGTCAGCGATTTCGCGTTCGTTGAAATCGATAGCCAAGGAGCTGAACATTCCAATCATCGCCTTGTCACAGCTCTCCAGAGCAGTTGAAACAAGAGGTGGAAACAAACGACCACAGTTGAGCGACTTGCGCGAGTCTGGAGCAATCGAACAAGATGCCGATATAGTAATGTTTATCCACAGACCGGATTACTATGGTGTTCAAGAAGATCCGAGGATGCAGGGTCTTGCGGAGATTATCATTGCAAAACACCGTAATGGCTCCACTGCAGATGTGAAGATGAAGTTCAGGCACTCGGAGGCAAGATTCGTAGATGCCAATGAATTGGACAATTTCTCAGAATATACGCCAGGGGATGATACGGGGATAGAGTCAAGGATGAACTCTGACGGCTTTGATGCAAATCCTGATTTCTAAAAATGAGACAAGGGCGAATTTCACATAGAGGTGTTATAAAATCAATAGGAGAGAAGGTAATTTCTGTGGAGATTATCAGTAAGTCTGCTTGTAGTGAATGTCATGCCAAGATGATGTGCAGTATGTCGGATATGAAAGTGAAAACGATTGAGGTGAAGAGGTACGGTTTTGAGAATTTTGAAGTGGGAGAGGAGGTGAATGTTGTTCTGGCAAGTACTGTAGGTTATAAAGCGGTAGTGGTTTCTTATTTGATCCCTTTGGTAATTCTCCTGATTTTATTATTATCTTTGCAAGAGATATATGCAAATGAACTCATTTCGGCACTTGGAAGTATTGCAGGTGTCGGAATATATTATCTGGCAGTTTGGCTTTCAAGAAGAAAAATTGAGAGACAAGTGTCGTTTGCTATTGAAAAACTTTAGTTCAAAAATATGGGTACTATTATTTCTACTGTTGTCAGCTTGAGCGTTTTAGGTCTCGTGCTGGCTGTTGTGCTTTATCTTGTGGCACAAAAATTCAAAGTTGAAGAAGATCCCCGTATCGACGAGGTTGAGGCAACTATGCCTGGAGCAAATTGTGGCGGCTGCGGTTTTGCAGGCTGTCGTGCGTTTGCCGAGAACTGTGTAAAGGCTGGTAGCCTTGAGGGCTTTTTCTGCCCTGTTGGCGGCAATCCGACAATGAAGAAAGTTGCGGAGGTGCTTGGCCTTCAGGCAGAGGACAAAGAGCCTATGGTTGCAGTGGTAAGATGCCATGGAACCCGCGATAACAGGGAGACTGTTAACGTTTATGATGGTTGCACCTCATGCAAGGTGAAATCCAATCTTTACAGCGGCGACACCGGATGTAAATGGGGTTGTGTAGGTTGTGGAGATTGTGTGCAGGCTTGTAAGTTCGATGCACTTTCGATGAATCCTAAAACAGGACTTCCTGAGGTGGATGAAGAGAAGTGTGTTGCTTGTGGTGCTTGTGTCAAGGCTTGTCCTAAGGGTGTTATCGAACTTAGGAACAAGGGCAAGAAGTCAATGAGAGTATTTGTTTCCTGTGTCAGCAAAGATAAGGGTGCAATTGCCCGCAAGGCTTGTAAAGTCGCTTGTATCGGTTGTGGAAAATGTAAGACAGTATGTCCATTTGATGCAATTACAGTTGAAAACAATGTGGCATATATTGATTACACAAAATGTCGTCTGTGCCGCAAATGTGTGGATGCTTGTCCTACCAAGGCGATTTGGGATGTCAATTTCCCTGTAAGAGTCCCTAAAGCAGATCCGAAACCGGCTGTTGCTCCAGCGGCAGCGGCTGTTGCTGCTCCGGCACCTGCACCAGCTGAAGAGGTAAAAAAAGTTGAAGAAACCCCTAAAAACGAATAGTAAGATATGAAAACATTTAAGATCGGCGGTGTACACCCCAACGATTCTAAAATATCGAAAGATTGTGCTATTGAGGATTTCCCAGTTTTGGAGAAGGCATATATCTCAATGGCGCAGCATCTTGGTGCTCCTGCAGAGCCTATCGTGCAGAAAGGGGATAAGGTGAAAGTGGGCCAGTTGATAGCAAAGCCGACAGGTTTTGTTTCGGCAAATATCCACTCATCTGTTTCAGGTACAGTGGCTTCTGTTGAACCTTATGCAGATTTGGCTGGTAACCCTGTTATGCACGTGATTATAGATGTAGAGGGCGACGAGTGGGAAGAGAGCATTGACAGAACTCCAGATGTAGTGAGAGAGATTACACTCTCCAAAGAGGAGATTATAAAAAAGATTCAGGATTGTGGTATTGTAGGTTTGGGTGGCGCATCCTTCCCTACCCATATCAAACTTACACCCCCTCCGGGTAAGGTGGCAGAGTACCTTCTTATCAATGGTGCGGAGTGTGAGCCTTTCTTGACATCAGACTACAGACTCATGCTTGAACAACCCGAGCAGATTCTTATTGGTGCAAAAATCATGATGAAAGCTCTGGATGTGAAGAAATGTCGTTTTGGAGTTGAGGTGAACAAACCTGAAGCAATTGCCAAACTGAAGACATTTGCCTCACAGTATCCTGAGATTGAAATTGTCCCTTTGAAGAAGAAATATCCTCAAGGTGGTGAGAAACAGCTTATCGAGGCACTGACAGGCAAACGAGTCCCCTCAATGGGGTTGCCTATTGATGCCGGAGCTGTAGTACAGAACTGTGCAACTGCACTTGCTGTATATGAGGCAGTGCAGAAGAACAAACCTCTATTTGAAGGTATTGTGACAATCACCGGTAATTGCTCTGAGCAACAGAGAAACTTCCGATTGAGAGTAGGTACCCCTATCATCAATATGCTTGACGCTATCGGAAGAATACCTAAAGATGCTGCAAAAGTGATCAGCGGTGGCCCTATGATGGGTAAAGCGATCTCAAATCTCCTTGCTGCATCTGTAAAGAGCAGTTCTGCAATATTGCTTTTGACAGAGGAAGAGACCAAGAGAAAACCGGAAAGCAACTGTATCAGATGCGGTAAATGTATCGATGCATGCCCTATGGGACTTGAACCATATCTTCTTGTAAGGTATTCAAGAGCAAATATGTATGATGAACTTGAAGAGAATAAGATATATGATTGTATTGAGTGCGGATGCTGTCTGTTCTCATGCCCAGCATATATTCCTCTTCTTGACCACATTAGAGCATCTAAGGCTGAAGTGATGAAAATTATGCGCAGCCGTCCTAAAAAATAGAGAATAAAAAATAAGATTTGATATGAGAAAACTAATTGTCTCACCATCTCCACACATCCACAGCGTAGAGAATACACAGAGAATAATGAGGGATGTCATCATCGCATTGTGCCCATCTCTTCTTGTCTCTATCTACTTCTTCGGATTTGCTGCCATTAAATTGGCACTTGTGGGTGTCGCATCCTGCGTAGGAGTGGAGTATGTCATTCAGAAGTACATTCTGAAGACTAAAGTTACTATCAATGACTGCACAGCGGCATTGACCGGTCTTCTGTTGGCATTGAACTTGCCACCAAGCTCTCCCGGTTGGATGATTCTTATCGGTTCTATTGTAGCTATCGGTATTGCTAAGATGACTTTCGGTGGTTTGGGTCAGAATATCTTCAACCCTGCACTTGTGGGTCGTGTATTCCTTTTGGTTTCATTCCCTGTTCTGATGACCGACTGGAGCATTCCAGATTCTTGGTTCAGAGAGGGTGTTGATGCAACATCTGGTGCTACACCTCTTGCATTGATCAAAGAGGGACTTGCAAACGGTTTGACTGTAGAGCAGATTATGGCTGCAAACCCTGATATCTCTTATCTACACATGTTGTTTACAAAGATTGGTGGTTCAGTGGGAGAAGTGTCAGCATTGGCTCTTCTTGTGGGCTTTGTATATCTTTTGATCAGAAAGGTGATCAAACCTCACATTCCACTAAGCATTATCGGAACAATTTTCGTTGTTTCAGGTATTTTCTGGCTAATCGATCCTGCACAATATACAGACCCTATCTTCAATATCCTGACTGGTGGTGTGCTGTTGGGTGCGATCTTTATGGCAACAGACTATGTTACCTCACCAATGAGCAATACAGGAATGGTCATCTTTGGTGTGGGTATCGGTCTTTTGACTGTACTTATCAGATACTTCGGCTCATATCCTGAAGGTGTATCATTCGCTATCCTTATCATGAATATGGCTGTTCCTTTGTTGAATAAATATTGTAAACCCGCAAGATTCGGGAAGGAGGTGAAAAATGGCAAGTAAATCATCATTTACCAATATGGTAGTGGTATTGACCGCTATCTGTCTTATCTCCTCTGCATTGCTGGCTGTAGTTAACAATGTGACTGCCGGTCCTATCGCGCAGGCAGAGGTAGCTAAAGTTAATGCTGCTATTTCAGATGTACTCCCTGAATTTGACAATGTTCCATCTGAAGAAGTACAGGAATTCTCAGAAGGTGGTAAAGTCAGCAAAGTGTACACCGCAAAAAAAGGTGGTGAAGTCGTAGGCTATGCAATCGAAGTGAAAGGTTCCGGTTTCGGTGGTCCTATTCAGATTATGGTGGGATTTACCCCGGATGGGACAATTTTCAACACCGCAGTAGTTGCAGCCCCTGGCGAAACTCCCGGTCTGGGTGCAAAAATCCTTAATGATTCAATCCCTACAAGGAAACAACTTAAAGGTTTGAATCCTGCTACCGCTAAACTTACCGTTACCAAAGACGGTGGACAGATTGATGCAATTACAGCTTCAACAATCACTTCAAGGGGTTTCCTGAAAGGGATTGAGGCTGCTTATGCTTTGTTTTTACAAATCTCAGCTAAATAATGAATGATATGGGAAAATTGAAATTAATTACTGACGGTATTATCAAAAACAACCCTACATTCGTTTTGGTGTTGGGTATGTGTCCTACTTTGGGTACCACCACTTCAGCTATCAACGGTATGGGTATGGGAGTTGCCACTATGTTTGTCCTTATTTTGTCAAACATGGTTATTTCAGCAGTTGCCAAAATTATTCCGGACAAAGTGCGTATCCCATCTTATATTGTGGTTATCGCTTCATTCGTGACTATTTTGCAATTGTTGTTGCAGGCCTATATGCCAAGTCTGTATGAGACATTGGGTCTGTTCATCCCCCTTATCGTGGTGAACTGTATCGTATTAGGCCGTGCTGAGGCTTTTGCAAACAAGAACGGAGTCCTTGACTCTGCTCTTGACGGTATTGGTATCGGTCTGGGCTTTACCATTGCTTTGACAGTATTGGGTCTTGTAAGGGAACTTCTTGGAAGCGGATCTGCATTTGGCTTCAAACTGATTGAAGGTGACGGTATGCTTGCATTTGTGTTGGCTCCAGGTGCATTTATCGCTTTGGGGTATCTGATGGTATTGTTTAAGAAACTAACAAGTAAAAGGGCATAACTATGGAAGTATATTTGATTATTATAGTATCTGCGATATTTGTAAATAATGTCGTTTTATCACAATTCTTGGGTATTTGTCCATTCTTGGGAGTTTCTAAGAAAGTAGATACAGCATTGGGTATGTCAGCTGCCGTTACATTTGTGATGGCACTTGCAACACTTGTTACTTATCTGCTTCAGCGTTATGTGCTTATTCCTTTCGGAATCGAGTTCATGCAGACTGTGAGCTTCATCCTTGTGATTGCAGCATTGGTTCAGATGGTGGAGATTGTCCTTAAGAAAATTTCACCTGCACTATATCAGGCATTGGGTATTTTCTTGCCATTGATCACAACCAACTGTGTGGTTTTGGGTGTGGCTATCCAGGTAGTTACCAAAGAGTTTGAATTTATCAACAACGTAGGTGCAGCAAATCCTGCAATGATGAATCTTGGCCAGTCAGTAGTATTTGCTATTGCAAATGCATTGGGATATGGACTTGCGATGGTATTGTTTGCTGGTATCAGAGAGCAACTTGAATTGAGCAATACCCCTAAGGCTTTCAGAGGAATTCCAATTGCTTTGATTACTGCTGGTATCATGGCGATGGCATTCATGGGCTTCAGTGGTTTGGTTTAATTTCTGGTGATTATGGAGAGACTTGCAGATATAGAGAAAAAACTTTCGGCAGGGGAGATTGAAAACGCATTCAATTCCCTCTCCGAGTTTCTTGAAAAAGAGCCTAAAAGTGCCAAAGGATGGTATCTGATGGGTGGAATATATCGGAGGCAGCAGATGTGGGGTGAGGCTATCAATGCCTATTCCAAGGCTAAGTTAATAGAACCTGATGGACCTGCAGATGCGGCGATAGAGTCTATCTATGATATAATACGGTTTGTAAACAAGGATTTGATGAATCCATAAAAAATCGAGCGGCTGAATTTCAGTCGCTCGTTTTTTTTGTTTATTGTCTTCGGCTCTCTGTTACCAGGCATTCAGTGGAAGACCATGCATTTTGGCACGAACTTCACTTTTGACTTTCTCGATAACTTCAGGTTTGTCAATATTGCTTAGAACCTGGTCGATAAGTTCTACAATGCCGTCCATATCTTTTTCAACAAGACCTCTTGATGTAATTGCTGGGGTTCCTACCCTGATACCTGAAGTGGTAAATGGGGTGCGGCTGTCAAATGGAACCATGTTCTTGTTTACAGTGATATCTGCAAGAACAAGAGTCTTTTCTGCAACTTTACCGGTAAGTTCAGGGAATTTTGTTCTGAGGTCAATCAATAGAAGGTGGTTGTCAGTGCCGCCAGATACTACTTTGTATCCCCTCTTGAGGAACGCTTCGCCCATTGCTTTTGCGTTCTTCTGAACCTGGATCTGGTATTCTTTGAATTCCGGTTGAAGTGCCTCGTAGAAAGCGACTGCTTTAGCGGCTATGCAATGCTCAAGCGGACCACCTTGAATTCCTGGGAATACTGCAGAGTTGATCAATTGTGACATCTTTTTGATTTCACCTTTAGGTGTCTTGAGTCCCCAAGGATTTTCAAAATCTTTTCCTATAAGGATGATACCTCCACGAGGTCCTCTCAATGTTTTGTGAGTGGTAGAGGTAACGATGTGTGCATATTTTACAGGGTTCTTGAGCAGGCCGGCAGCAATAAGACCTGCAGGGTGTGCCATATCCACCATAAAGATTGCACCAATTTTATCTGCGATAGCTCTCATTCTCTCCCAGTCCCATTCACGGGAGTAGGCAGATGCTCCACCAACAATCAATTTTGGTTTGTACTCAAGTGCTTTCTTCTCCATATCGTCGTAATCAACAAGACCGGTCTCTTCATTAAGTCCATAAGAGACAGCATTGTAGTTTACTCCGGACATGTTGACAGGTGAACCATGTGTAAGGTGGCCGCCATGTGACAGATCCAATCCCATAAAAGTATCGCCGGGCTTGAGGCATGCAAAGAAAACAGCCATGTTTGCCTGTGCTCCTGAGTGGGGTTGCACATTTGCGTACTCAGCACCGAACAATTCGCAGATTCTGTCAATAGCCAATTGCTCAACTTGGTCAACTACTTCACATCCACCATAATAGCGGGCTTTTGGATATCCTTCAGCATATTTGTTGGTAAGGCAAGAACCAAGTGCTTCAAGGACACCATTGCTTACAAAGTTTTCTGAAGCAATCAGCTCGATGCCGTGTGATTGTCTGTTCTCTTCTTGCTTGATAAGCTCGGAAATTTGGATATCTTTCTTCATACTATTTGTTTTATTGTTTCAACTATTGCTACTTTTGCAGATAACAAAGTTAATTAAAAAGTCATACTTGACAAAAAATGTTAAAGTAAAGATAGATGTATAAGAAACTCTCAAATAGTGAACTTAATAGACCCTCAAACCAGGAGTATGAAGAGCTTGTGAAACTACCATTGGTAGTGGTTCTTGACAATGTCCGCAGCCAGCACAATATCGGTTCTTTCTTCAGAACGTGCGATGCGTTCCTAATTGAGAGAATTGTTTTATGCGGTATTTGTGCAACTCCCCCTACAGCAGAAATCCACAAGTCCGCATTAGGTGCAGAATTCACTGTTAAATGGGACTATTTCCGAAATACCTCAGATGCTCTGGATCAATTGAAGTCAGAAGGGTATATTCTTGTAGGGGTAGAGCAGACTCATAACTCAACATCTGTCGAGAAGTTTGAGATGAAGGAGGGGGAGAAATATGCATTGCTTTTTGGAAACGAGGTAAAAGGGGTAGCACAAGATGCGATTGATAAATGTGATTTCTGTCTTGAGATTCCACAATGGGGAACTAAGCACTCACTCAATGTCTCAGTCTCTGCAGGGGTTGTGCTGTGGGAGTTGATAAAAAAGAGCCCTCTGATGGTCAGATAATCCTATATTTTTTTATCTCTTTGGCGTAATTTCTGTCATTTCCCCCCGAAACTTTATCCAGCAACTGGTGAAATTCTTTTCCGTGGTTGAAATGGATGAGGTGACACAATTCGTGCAGTATGATGTAATCTCTGAGGTGGGGAGGAAGAAGATAAATTCTGATGTTCAGATTGATATTCTTATTGGTTGAGCAGGATCCGAATCTGCTCTTTATGTTCTTGATTGTTATTTTATTGAAGAGAGGTTTTCCGTCATCCCTGGTAAATCGGTGCAACAATGCAAGTTTTGTTGTCTTTTTTGACAAGAAAACTGACGCTTCCCTCTTGAATGTGTTATAGACATGTGGGTCGGAGGGTACTGCCAACTCTATTTTTTCAGATTTTTTCCTCTTTTGCTGGTCAAGGATCTCTGCAACCCTTTTATGTGATTGCTTTAGAAAGAGTTCTCCAGCCTTATACGGAAGGAGTGATGGAATTATGATCTGTATGGTGCAATCAGAGTCCACCTTGATGGAAATTCTTCTTGCCCTACCACTCTTTAAGATGGATATTTCACCAAAATCGGGATGAATTAAAATCCTCTTTTTCATGCCACAAAAGTAATAAATCTTAACAAACTTTTGGAGAATGGCATTATTTGTCTATCTTTGCACTCCCAATTTTGGGACAAAATAATTTAATATCAAACATTTAGTTATGGCAGAATATCTTGCATCAGAGAAAAAGCAAGAGATTTTCGGACAATACGGGAAGTCTAATACGGACACCGGCTCAGCTGAGAGTCAGATTGCTCTATTTTCCTACCGTATCGCTCACCTTACTAATCACCTTCGCAGCAATAAAAAGGATTATGGCACACAAAGAGCTTTGCTAAGATTGGTTGGTAAAAGACGTCGCCTTCTTGATTATCTCAAGGAGAAAGACATTGAGAGATACAGGGCAATAGTGAAGGCTTTGAACCTTCGTAAATAATAAAAGGGGGCTGCCGTTTGATGGTCAGCCTCTTTTTCTATTGAGACATTATAGCGGAAAAAACAAATAATATGAATGTAGTAAAAAAGGCCATCACACTGGGTGATGGAAGAATTGTAGAGATCGAAACCGGTAAGCTTGCAAAACAGGCTGCGGGTAGTGTCGTTCTCAAGGTCGGTGACACAATGTTGCTGGCAACAGTAACATGTGCGAAAGATGCTAAAGAAGATGTGGACTTTATGCCTCTTTCAGTAGAATACAAAGAGAAATTTGCAGCGGCAGGACGTATCCCTGGAGGATTTATGAAGAGAGAAGGTAAAGCTTCTGATTCGGAGATTCTTGTGGCAAGATTGATTGACAGGGCTCTAAGACCCCTTTTCCCAGACAATTTCCACGCTGAAGTTTTCGTAAACGTAAACCTTATCTCAGCAGATAAGGAGACAATGCCTGATGCATTTGCAGGGCTTGCAGCATCAGCTGCTCTCGCTGTAAGTGATATTCCTTTCGGAGGTCCTATTTCAGAGGTGAGAGTGGCAAGAATTGACGGTCAGTTTGTAATCAACCCTACATTCCAGGCTCTTGAAAGAGCAGATCTTGACATTATGGTAGCTGCAACCTATGAAAATATCATGATGGTAGAGGGAGAGATGAAAGAGGTGACAGAAAAGGATATGCTTGACGCCATCAAATTTGCTCACGAGGAGATCAAAAAGCACTGTGTGGCTCAGAAAGAGTTGATGGAAGAGGTTGGCAAAGTGAATAAGAGAGAGTATTGCCACGAAGAGGATGACGACGATCTTCGCAATGCACTTGTAAGCTATTGTTATGACAAATGTTATGCAATAGCAAAATCACAACTCGGAAAGCACGAAAGGGAGGATGCATTCTCAGCTCTTAAAGATGAGTTTATCGAGACAATTCCAGAGGAAGAGAGAGATGACAAGATGGTTATGATCAACAGATATTATGGTCAGGTTGAGAAAGAGTGTATGCGTCGTATGATTGTGGATGAAGGTGTACGTCTGGATGGTAGAAATACCAAACAGATTCGTCCTATCTGGTGTGAAACCAACTATCTGCCCGGTGCACACGGTTCAGCTATCTTTACCCGTGGAGAGACTCAGGCACTTGCAACAGTTACCCTTGGTACTAAGCTGGATATGAAGGAGTTGGATGAAGTTCTTGTTCAGGAAACACAGCAATTTGTACTTCACTACAATTTCCCCCCTTTCTCAACAGGTGAAGCAAAACCTCAGAGAGGTATCGGCCGTCGTGAGATCGGTCACGGTAACCTGGCTTGGAGAGCTCTTAAACCTATGGTTCCTGTGGGAGATGAAAACCCTTATGCTGTACGTGTAGTTTCAGATATCCTTGAATCAAACGGTTCTTCTTCAATGGCAACCGTTTGTGCAGGTACTATGGCTCTTATGGACTCTGGTTTGAAGATTAAGAAACCAGTAGCAGGTATCGCAATGGGTCTTATCTCTGATAAGAAGACCGGTAAATTTGTTGTTCTTTCAGATATTCTTGGTGATGAAGACCACCTTGGTGACATGGACTTCAAAGTGACCGGAACAAAAGATGGTATCACTGCAACTCAGATGGATATTAAAGTTGACGGTCTTCCATACGAAGTTCTTGAACAGGCATTGGCTCAGGCAAAAGAGGGTCGTGAGCACATCATGGGTGAGATGATGAAGACTATTTCTGAACCACGAGAGGACTTCAAACCAAATGTGCCACGTCTGGTACAGATTACTATTCCCGGTGAATTTATCGGAGCTGTTATCGGTACAGGTGGAAAAGTTATTCAGGAAATCCAGAAGACAACAAATACTACCATCACTATTACAGAGGTTGATGGTCATGGTGTAATCGATATCTTCGGTGAGAACAAGGAGTGTATGGATGCAGCATTGGCTCGTATCAAAGCTATCACTACTGTTCCAGAGGTGGGTGAGACATATCATGGTAAAGTTGTCTCAATCCTTGAATTTGGTGCATTTGTGGAAATTCTTCCTGGCAAAGAGGGTCTTTTGCACATCTCAGAACTCGACTATAAGAAAGTTGAGAAGGTTGAAGATCTCCTTAATGTTGGAGATGAAGTAGATGTGAAGCTTCTTGAAATAGATGCAAAATCTGGCAAGATGAGACTTTCTCGCAGAGCATTGATGCCTGCACCTGAGGGTTGGGTTGAGCGTGAGCGCAAACCAAGACCTGCCGGTGATCGTGGACCTCGTAAAGATGGTGACAGAGGTCACCGCAGAGAGGGTGCTCCAAGGAGAAAACCTGAGAATCACGAGTAGAGATATTTCCGAACGGAGTCGTAAAATACGATAATTTGGGTGACTAATCATTGACATGAACCCCGAAAGTTAGACAAAAAACTTTCGGGGTTTTGTTATGAAATTAAGCTGGAAGCTGTTAAACGTTACTTGTCAGGTTATACTGAAAGACAGGTTACAGAACAGTATGGTGTTAACAGAACAGACCTATTTGTTTGGGTCGAACGGTATAGGTTGCATGGTGAAGATGGTCTCAAGCGTCACTCCTACACCAAGCCAACTAAAGAAATGAGATTACAGATTACCTTATGAGCCCCGGCTACCTCTCATATTTTACTAAAGATGAACTGAAAAATATGCTCAATCTGATCGATGCTTCAGGTGTGAACAGCATCATAATGAGAACCAATAAAGCATCCATTATGAGCGAACTAAAGGTGACAGATAGCGAACGTGCATATTTTTCTGAGTCAATGCCACCAAAAGAGGAGAATGAACCGCATGCCAGTGTGAAGGATTTCTATCACAAAGTGGACGGACTTAACTACCTTCTTTCGAAAGGGTATCCAATGCCAATGCTTTATGGAGACTGGGCACCTGGAGAACTGACCTATGTAGTGATGCCTAACTCTCCTGCATACACTCTGGAGATATGGGAGACCAAATTAGATGAAGACTATAATGTCGTCCCTGGCGGTAGCGCACCTCTTTTCAGAGGAGAGCCGGGCAATGCTCTATGTTTCAGTTATATCACCCCGGAGGGGATGCCATCACGCATAGTAGTATGCAGGGAAGGATTCAAGATAATCTCCGCCTGGGTGCCCCAGTTCAGCGGTATGGATGGCTCCTTGGTAACTACTCCAGAGTTTATTCTCAGTCATCCCTAAGAAATTTCTCAGAGACTTTCTATTGATTTATTTGGTCAGTAATCTACCTTGCCAGGTGTTGCGCTCTTCGAGGCGGGCTTCAAGCATTCGGAGAAGTTCGACATTGCGGATAAGACCCCATGGGGTGGTGTTGACAAATCTTGGTGGCACCTCTCCGGCAAAGCGTTCGATGCACAGGTCAGGGCGAATATTCTCCAGCAGGTCGATAAAGAAGTCGATGTATTCATCCAAGGCGAAGGTTACAAAATCATCACGGTGCTCTGCAAATTCTCTCTCCATTTTTGTCCCTTTTACAATTTGCAGTTGGTGAAATTTGACAGAATCTATCTGGAGATCGTTAATGAGAGGGGCCATAGCCAACATCTCCTCTTTTGTCTCTCCTGGTAATCCGAGGATAAAATGTGCCCCCTGGTGTATCCCCCTTTCGGCAGTTTTTCTGACAGCCTCCTGCGCTTGGGCAAATGTGTGCCCTCTGTTAATTCTTTGAAGTGTTTTGTCGTAGCATGACTCGATGCCGTATTCGATAATAACTACGTGTTTGCGGGACAGTTCGGACAGATAGTCTAGTTTCTCGTCATCCACGCAGTCAGGTCTGGTCCCGATGACTATCCCCTCCACAGCGGGGTGGGAGAGTGCCTCTTCGTATAGCTCTTTAAGGTGAGGAAGCGGGGCGTAGGTGTTGGAATAGGATTGGAAGTAGGCAAGATATTTTTCGGTCTTGCGGTATCTGTTTTTATGAAATGCAATCCCCTCTTCTATCTGCCATGCAATACTCTTGTCAGGGGTGCTGTAGTTGGGGTGGAATGCGTTGTTGTCACAGTATGTGCACCCCCCTCTGGAGATAGATCCGTCTCGGTTAGGACAAGTAAACCCCCCATCGATAACGATTTTTTGCAAACGGTTACCGAATTTTCTTTTGAAATACCCGACAAAGGTGTTGTATCTCCCGTTACTGTATGGGTTCATTCACAATTCTCACTTTGAAAACGGCTTTTTTGATAGTGCCGGATCCGATCAATGGGGTGTGTCCGTCTGATGGGAAGCATATTACAAAGTTGCCGGCAGAGCAGCTTATAAATGTCTCAGGAACTTCGTCAAAAAGGGCTACATCTTGGGCTTCGTTGTATTCAGCCATCTGAAGATTGTCGCATTTGGCCCTGTCTTTCCATCCGATGGTTTCATCTCCCTCCAGAAGTATATGGATATCAACAAAAGAGTCATGAACTTCCATCTTTGGGACCGGGTCGAAACCTCTCCCTTCATTGGTTGAGATTGTGCACCATACATCATTTTCGACTATTGGGTGATTCCCCTCTGCAAGGGTGTTCAGATCATTTTTTCTAAGGAATTCATATACTTTGTCAAATCCTTTCTGGAAATCTTTGTACCTTTCAAAACTTTTGATTGAATCTATTATCATAATTTTTGCTTTTTGCCCTACAAAAATAGGCATTTTATCAAAAAAAGTAGGTATATTTGTAAGATAAGAATAATATACTAACAAAAAAGTAATTTTTATGCGCAAACTGTTACTCTTATCTGCCGCACTTTTGGCAATCTTCGCCTCTTGTACCGATACACAGGAGGTGGTAAACAATGTTACCAAAGAGGTAAAATCTGAATTCGCTCCTGACCGCAGGGACAAAACTTTTGAAGTGGAAGCCAAATATGTGGACGGAAATTGGGTATTGTATGGTTCAACTACTGAAGCTCAAGCAAAAGAGGCTATGGTAGCACGCCTTCAGGAGAATGGTATTGAACCACTTGATAGTATAGTTCTTCTCCCATCTCCCGCTATGGAGGATAAAATCTATGCAATCGCAGCACACTCTGTTGCAAACCTCCGTTATGCAGCGGACTATTCTTCTGAAATGGCAACACAGGTGTTGATGGGTACTCCATTGAAAGTTCTTGAGAAAAAGAGTTACTGGTATAGAGTTGTTACACCTGAGGGATATATCGCATGGGTGACAGTAGGGAGTGTGAAACGTATGAATGAAGAGGAACTTACCGCATGGAGAAGCTCTGAAAGATTGATAGTGAATACCCACTATACATTGTTCCTTGACCAACCAAGCAAAAAGGGAAATATCATCAGCGATGGTGTATGGGGCAATATAGTTCAGGTTGCCGGAAAGGCGGTGAACGGTTATGCAAAAGTTCAGCTCCCCAACGGCAAAATCGCTTATGTTCCACAGGGTGATGTCGTGTCGTTTGACAAATGGTTGTCAACCAGAAAGGCTACCCCGGAAAATATCATCAAGACAGGTAAACAATTTCTCGGCTTCCCATATTTGTGGGCAGGTACATCTATCAAAGGGTTGGATTGCAGCGGTTTTGTCAAGACTTCGCACTTCCTTAATGGTGTTATTCTCAGAAGAGATGCTTCCCAACAAGCAAAAGTTGGCCAGGAAATTGATATTACCAACGGTATAGAAAATCTGCAGATGGGTGATATCCTCTTCTTTGGCCGCAAAGCGACTGAAACAAGGGCAGCAAGGGTGAGTCACGTCGGTATGTACATTGGCGACGGATTGTTTATCCACTCAGCTACATTTGTGAAGATAAACAGCCTGGTTCCCGGAACTGATAATTTCTATGATGGCACAATGGTATGTGCAAGGCGTATCACCGGAATGGAAGATACAGTGTTTGGCTTGTGGTCTATTGCTAAACACCCATGGTACTTTAATGTTGAAAATAAATAATCTAAAATATCTACAGTCATGACAACAAGAAGAGATTTCCTTAAAACCGCCGGTGTTCTAACTGCAGCATCTGCTTTTTTGAAACCCTCAGATATCTTTGCACAAAAGAACAACCCTCCAAAAATCAGCAAATCGAAGAAACTTCAACTTGATTGGGAGAATTTTGATGGTGTGATGAAATTTACCTTCACCGTTTCAGGTTCGTCAAGAAAGGGAACCCCTATCGTTATTACCCGCTTGAGTTGGTGTGGTGAGACTGGTTATGGTGAGGCAGCTATGCCACCATATCTTGGCGAGACACAGGCTTCTGTCAACGATTTCCTGAAAAAAGTAGTAGAGAATGTCCTACCTAAATTTGACAACCCTTTCTGTATCCAGGACATCATGCTGGCTGTTGACAAATTGTCTACCAACAATACTGCTGCAAAAGCATCTGTGGATATAGCACTTCACGACCTTGTAGGTAACATCATGAAGCAACCCTGGTGGAAGATGTGGGGTTTTGATCCTGCAAAAGCACCATATACCAGCTATACAATCGGTTATGATGCAAGTGATGATATGATCAATACAAAACTTGATGAAGCAAACTGGAACAAGATCATCAAGGTGAAATTGGGTATGACCGAGGCAGAGGACAAGAGAATGATCAATCTTATCCGCGCTCGTGACAACCGTCCTATCATTATCGATGCAAACCAGGGCTGGAAAGACAAATACTACGCTTTGGATATGATTCACTGGTTGAAAGAGAAGGGAGTATCTATGATCGAGCAACCTATGTCAAAATACTACCTTGATGACATTGCCTGGATTACCGAAAGATCACCACTTCCAATCATCGCTGACGAATCTTGCCAGAGATTGACTGATATCAGAACTCTTCATGGTGCATATCACGGTATCAATATAAAATTGATGAAATGTACCGGTATGCGTGAAGCTCGTGAGATGGTCTCACTTGCAAAAGCATTGCACATGAAACTCATGATCGGCTGTATGACCGAAACCTCTATCGCAATCTCCGCTGCAGCACAACTATCTCCAGAGATGGAATGGGCAGACCTTGATGGAAACTACCTCCTTGGCAACGACTGCTTCGATGGTATGAAACTGGTTGACGGACGTATCACTTTGGAAGACAAACCGGGTCTTGGACTTACTCCAAAGCCAGGTATTATTAACCTTTAATACAATTTACTATAACATATTTTACAGACATGAACTTAAGAGTATTTAAAAAAGACATTGATTTTCTAACTGAAGATTTTCTATCGGATGCACTTGTAAGTTTGAGCTTTGGTAAAAGCGATGAAAAGGTGTCAAAGATTCTGGATATCATCAATGAGGCTGTAGACCTTCGTGACGAGACATATTATAAAATCAACCACCCTGCAGAAGGTAAGTTGAAAGCTTATTATCGTGGTGTTACTGAAGATTTTCTTAAAGCACTTGATGCCCTTTGTGAAAAACTTGGCGAAGCAATAAAATAAATTCAACCTATGCAGACATATACAAAAGTTCCAATTATAGAGGGTCTTACATTTGATGATGTGTTGTTGATCCCTGCACACTCTGAGGTACTCCCCAGAACTGTGGATATCAACACAAACTTCACCAGAGAGATAAAACTCCACACTCCCCTTGTATCTGCTGCAATGGATACAGTTACTGAGGCTGAACTTGCAATAGCAATAGCCAGAGAGGGAGGTATAGGTGTTATTCACAAGAATATGCCTATTGAGGCTCAGATGGAACAGGTGAGAAAGGTGAAGAGGGCCGAAAATGGGATGATTTACGATCCTGTAACCATCAGAGAGTGTGCAACAGTGGGTGATGCCCTTAATTTGATGAAGGAGAACCACATCGGCGGTATTCCGGTGGTGGATGAGAGGGGGATGTTGTGTGGTATCGTTACCAACAGGGATTTGAGATTCCAGGACAATATGAAAACCCCAATCAGCGAGGTGATGACCAAGGAGAATCTTGTCACTACCACCAAGGGGGCAGATCTGAAAGAGGCGACCGAATTGTTGAAAAAGCACAAGATCGAGAAGTTGCTTGTAGTGGATAATGCCGGGAAACTTGCTGGTCTTATCACCTATAAGGATATAATGAAGATCAAAGATAATCCTACCGCAAGTAAGGATTCCAAGGGTCGTCTTCTTGTCGCTGCAGCAATGGGTATCAATTCAGATACTATCCAGAAAGTGGAACAGATTGTCTCTGTAGAGGCTGATGCAATAGTTCTTGATACTGCTCACGGTCACTCTGAATTTGTACTCCAGACTATTAAGAAAGTGCGTCAGGCATTCCCTCATCTCCAGATAGTTGCAGGCAATATTGCTACAGCAGAGGCTGCACTTGCACTTAAAGAGTGCGGTGTGGATGCGGTTAAGGTGGGCATCGGCCCAGGTTCAATCTGTACAACCCGTGTTGTTGCAGGTGTCGGTATGCCACAACTTTCTGCAATTATGTTGGCTGCTGAGGCATTGAAAGGTACTGGCGTTCCAATCATTGCTGATGGTGGTGTGAGATATTCGGGAGATATTGTCAAGGCTTTGGCCGGTGGTGCAAGCACAGTTATGGCTGGTTCGCTGTTTGCCGGAGTTGAAGAGTCTCCAGGTGAAACAATCATCCTCAATGGCAGGAAGTTCAAATCTTACAGAGGAATGGGTTCTCTTGAAGCTATGCAAAAAGGGTCAAAAGACAGGTACTTCCAGGATATGGAAGAGGATATCAAAAAGTTGGTTCCAGAAGGAATCGTAGCACAAGTTCCTTATAAAGGGACCCTTAAAGAGGTCGTTTATCAGCTTGTTGGAGGTTTGAGAGCCGGTATGGGTTATTGTGGCGCTCACAATCTTGATGAGTTGAGAAATGCCAAGTTTGTGAGAGTGACAACTGCCGGGTTTACCGAGAACCATCCTCACGATGTGACTATTACCAGGGAGGCTCCAAATTATAGCAGATAGCCTATGAAGCGCCTTTTTATTGTTCTGTCAGCAATTGTTCTCTTTTGTTCCTGTGAATTTATAGACAGGGCATTTAATGGGGAGATTGTAGCCAGAGTAGGAAAGAGCGTATTGTATAAGAGCGATATTTCGGGGTTGGTCCCTTCGGGTACCACCCCTGAAGATAGCGCTTTCATTGTTTCCCAGTATATACATTCCTGGGCGACTAAGAAATTGTTGATGAGCAATGCCGAGAGCAGACTTTCGCGTAAAGATCGGGATGTTGAGCAGGAAATTGATGATTTCAGGACAACTCTTCTGGTCTACAGATATGAAAAACTGTATGTGGAGCGTAACCTTGATACATTGATTACAGAGGAGGAGTGCAAGAGATATTATGAGTCAAATAGAGAGAATTTCAAGTCCCAATCCTCTGTTGTGAAGGGACGTTTCATCAAAATCAACAAGACCTCTCCCAACTATCAGAAAATAAAGAATCTGTATCGCTCTACAAAAATTGAAGATATGGATGCAGTGGGGGAGATGTGTATGAATTCGGCTGAGAAATTTACAGACTTCCAGCAGGGGTGGGTCCCGTTGAGTGTTGTGGCCAAGGAGATGGGTGCAGATCTCCAGTCTTGCGAAAACCAGATTGCAAGAGGTGGCTATATGGAAGTTTCTGATGAAAAATGCACATGTTTCCTTAAGGTGTATGAAAGGGTCCCCGCTGGGGAGATAACACCTTACGAATACAATATAAATGTGATAAGGGAATCGATTTTGAGCAAAAGAAAGCAGGAGTTGGTTACAAGTTTGGAACGAAATCTGCTAGAAGAGGCCCTTAACACAGACAAACTTAAAATATATAGTGACGATAATGACAAATAAGACTTTCAAGGTGTTGTCAATCACCTTTTTCCTGATTTTATCTTCATCTTTGTTTGGCCAGAAATATCAGAATGGTCTGATCGACAAGACTGTAGCAGTGGTGGGTAATGAGATGATCCTCGTTTCACAGATAGAGCAAGAGGTGCAGATGCTCCAGTTCAACGGACACTATTCCGACCGTAATCTCAGGTGTCAGGTGCTTGAGCAGATGATGGTATCGAAGCTGTTCCTGATGCAGGCCCGTCTCGATAGCCTTTCGGTGAATGATGCGTTGGTGGAGTCAAGTGTAAATGAGAGATTGAATAATGTATTGACCCAACTGGGCGGTGAAAAACAAGTTGAGGAGTATTTTGGGAAGAGTCTTTATAATCTGCGTCAGGACTGGAAAGAGATATTGACAGAACAGTCTCTTACACAGGATATGCAAAGAAATGTCTCCACATCTGCCACTGAAATGACTCCTGAGCAGATAAAGGAATTTTACAAAAACGTCTCTAAAGACAGTTTGCCTGTAATATCTACCCAATACCAACTCAGACAGATTGTCCTCTATCCTGACAGGGAAAAGGCGAAGGAGATTGTAAAAGAAAAATTGCTTGATTATCGTCAGAGGATTCTGAATGGAGAGAGTTTCTCTATGTTGGCTACATTCTATTCAGAGGATCCCGGTAGTGCATCCAGAGGTGGGGAACTCGGCATGGCATCCAAATCTATCTTCTGGCCACAATTCTCAGATGCGGCAATGCTCCTTAAGGAGGGACAGGTATCTCCTATTGTAGAGACCCCTGACGGATATCACCTTATTCAGATGATAAAGAAGGATGGAGATATGTTCAATGCCAGACATATCCTTCTGAAACCCAAATATACCTCTGCTGACCGCAACAAGGCATTCAAAACCCTGGACTCACTTAAAACGGCAATCCAGGAGGATAGTATATCATTTTTTGTTGCTGCAAGAATATATTCCCAGGACCCTTATACCAGAACAAACGGAGGATTGATGGCTGATGAATATTCAGGTACAGCTATGTTTGAAAAGGATCAGTTGAAACCCACCGATTATGCTGCAATCAAAGATCTTGAAGTTGGTGAAATTTCAGCACCGGTAGAATCTACTGACAATGAGGGAAGAAGTGGAAATACAATTTACAAGATTATCAAACTGGAAAAAATAATCCCTTCACATACTGCAACTTTTGAGGATGATTTCAGCGTCTTGCAAAATGTGGCAAATCAGCAGCAGTCGAAAAAAGCTGTTGATGATTTTATAAAAGATAAGATCAAGTCGACCTATATTGTAATCGATCCTATTTTCCATAATTGCGACTTTGAAAGGGAAGGGTGGATTAAATAATGAGAAATGCTTTATACTCTATACTACTGTTGTTTTTTGCCACCTCGGTAATCTTTGCTCAAGAGAATAAAGAGGAGGCAGACAGCCTTGTCAGACTTATCAATGCCAAAAAAATTCAGTTGGTAGAGATAGATGGCCAGGCATGCAGACGGGTAGAGGGGCCGGCAACTTTTCTTCACAACGATACCTATCTGATTTGTGATACAGCATTCTGGAATGTCGATAAAGATTATATCGATGCGATAAACAATGTCCGTATAATTCAGGAGAACACTATGCTGACAGGTGACCGACTACACTATATAGTTGGTCAGAATCTTGCACAGTTCAGGGGTGCATTGGTTGAACTGAAAGATGAAAAGCAGAATACCCTCCGAACAAATAATCTCGATTATAACACAAAAGACAGTATTGCCTATTTTTATGATGGGGCGAGTATGCAGGATGAGGATGGAAATATAATTGAGAGTGTAAGGGGAAGGTATGAGTCAAAGGGGAAACTTTTTACATTCATTGAAGATGTGCAGATGTTTTCGGACTCACTTTTTTTTGTCACCGATACAGCAAGATACAGAACAGATCTTGAAACAGCATACTTTACCACTAACACCAAAGCTTGGAAAAATCAGAATTATTTCTCTGCCACAGGAGGATGGTACAATAGAGGTGATGAGACTATGTTTTTTGAGGGTAATGTATATGGTCAGACAGAGGATTACGAGCTGTGGTGTGATGACCTTTTCTTCAACCGGAATGAAGAGCATACAATCCTTCGTGGGAATGTTCAGGTTACTGATACCATAAATGGTGCGGTAGTTCTGGGTGACCATATCGAGACATACAACGAGCCCCGTTCTGCTAAAGTTACCATTAACCCCGCTATTATCGGACTTGTAGAGGAGGATGGAGTATCTGATAGTGTATATGTGGCTGCAGATACTTTGTATTATTATTCCAGAAAAATGTTTGAGGTGGACAGTTCTGTTATTGCCCAGGCAAAGGAGAGGAAGAAACTTGCAATGATAGATGCTGTCTTTAACCTGCGGGAGCAGATAAAGGCGGAACAAGCTGCTTTGAACCAGCGACAGGTGGACGAGGAGATGGCAAGCAGAGGTGGTGGAAAATTAAACCAGATAAAAAGTGGAGGGGATAAGCTTGGTGAAGAGGGTGTTGAGAATGAGGTAGTAGAGGAGAATGATGAGGATGATGGGGATGATGAGAATGATGATACCCCTTCAGAGGGTGAAACACTTGCTGCCCCTCAGCCCAAAGATACCTCAGATGTGGTATTTCTGGAAGCATATCACAATGTGAGAATTTATAAATCTGACAATCAGGTTATTTGTGACTCTCTCCTATATTCGGGAATAGATTCTATTGCACGTCTTTTCAAATCCCCTGTCATCTGGAATGAGGTCACCAACCAACTCTCATCAGATAGTATTCAAGTAGTGATGAAAGATGGAGCGATGGAGAAGGGGCTCCTTCTTTCCAACGCTTTTGTCGCATTTGAGGAGCAACCTGGGAAATATTATAATCAGGTGAAATCACCTGAGATGGCTGGATTCTTCAAGGATGGTGAGCTGGCGAGGTTTGATGCCCTTGGGGGAGCCCAGATGTTGATGTACCTGAAGGATAGCACTGAGGTTGCCTATGCTAACCGCAAGGAGTGCAAAATTATCTCTTCTGAACTTCAAGACGGGACATTGCAGAAGAACTTCTATTTTGAGGGTATAAAGAGCAATATATTCCCAATAGAGGATCTTCCTAAAGATGAGATGAATCTCAACGGTTTTGTGTGGAGAGGGGGGGAGAGACCAGTTGACAGATATGCTATAACCCCAAGAGGGGTAAGAGAATCGATCAGACAATACACTTTGGAGAGCCCATATTATCCTTTATTCCCTTACACGTCCCATTATTTCCCTGGTTATATAGAGAATATTATGGAGCAAATAATCCAAAGGGAGCCATGGAAATGGAAATCATCTAAAGAGTAATAAATATGAAAACATTTGACATAGACACCCTTCACCACTCATTTGAGGATATTGCGCTATTGTTAGACAAAGAGTGTAAGCTTGTTTTAGGGGAGCATTCGGTAAAAAGAATCCAGAAATGCAGGGATTACCTTGATATGAGGATGGAGAATCAGGTAGAACCCATTTATGGCGTCACAACAGGATTCGGATCTTTATGCAATGTTTCGATAGATAACGAAAAACTCACACATCTTCAGGAAAATCTTGTCATGTCACATGCTTGCGGGCTTGGGGAGGAGGTATCACAGGATATTGTGAGACTCATGTTGGCTTTGAAGGTAAAATCACTTTCTTACGGTTTCTCAGGGGCTCAGGTGACAACAATCCAAAGGCTAGTTGACTATTTCAATGAAGGGGTCTATCCTGTGGTATATAAGCAGGGCTCTTTAGGCGCTTCAGGCGACTTGGCTCCGTTGGCAAATATGTGTCTCCCCCTTTTGGGTATGGGAGAAGTTTATTATGAGGGTGTAAAATATCCGGCAAAGGAGATCAATGAAAAGTTTGGCTGGAAACCTCTGCAACTTGCATCAAAAGAGGGGCTGGCTCTTCTGAATGGGACCCAATTCATGCTTGCACATGCACTATGGTCAATATATCATGCCGACAAACTTTCAGATCTTGCAGATGTGATAGGGACAATTTCCCTTGAGGCTTATGATGGAAGGGTAGAGCCCTTTACAGAGGGGGTACATAAGGTAAGACCTCATCAGGGACAGTTGAGGACAGCGCAGAGGGTAAGAGAGTTATTGGAGGGGAGTGAGATGATTACAAGACCCAAGGAACATGTCCAGGATCCATACTCTTTCCGTTGTATTCCCCAGGTACATGGTGCCTCTAAAGATGCGATTGAGTATGTGAAAGATATCTTCATCACAGAATTGAACAGCGCAACAGATAATCCAACAATTTTGCCTGATGAAAATTTGATTGTCTCTGCTGGTAATTTCCATGGACAGCCACTTGCTATGGCTCTTGATTTTCTTGCTATTGCACTTGCCGAGCTCGGTTCTATCTCTGAAAGGAGGACGTATCAACTGATAGCGGGAAAGAGGGGACTTCCGTCATTTCTTGTTGCACATTCAGGGTTGAACTCAGGTTTTATGATTCCACAGTATGCCCAAGCGTCGGTTGTGAGTCAGAACAAGCAGTTGTGTACCCCTTGCTGTGTAGACACCATAGATTCATCCCAAGGGCAAGAGGATCATGTCAGTATGGGTGCTAACAGTGCTACAAAATGTGTTCAGGTAGTGTTGAATCTTGAAAAGATTCTCGCTATAGAGATGTTCAATGCAGCACAGGCACTCGAATTCAGACGTCCGGCGAAAAGTTCTCCATTTATAGAGAAGTTTGTCTCAGAGTTCAGAACCGTTGTCCCGTTTATTGAGGAGGATCAAGTGATGTACACCCATATTGCAGCATCAATTGATTTTATTAAAAATCTCTCTCTATGAGAATCCTTATAAAAAATATAAAAAAGCTCATCAATGTCAGAGAGGAATCACCTTTGTCTCCTCTAAGGGGGGAGGAATTGTCACATCTTCCTACTATTGATAATGGATATCTTTTAATTGAAGATGGGGTTATTGCTCAGTATGGGGTCTCCTCACCGGAGATTCTTCAACTATTAGAGGGTTCTGCAGATAAAGTTCTCGAAGCACAGGGTAAGATGGTATTTCCATCCTACTGCGATTCCCACACACATCTTGTATATGCTGGGAGCAGGGAGATTGAGTTTATGGATAAAATCAGGGGACTTTCATATCAGGAGATCGCAAGGCGTGGGGGTGGAATATTGAACTCTGTAGATTTGCTTCACAGGACATCTGAAAATGATTTGCTTGCTCAGACAAAAGAGAGGGCAGAGGAGATTATAGGATTTGGGACAGGTGCCGTAGAGATTAAGAGCGGATATGGGCTCTCTTTAGAGGATGAGATCAAGATGTTGAGGGTGGCTAAAAGGGTTGAGGAAGAGACCCCCCTTACCGTCAAAAGGACATTCCTTGGTGCACATGCTGTCCCCGCCAGATATAAGGGGGCAAAAGGGGCCTATGTGGATGAAATTGTAAACGAGATGATCCCGGCAGTAGCAGCTGAAGGGCTTGCTGAGTATGTCGATATCTTCTGTGAGGAGGGCTTTTTCAGTGTAGAAGACTCTGAAAGGATTTTTGAACAGGGGATTAAATACGGAATGCGCCCTAAAGTGCATGCAAACCAGATGAGCTTTTCGGGAGGTGTTCAGGTGGGTGTCAAATATGGGGCACGGTCGGTAGATCATCTGGAATATACCTCAGATGTGGAATTTGATGTACTGAAAGGGAGTGATACCATTGCCACACTGCTCCCTGGAGCCACATTTTTCCTCAAGATGGATTATGCACCGGCCAGGAGTATGATAGAAAAAGGGGTTGCAGTGGCCATTGCTTCAAATTACAATCCAGGTTCTTGTCCGAGTGGAGATATGAAATTTATGATGGCATTGTGCTGTCTGAATATGAGGATGCTTCCAGAAGAGGTTATAAATTGTGCCACAATAAATGGTGCCTTTGCAATGGATCTGGATAAGCAGTTCGGTTCAATTACCAGAGGAAAAGTTGCAAATCTCTTTATCACGAAAGAGATACCATCATATGAGTTCGTTCCATACTCGTTTTCTACCCCTTTGGTGGATACAATAATCCTCAATGGTGAAATTGTGAAATAAATTCTCTATATTTGATAAAAACAACCCATTATGAAGAGTTACAATACCCCACTTGGAGAGTTGCAGGTAAAGGTTTTTGGCCATGCTTCACTTCTCCTTCAAATAAATGAAAAGAAAATATATGTGGATCCTTACAGTGAGGTTGCAGACTACACAAATATGTCTCTCGCAGATGCGATTATTATAACTCACGACCATTATGACCACTACGATGAGAGTGCTTACAGCAAAATAGCGACTGATAAGACCACCTTCATTGTCAGTAAGCAGATTGGAAATGTCGATAAGAGATATATTGCATTGGGATATGGTGAAACATGCGAATATGCGGGAATCGTTGTAAAAGCTGTTCCTGCCTACAATATAAACAGAAGAAATGAGGAGGGTAATCATTTCCATCCAAAAGGGTTTGGGAATGGATATCTTCTTGATTTTGGGGGATTCAAAGTCTATATTGCAGGGGACACAGAACCTGTAGAGGAGATGAAGCAGCTACCTCATCTTGATATTGCATTTCTCCCCAAGAATCTTCCATATACCATGACAGATGAGGAGTTTGCAGATCTGGCGAATATGTTGAAACCAGAGGTGCTGTATCCTATCCACTATTTTGAACTTGATTACCCCTCTTTGGCTGAGAAGCTGGAAGATAAAATAACATTTATTGACCCTAAAGAAGAGTAACTATGAGGAGAAAACTTATAGAGTGTGTCCCCAATTTCAGTGAGGGACGTAATATGGAGGTGATAAACCAGATTACTGCAGTAATTGAATCTGTAGAAGGGGTGAAGTTGCTTGATGTCGATCCCGGTGCAGCGACAAACAGGACTGTTGTTACATTTGTAGGAGAACCCGATAATGTGATTGAGGCTGCTTTTTTGGCGGTGAAGAGAGCTGCAGAGGTTATTGATATGAGAGGACATCACGGAGAGCATCCCCGTATGGGTGCGACAGATGTTTGTCCTCTTGTCCCGGTATCGGGTGTTACAATGGAGGAGTGTGTTGAGTATGCAAGAAAGTTGGCCAAAAGGATTGGAGAGGAGTTGGCTATCCCTGTTTATTGTTACGAAAGCGCTGCATTTATACCTGAAAGGAAGAATCTGGCTGTATGCCGTACAGGGGAGTATGAGGGATTGTCAAAAAGGTTGGGAGAGGAACGCTGGAAACCCGATTTCGGACCCAATGAATTCAATGACAGGGTGGCACTTACCGGTGCGACAGCAGTAGGGGCACGTGATTTTCTTGTAGCAATAAACTATAATCTGAATACTACATCTACCCGCAGAGCCAATTCTATCGCTTTTGATGTAAGAGAAAAGGGTCGCAAGAAAAGAGAAGGTGATCCGATTGTGGGAAAAGTTGTTAAAGATGAAAACGGCGAACCTGTATGGATTCCGGGTACTTTGAAAGGTTGCAAAGCTATCGGATGGTATATCGACGAGTATGGTATTGCTCAAGTTTCAATGAATGTCACCGATATTACCCAGACCCCAGTTCATGTGGCTTTTGATGAGGTGTGTGATAAAGCATACGCCAGGGGGATCAGAGTCACAGGCTCAGAAATTGTGGGGCTAATTCCCAAAAGGGTTCTGATAGATGCAGGAAAGCATTATCTGACCAAGCAAAGACGCTCACTGGGTATAGCAGAGGAGGATATAATCAAGATAGCTGTAAAATCGATGGGGCTTGATGATCTGAAACCATTCAATCCGAGGGAGAAAGTTATCGAATATATCCTTGAAGATATGGACAAGTCGGCAAAGCTTGTAGATTTTACATGTAAAGGATTTGCAGAGGAGACCTCAAGAGAATCTCCTGCACCTGGTGGTGGATCAATCTCTGCATATATGGGGGCATTGGGGGCAGCATTGGGGTCAATGGTTGCAAATCTCTCCTCTCATAAACCCGGGTGGAATGCAAAATGGAAATATTTCTCAGATTGGGCAGAAAAGGGGGAAGAGTTGATGTATGAACTGTTGCACCTTGTGGATGAAGATACAAATGCCTTCAACAGAATTATGGATGCACTTGGGATGCCCAAAAGCAACGAAGAGGAGAAGTGTGCCAGGGCAAAAGCTTTACAAGATGCTACCCTCTACGCTACACAAGTTCCTCTAAAGACAATGGAGACTGCCTATAAAGTTTTTGATGTTGTTGAGGCTATGGCAAAAGATGGAAATCCCAACTCTGTTTCAGACGCAGGTGTGGGTGTACTCTCTGCCCGTTCTGCAGTCCTGGGGGCATTCCTGAATGTAAAGATAAATGCAGCAGGGCTCAAGGACAGAGAAGCAGCACAAACCCTTATAGATCAGGCTGCCCAAATTGCAGAGAGAGCAATCTCCCGTGAAAAGGAGATTCTTGCAGTTGTAGAGTCGGTAATAGCCTCTAACTAAAGAACTGCTGGAAGTTAGAGATATAACTGTTTGACAAAGGGATAGGGGATACACCTTCAATATTCAACTCAATGAAGGTACCCTCTTTCCCTTTTTTGATTGCACTTATCTTGTCGCTGTTGACTATATATGACCGGTGGCACCTGATCAAGGATGTGTCTGCAAAACTCTCTTCGACAGTTTTGATCTTGCATCTGAGGAGGTAATTGCTTAACCCCTCGTTTGAGATATAGTAAATTTTTATGTAATTGTCCTGTGAGACAATATATATAAGAGAATCAAGCCTTAACGAGAGTTTCACATTCCCGTTGTTGTCTGCCAGATTTATAATCTCTGCGCCCCCCTTGAAATCGGAGATGTTGGAAACAGATGAATCCTCAAATTTGAGAACCCTTAGAGTTTTTCCCTTTATGTTGGATAAGGTGTATATTATTGTGGAGATATATGGGACAATCAGAATTATCGCTACAGATATAAGACTTTTGGGGAAGATTGTCCAATAATATGAGGGATCTTCTTTGATATGATATGCGGTTACGTATGCATAAAAACAGGCAATGACAAGAATCTCCAGCAGAATCCAGATGACATAGAGCCATATCGGGAAGAATGGAACTCTCCTCAAATTGTACATGATGGTTCTGCTTATGATGACAAATACGGTTGCAATGGAGATAAAGCCTAATGTAAAAAAGAAATATACCGATTTCCCCAATTCAAACCATACGGTAGTTGAGGACTCTTTATAGAAAAGGAGATATACTACAGCGAACAGAACAGTGCTGAGTACAGTAGCAAATTGATGCCCTTTTTCAAGTAATGGAATGGGTGTTTTCTTGTTCATTTTGTAATCAGGTTTAGTCAGTGATGCAAAAATAGAGATAAATTTTGTCCCATATTTTGCCATTTTGCCCCAAAATAGGTCATTTTACCACATTTTACCCCCTTGTGCCACATAAATTTGTGTCATTTTTTCTCTTTGGTGAGATTTGCGAAAAATTTGACTGAAGGATGAAAATATTAGGAACAGGAAGTGCACACCCAAACTTGACAGTGACAAATCAGATGCTGGAGAGTTTTCTTGATACAAGTGACGAGTGGATCCGTACCCGTACAGGAATTAAACAGAGACAACTTATTTCTGATGAGAAACTGGAAGATCTCGCTGTTGCAGCTGCCGAAAGAGCTTTGGCAAGCAGTGGCGTTGAGGGGGGACAACTTGACTTTATAATTTGCTCAAATGTAGTGAACGAGTATATAACCCCTGCATTGAGTTGCATAATCCAGGGGAGAATCGGGGCAAGTTGCCCATGCATTGATTTGAATGGTGCATGTGCTGGATTTATATATTCCCTCGATGTTGCAGAGTCGTATTTTAAGGCAAAACCAGATATAAATAATGTGTTAATAGTGTGTGCCGAAGAGCCTACAAGGATGGTTGATTGGTCGGAGAGGAGTACGTGTGTGCTGTTCGGTGATGGTGCAGGTGCAGTTGTGGTGGGCAGAGGCGATAATGTCAAGTCCATCACACTATCCACCTTCAGTAAGAAGGAATCTTTGTACCAGCAGCGAAAACTGGAAGATACCCCTTTCATAACAAAAGAGGAGCCCGACGGACCCCTCGTGATGCATGGGCAGGATGTATTCAAACTTGCAGTTTCATCATCTTTGCGCGATATAGAGAAGGTGATGGCAGATTCAAATCTTACAGAGAATGATGTGGATCATTTTTTGCTCCATCAGGCCAATATAAGGATTATTGAGACCATAAGACATACATTGAAGCAGGATAAAAGTAAATTTCCGAACAATATAGAGAAATATGGAAATACCTCTTCAGCGAGTATCCCTATCCTTCTGGATGAACTAAACAGGAATAATTTGATAAAAAAGGGGGATAAATTGGTATTAAGTGCCTTCGGGGCGGGCTTTACCACTGGTGCATGTCTACTTTATTGGTAAATTTGTATAAAAGAAATAATATTTACTGCTATGATAAGAAGTAAAGTTTGTGATTTGTTGGGAATCGAGTATCCCATTATCCAAGGTGGCATGGCGTGGATCTCAGAGTCTGCCCTTGCTGCGGCAGTCTCGAATGCCGGAGGACTTGGCGTGATTTCGTGCGTGAATACAGGTCCTGATGTTATTCGAGACGAGATCCGAAAGTGTAAAAAGTTGACAAATAAACCATTCGCGTTGAATATAATGCTGCAGACTCCCTATGTGGAAGATGTGGCAAGAATGGTTGTTGAAGAGGGGGTCCCTATAGTTACAACCGGAGCAGGCTCTCCGGCGAAATTTATGGAAATGTGGCTCTCTGCGGGGGTAAAGGTACTCCCTGTTGTTGCTGCCGCTTCATTGGCACTAAGGATGGAAAGACTGGGTGCAACTGCAATTATTGCTGAAGGTGGAGAATCGGGTGGTCATATAGGGGAGATGAATACCATGGCACTAGTTCCACAGGTGGTTGATGCGGTCAATATCCCTGTTATAGCCGCAGGCGGTATTGGAGATGGCAGAGGTGCTGCCGCTGCATTTATGCTTGGCGCACAAGGTGTCCAGTGCGGAACAATCTTTCTTGGAGCAAAGGAGTGCATAATTCATGAGAACTATAAAAAGAAAATTATAGCAGCGAGTGAAACAGACACCACCGTTACAGGAAAAACTCTGGGGCACCCTGTAAGGGCGCTGAAAACCCCTTTTACCAAGAAATTTGCATCTATGGAGAGAGATCCTGAGGTGACACCGGAACAAATTCTCCAATATGGATCAGGTTCGTTGAGAAAAGCTGTTCAGGATGGTGATGAAGCCTTCGGTAGTTTTATGGCGGGACAGAGTGTCGGGATGGTTCACTCTATCAGACCTGCCTCAGAAATCATTTCGGAAATGGTCCAGCAGACCCAAAATCTGCTCAAGAATTCAACAAAATGGATAGAAGAGTAGTTATTACAGGTCTGGGTGTTATAACCCCTGTCGGAAATGATGTCACGACATTCTGGAACAATCTCATAAATGGTGTTTGTGGGATTGATTTCATCAAACGTTTCCCAACTGATGATCTGCAGATAAAAATTGCTGGTGAAGTAAAAGACTTTAACCCAGCTTCTGATGGCGTTCCAGCTGCAACCATACGTAAAGCTGATAGATTTACCCTGTTCGCTATGGCTGCAGCAAATCAGGCTATGAAAGATGCAGGAGAGTTGAATGTTGACCCGTCCCGTCTGGGTGTCTATATTGGTTCAGGAATAGGTGGAATGCGTACCTTCATGGATGAGACGACCAAACTTAACGAGAATGGACCGCAATGGGTATCGCCGCTATTTATTCCCAATATGATAGCCAATATTGCTGCAGGAAATGTGGCGATAACCCACAACGCCAGAGGTGTGTGTCTGCCGATAGTTACAGCTTGTGCCACCGGTACTCATTCTATAGGCGAGGCATACAGAGCAATAAAGCATGGATATGCAGATGCTATCATTGCAGGTGGTGCAGAGGCTGCTCTTGAAAATCTTTCAATAGGTGGCTTTGCCAATAGCCGGGCATTGTCACGCAGTGAGGATCCCCTGCAGGCATCTCTCCCCTTTGATAAGAGAAGAGAGGGGTTTGTTATTGCAGAGGGGGCAGGGATAGTTGTCCTGGAGGAATATGAGCACGCATTGGAGCGTGGAGCCAATATTTACGGGGAGATATGCGGTTACGGAAATACATGTGATGCATATCACTATACTGCACCTCGCCCTGATGGTTCATGTGCCGCCGAAGCGTTCAAACAAGCATTGAAGGAGGGGAATTATAGACCGGGAAATGATCTCCTCCATATCAATGCTCATGGGACAGGAACCCCATTGAATGATAAATCAGAGACTGCTGCCATAAAACAGGCTCTTGGGGAGAAAGATGCAGCAAAGGCAATAGTATGTTCTACAAAATCAATGACTGGCCACATGCTTGGTGCCGCCGGAGGTGCTGAGGTTGTTGCAGCCGTTCTGGCATTAAGGGATGGGATTGTTCCCCCTACAATTGGACTTCAGGAGCCAGACCCTGATTGTGACCTTGATTACACCCCAGGGAAAGCAAGAAAGGCGGAGATAACAATGGCATTGTCATCCTCCCTTGGCTTTGGGGGACACAATGCTGTAGTGGCATTAAGAAAAATTTAATAATGGAGAGAGAAGAGATAAAAAACTACCTTCCCCACAGGGAACCTATGCTTCTTGTGGACAGGATGTCACAAGATGAAAATGGAATTGTTCATGGGGAGTATAGTGTCAGAGGTGATGAATACTTCCTTCAGGGACATTTTCCGGGAATTCCGATAGTCCCCGGTGTAATCTTATGTGAAATAATGGGACAATGTTCATCAATGCTCCTTCTTGAAGAGTTGAAGGGGGGAAAGATTACCTTGTTTACAGGGATGGATAAAGTTAAATTCAAGACGATGGCCAGACCAGGAGATAAAATTGAGGTGGAGGCAAAGCTTACAGGGAGACGATCAAACCTCTATTTTATAGAGGCAAAAGGGAGCATTGATGGAAAACTTTGCGTAAGTGGCCAACTTTCTGTAGCTTTGATAGATAATTAAAACAGCTATTGATATGAAAATGTTGGAAGGAAAGGTCGCTCTTGTTACAGGTGGTACAAGAGGAATTGGTAAGGCTATAGTTCTAAAACTTGCATCAGAAGGGGCTTCAATTGCCTTTACAGGACAGAAAGAGAGTGAGCAATTAAGAAATACAGAAAATCAACTCCTACAGATGGGGGTAAAATGCAGGGCCTATATCTCAAATGCAGCAGACTTTAATGAAGCTCAGAATCTGGTTTCAGAGGTGCATAAGGAGTTTGGTCAGATAGATATTCTGGTAAATAATGCCGGAATTACCCGTGATGGTCTCCTTATGAGAATGAGTGAACAGCAATGGGATGATGTTATAAATGTCAACCTTAAATCTGCATTCAATCTTAGCAGGGCAACAGTTGCAGTTATGGCCCGTCAACGGTCAGGAAGTATCATTAACATTTCATCAATTGTTGGTGTTACCGGCAATGCCGGACAATGTAATTACTCTGCTTCAAAGGCAGGTCTTATCGGGCTTACAAAATCTGTTGCAAAAGAGATGGGTTCACGTGGTATCAGGGCAAATGCAGTAGCTCCAGGATTTATCATGACAGAAATGACAGAGAGTCTTCCTCAAGAGGCAAAGGATGAGTGGGCAAAGAAGATAGCATTAAGACGTCTTGGAGAAGGGGAAGATATTGCTAATGTGGTCCTCTTCCTCGCTTCGGAACTATCCTCTTATGTTACAGGTCAAGTTCTTGTCTGTGACGGCGGAATGCAGTAATATCTTTTTATTTCAGTTATATAAAAAAAGAAGGTGACCTCTTGGGCCACCTTCAATTTTATTGTATCACGAGACTATTTGTAAACTTCGTTCTGTTGTTTTTCGATTTCAGGGTTAGCATTGATTTCTGCCTGTGGAATAGGAAGAATAATCTTGCCGAAATCTCTGGTTACCCAACCATTGGTCAAAGAACCTCTACCTGAAGCAGGAGGATTGGTTGCTCTACCGAATGCATCGTCATCATATTTGATGGTCATGTTAAGACGCATATATTCAAAGAATGTGATACCTTCAGTCAAGAACTCTCTTCTTCTTTCAGTCATGATGTCTTCAGCTGTAATAGTTGCAGGTGCAACCCAGTCAGGGTCTCTTTCTGCAACAACTTTAAGATAACCCTCTGCTTTTGCAGGAGCCACGTGAATAGCTGCTTCAGCTGCGTTCAAATAAACTTCTGAAAGACGGATAACTTTGATGTTAACAGAGGTACTTGTAGAACCTTCGTCACCTTTAAGATCCACGCTACCGCTATATTTGTAGCAAGCACCTTTACGTCCGGTGTTGTCTTCATCATTTGATTGGTCATAATCCATGATCCCCCAACGTACGTCATTAGGACCCATGATATCGAACCAGTATTGGCTGCCTAGGAATACACCACCAGCAGAGATGCCGTGAGCACGACGTCTGTAGTATGCGCCAAGACCACTATCACCAGGGTCGTTTTCACCAGTCTTGATGTTCAATTCGAAAATTGACTCAGAACCATACTCAGTAGTCCAAGATTCTACCCATTTAGCAGGAGTATAAGGTGTATATACTTTGCTGTTGATTACCTCTTCAGCTGCTGCCAAAGATTCAGTATATTTCTCCATATAAAGATATACCTTAGCAAGAAGAGCCTGGTTACCGTAGTAGTTGATGAAACCGTTGGATTTTGATTTAGAGATAAGCTTTGCACCATCAGTAAGGTCTTTTACGATTTGGTCATAAACCTCAGCAACAGTGTTTCTCAAAAGTTGAGCACCAGCGTCAACAGGTTCAGTAACTACAGGGATACCCCATGAATCTTTGTTCATGTTGTATGGAAGACCATAAAGGCGAACAAGGTCGAAGTGCATAAGAGCACGTAGAGTCAATGCTTGACCTAGGAACTCTTTCAAATCATCCTTACCAGCAACTTCTTCATCTTCAAGAAGACCATTGATGTTCTTGATGATGTTGTTAGCTTGATACAGACAGTTGTAGATATGTGACCAATAGCCGCTATAGCTATTAGATTCAGGAGTGTGAGTGAAATAATACCAGCCGTCACCACCGTTACCTGCAGAGAAGATGGTAAGGTCACCACCTTTAGCATCAGCATACATAGGGAAGTTTCTTCCGTAGTAGCTTGTGCTGGTCATTTTGTTCATTAGACCATTGATCATGATCTGTGCATCGTCGACATTTTGGATTGATACACTTGAGTCCACCTGGTTAGAAGGAAGTACATCCAACCAACCTTTACAAGACGCTGTAAGTAGAATCAATAGAGATGCAAGTATAATATTGATTTTTCTCATTGTTATATTCATTTATATGATTAGAAGCTAAGTTCAATACCGAAGGTATAGGTTTTTCCAACTGGAGTTTCCCAACCTCTTGTACCATATTCATTTACTACAGGGTCTGCCAATTTGTATTTAGAGAATGTCAGCAAGTTGCCACCATTGAAGTATACTCTTGCGTTAGAAAGTTTTGCTTTCTTAACAAGATCTTTAGGGAATGTATATCCAACAGTTACAGTTGCAAGTCTCAAGTATGAAGCATCATACAAGTGACGGGTTGAGATTCTCATTGCATCATTCCAGTCTTCACCACTGATACGAGGCTGGATGTTTTCACCTGTTCTGTGAGTAGAGGTCCACATATTGTCATAGTAGAATTTACTTCTGGTACGTTCCCAATAGTAACCGTCATCACAAACGTCTTTAGCAGCACCGTCATAAAGATCACCACCAATCTTATAAGTGAAGTTCAAACCAACTGTCAAGCCTTTCCACTCAATGTCAGTGTTGAAACCACCATAAAGAGCAGCGTGTGCATCACCGATAATCACTTCGTCAGCATCACTCCAGTCATAAACAACGTTCTTACCGTCGATTACATATTTTTCGCCAGTTGAGTTGTCAGCTTCATCACGTTTGAAGTCAACATTGTCGTTGTTAGAGAACCAAAGGTTGCGACCGGTTGCAGGGTCAACACCTGCCCATTCACGACCGTAGAATGCAAGGGTTGATTCACCTTCTCTGTAGATGTATTGCGATCTTGAGTCACTACCTGTAGGGTCATCCCAAATGATTTCCTGACCATCATATAGAGAAGTTACTTTAGAGTTGATATGTGAACCATTAATTGCAGCGCTCCATCTGAAGTTAGAGTTCTTGATGATATCACCAGCAAGTTCGAATTCAATACCGTTGTTGTTGATTTCACCTACGTTCTTAAGAGTTGAGCTGAAACCAGTGATGTAAGAGATACGTACATCCTGTAGGAGGTCTTTAGAATCTCTGTTGAACCACTCAACATTACCTCTCAATCTGTCGTCAAACAAACCGAATTCGAGAGCAACGTTGGTTGTGTAAGAGGTTTCCCATGATAGGTTTGCGTCAGCAGCATTTACCAATGCACCACCAGGTTCTCCACGATATTGGTATGAGTAACCAGCAAGTGAACGCCAACCGTAGTTGTTGGTAGGAAGTGTACCGTTCACACCGTAAGAGGCTCTAAGTTTCAAAGCACTTACAACGTCTTGTGATTTCATGAACTCTTCATGGTCAATTCTCCAAGAAGCAGCTACTGACCAGAAGTTACCCCAACGGGTGTCAGGACCAAGTCTTGAAGAACCGTCACGACGGTAAGATCCAGAGATGTAGTATTTGTTGTCGTAGTTATATTCAGCACGAGAAAGGATAGACATGATTGAGTTGCCCCACCAGTATGCATTTGCATCAAGAACACCGGCTGTACTTACAGTCTGAAGTGAACTTACAGGGAGGTTTTCACCTGTTGCACGTACGAAATCGGTAGTATTTTTTTCAGCCTCGAAACCAACAAGAGCGGTAACAGTGTGTTTGTCAGCAAATGTCTTGTTGAAGTTCAAAGTTGTAGAAGTAACAAGAGACTGATAGTTTGTAAGCATTTCTGATACAGTACCATTCTCACCAGTCCAGTTATAGTGTTTTCCACTGTAGTAAACGTGATCTCTGATACGGGTATCATCATATGAGAATACGCTTCTTAGATTCAACCAATCAGTGAATTTGATGTTAACAGTTTCGCTTACAGACAATTTAAGGTTCTTAGAAGTGTTGTCCCAAGTGTCTTTGTAATAAACCTGGTTGTATGCGTAGCTACCATAGCGGGCAGTCCAAGGTTGATTATCTGTATAGTCATAAGGCCAGTAGAAGCCCCACAACAAGTTTCTTGTCTGAAGATAGTAGTTTGCACCAAGGTTACGTGTATCGTTGAAACCTATTTTGTTGGTGTGTGAAAGGTTAACGTTGGTTGAGAAGTCCAACCAGTTACCCACTTTCTGACTTACGTTAACACGACCTGAGATACGACCGAACTCATTTGTCATTGTACGACCAAGATCTTTGGTGTAAGCCAAAGAGGTATAATAAGTAGTATTGTCTTTACCACCGCTTACTGCAAGATCGTAAGTCTGGTAAATACCAGTTCTGAAATATGCATCTTCCCAGTCGAAGTATTGGCCAGGACCACGGCCTGCCTTTTTAGCATCATCATCGTATGAGCTGATGATGACATTTTCATAAAGACCTGTACCGTTGGTTGAGAATGCATAACCGTGTTGGTTGAATTTCTTATTAAGCTGGCCTAGTGAATATTCACTTGCTTTTTCTTCAGTATAACCAGAACCATTTACGCGGTAGTCGTGGAATACCATATAAAGCATGTTGATATTCTCTTGTACATTAGCAACTTCATAGTTGTCAGTTGCCCAAGAAGGGGTGATACCTACAGAAGCTCTGAAAGTAACAGATGGTTTGCCTGATTTACCTTTCTTAGTGGTAATAAGGATAACACCATTAGCCGCACGTGAACCGTAAAGTGCAGAAGCAGCAGCATCTTTCAAAACTGTGATAGATTCGATATCGCTAGGGTTCAATGAGTTCATCACACTGTTTGAAGTGTAGATGTAGTCACCCATCTGACCAGGGCTACCTGAAAGGGTAGGAACACCATCGATAACGTAAAGAGGTTCATTAGATGCGTTCATTGAACCGATACCACGGATACGGATAGAAGGTGCGGAACCTGCCTGACCTGAAGTAGTGGTAATTTGCATACCGGCAACTTTACCGGCCATTGCTGATTCAAATGATACTGAAGGAACGTCTTTGATTGCGTCTTGTTTTACAACAGCAGCAGCACCTGTATAAGTACCTTTTTTAGCAGTACCATAAGCAACAACGATTGTTTCTTCAAGTGATTCTGCTTCTGGTGTAAGGGCAACATCAATAGATGTTCTTCCATTAACAGGGATTTCAATAGGATAATATCCTATGTAAACAAATTGTAGAACTCCATTACTTGGAACTTCAATGCTGTATTTACCATCAAGGTCAGCAGAAGTACCAGTCATGGTCCCCTTAACAACTACATTGGCTCCGATAAGTGGAGAGCCATCAGTTGCATCGGTAACAGTACCTGATACCTGAATGTTCTGCGCACTTGCAGCAAAGGAGATAAGGGCTGCAACGGCTAATAGAATCAATTTCTTCATAGATAGATTTTGATTGTTAGTAATAAATTATTAGGTCAGTATTTTAGTCTAAAGTACGAAGATAAAAAAATAAAAAAGAAAAAGCAACCTTTTGAAAACAAAAGATTGCTTTTAATTTGAAAAAATTATCAAAAACTGATTTATTCTGACAATTTCTTATATGAATTGTAACGCAGTTTTGCGTACTCTTCGGTCTTGTTGAACAAATCCTGAGCCTCTGCAGGGAACATCTTCATCAATGAAGAATAACGTACTTCACCTTTGATGAAGTCCTGGAATTTATCCCATACAGGTTCTTTGCTGTCGAGGGTGAATGGATTCTTGCCCTCTTCTGCAAGTGTAGGGTTGAATCTGTACAGATGCCAGTAACCGCATTCAACTGCAAGTTTCTCTTCTTGCTGGCTCTTGCCCATGCCGTTTCTCAAACCGTGGTTGATACAAGGTGCATAAGCGATGATCAAAGATGGTCCGTCATATGCTTCAGCCTCTTTAATAGCATTGAGGTATTGCGCCTGGTTTGCACCCATGGCAACTTGTGCAACATATACGTAACCGTAGCTCATGGCCATCATACCAAGGTCTTTCTTGCGAACTTTCTTGCCTGAGGTTGCAAATTTGGCAACTGCACCTGCAGGGGTAGATTTGGATGATTGTCCACCGGTGTTAGAGTATACCTCTGTATCAAGAACAAGTACATTTACATTTTCACCAGATGCAAGAACATGGTCAAGTCCGCCATAACCGATATCGTATGACCAGCCGTCACCACCGATGATCCATTGGCTGCGTGCAGCAATGTAATCTTTAACTTCAAGAAGTTTGGTGCAAGTGTCGCAACCGCAAGCTTCCATCATAGGAACAAGTGCATCTGCAACTTCGCGGGTAACTGCAGCATTGCTTCTGTTTTCAAGCCATTTTGCAAATAGTTCTTTCATTTCTGAACTGCATTTAGGACACTCAAGACCCTCTTTCATGAGTTTTGCAACGGTATTGCGGATAGTCTCTGTACCCACTTTCATACCAAGACCGAATTCGGCATTGTCTTCGAACAGTGAGTTAGCCCAAGCCGGACCTCTTCCATTCTTGTCAGTACAATAAGGTGATGCAGGGAATGAACCGCTGTAGATTGAAGAACAACCGGTAGCATTGGCAACCATCATTCTGTCGCCGAACAGCTGTGTGATTGACTTAATATATGGTGTCTCACCGCAACCTGCACAAGCGCCTGAGAATTCGAACAAAGGTTGTGCAAATTGTGAATTCTTGACATTCTGACTCTTAGGAGCAACGTTATCTTTGTAGCCTACCTGCGAGTGCAAATAGTCAAATACCTGTTGCTGGTCAGCTTGGGTGTCAAGAGGCTTCATAACAAGTGCTTTCTCTTTGGCAGGACATACATCGGCACAGTTGCCGCAACCTGTACAGTCCATAGGAGAGACTTGCATTGTGAAGTTGTATGCTTTGAACACAGCATTTCCTTTTGTGCTCTTGATCCCTTCCGGTGCTTTTGAAAGCTCTTCGTCAGTTGTCAAGAAAGGACGGATAGCTGCATGAGGACATACGTACGAACATTGGTTACATTGGATACAGTTTGCAGGGTTCCATTCTGGAACAGAGACTGCAGTACCACGTTTTTCGTAAGCAGCAGTGCCTGATGGGATGGTACCGTCGGCATATTCGCCAGAGAATGCGCTTACAGGGATATCATATCCGTTTTGTGCATTGACAACGTCTGCTACATTGCGTACCCATTCCGGTGCAAGACGGTCAAAGTTTGAAGGGCGGAATTTTGCGTGAAGGTTTTTCCACTCTACAGGAATTTCAACCAATTCATATTCTGCACCTCTGTCAACAGCTGCATAGTTCATGTTGACAATCTTTTCACCTTTCTTGCCGTATGATTTGTCAATTGCTTTTTTCATCAAAGCAACAGCTTGCTCGTAAGGGATAATTCCGGTAATCTTGAAGAATGCTGACTGAAGGATAGTATTGGTTCTGTTTCCAAGGCCGATCTCTTCAGCGATTTTGGTAGCATTGATTACATAGAATTTAAGGTTATTCTGAGCGATCTGGTGTTTAACGTGATCAGGAATTCTCTTTGCAGTCTCTTCTGCATTCCAAAGGCTGTTAAGAAGGAATGTACCATTCTTCTTGATACCTTTAAGGACGTCGTACTTGCGGAGGTATGAGGTTACGTGGCAAGCAACGAAATCGGGAGTTGAAACAAGGTATGGAGAGGTGATCGGTTCATCTCCGAATCTCAAGTGTGAGCAGGTGTAACCACCGGATTTCTTGGAGTCATAGTCAAAATATGCCTGACAGTATTTGCTGGTGTTGTCACCGATGATCTTGATGGTGTTTTTATTTGCACCTACAGTACCGTCTGAACCAAGACCATAAAATTTAAGTTCATAAGTACCTTTCTTAGCAAGAGAAATCTCCTCTTTTACAGGAAGAGATTTGAATGTTACATCATCAACGATACCGATAGTGAAGTCGGTCTTAGGCTGTTTTGCTTTAAGGTTTTCAAATACTGATAGGATTTGGGCAGGTGTGGTGTCTTTTGATGACAAACCGTAACGTCCACCAACGATAAGAGGCATGTCGCCACCTTTTTCAGCAAGTGTAGATTTAACATCAAGGTATAGAGGTTCTCCCACTGAACCAGGCTCTTTAGTCCTGTCAAGAACAGCGATTCTCTTGACACTCTTAGGAAGAACTCTCAAGAAATATTTAGCAGAGAATGGTCTGTAAAGACGAACATTGATAAGACCTACCTTTTCACCTTCTGCCATCAACTTGTCAACAACCTCTTTGATGGTTTCGGTAACAGAACCCATAGCGATGATGATGTTCTTTGCATTTGGATCTCCGTAGTAGTCGAAAGGAAGGTAATGGCGACCGGTAAGTTCTGAAATTTCACCCATATATCTTGCTACGATATCAGGAACTGATGTGTAGTAAGGGTTGGAAGCTTCACGTGCCTGGAAGTATACGTCAGGGTTCTGAGCGGTACCGCGGGTAACAGGCTTGTTGGGATTAAGTGCTCTTGAACGGAATTTTGCAAGTGCTTTCTCGCTGATCATTCCTTTCAGATCTTCAGGGTCAAGAAGTTCAATCTTCTGAATTTCGTGAGAAGTACGGAAACCGTCGAAGAAGTGGATGAAAGGGATGCTTGATTTGATAGTTGAAAGGTGAGCTACAGTACCGAGGTCCATTGCTTCCTGTACACTTGATGAGGCAAGCATAGCGAAACCTGTCTGGCGGCATGCCATTACGTCTGAATGGTCACCGAAAATTGATAGAGCTTGGGCAGCAAGTGCTCTTGCAGATACGTGGAATACCGTAGGAAGCATTTCTCCTGCGATTTTATACATGTTCGGGATCATAAGGAGCAAGCCTTGTGATGCAGTGAAAGTGGTGGTTAGGGCACCAGCCTGAAGTGAACCGTGAACAGCACCTGCTGCACCTCCTTCACTTTGCATTTCGGTAACTTTTACAGTTTCGCCGAAGATGTTTTTCTTTCCGAAAGCAGCCCATTCGTCAACCAATTCTGCCATTGTCGAAGAAGGGGTGATAGGGTAGATGGCGGCATGTTCACTGAACAAATATGCAGCATAAGCCGCCGCATAATTGCCATCGCAGGTAATAAATGTCTTCTCTTTAGCCATTATATTTTCTATTTAGATTAAATTTTGAAATGATTCGTGTACAATATCGGGCAAATATACAAATATTCGGTTAAAATATTGCGTTTGGATTGCATTTTTTTATAAGACCCTCCAGAACGTTCCCCGGACCCAGTTCCTGGAACACCTGTGCACCGTCGCTACACATGTTCTTCACACTTTGTGTCCACCTTACAGGGGAGGTTAATTGCTTGAGGAGATTCTCTTTGATTTCTGCAGGAGAGGTGTGTGGAAGGGCATCCACATTTTGGTAAATTGGGCAGATAGGGGTTCTGAAATTTGTCTTCTCAATAGCTTGGGCAAGCTCTTGTCTTGCAGATTCCATCAATGGGGAGTGGAATCCTCCACCAACAAGGAGAGGCAATGCTCTTCTGGCTCCTGCCTCTTTCATCGCTGCACAGGCCTCTTTAATCTTCTCAACGGGCCCCGAAATTACAAGCTGGCCAGGACAATTGTAGTTTGCCGGAACAACTCCCTCAAATTTCTCGCACACCTGTTCGATGGTTGTGTCGTCCAGACCTATGACTGCCGCCATAGTGGAGGGGGTGGTTTCACACGCTTTCTGCATCGCCATTGCCCTTGCATATACAAGCTTTAGCCCATCTTCAAAATCAATTGCCCCTGCCGCTACCAGTGCTGAGAACTCTCCGAGAGAGTGCCCTGCAACCATGTCTGGCTGGAAATCGGGGATGGACAAGGCTGCTGCCACTGAGTGGAGAAATACTGCAGGTTGGGTCACTTTGGTCTGTTTGAGGTCTTCGCTGTCCCCCTTAAACATAATATCGGTAATTCTGAATCCCAATATGTTGTTTGCTTTCTCGAAGATCTCCCTCACTTTAGGATTTGATTCGTACAAATCCTTTCCCATTCCGGTAAATTGAGATCCTTGTCCGGGAAAAACGTATGCTTTCATTTATTTTCAGGTTTTAGTAATTGTTCGATTAAAAGATTATCTTTGCGGACGATTTTGCGCCCGTAGTTTAATGGATAGAATAGAAGATTCCGGTTCTTCCGGTTGGGGTTCGATTCCCCACGGGCGTACTAATTTTTCCCCACCTCTTCGTATTCAACATCCTCTATCAATTCGTTTTTATCCTTTTTCTCGGCTGTGAATTGACGGTAAATTTTGCGTATTTTTTTAGTGGAAATAATCTCTGTGACAGCGTAGATAAGTAAAGATATACCAAAAAATATAAAAAGCCATTCAATGGTGCTGAACGGGTTGAAGAAGATCACCACGCCACAGGCAGTGGTGATGAGAGGCCCTGCAAAAAGTGCCATAGGGGCCTCTGTCTCTCTTCTGACCGCTACAAGGTTTGCAATTTCGCTTACCCCGACAATCAGAAGTATTGCTCCGAAAAGGAACATGATGATTCCTGCAAAAAATGATGGGAACAAAGCCAGTACAACACCGAAAACAAGGGTTGCTATCCCGTTCAATGAGAGTAGGGAGCGGTTCTGTTCCCCCTCAGGTTTCTTTGAAAACAGAAGTGAAACGGCCCCAATAAGTATCAGGATAGCTCCAATGAGAATAATTATGGTTCTGACAGCCGTTCCTGGCCAAATAACCATTACTGCCCCTAAAATAGCGGCAAATAGTGCTCTTGAATATCCAAATGAACGGTCAAAGAGTTGTAGAAATGATTTCATATATAACCTAAATTTTGATCAGTAAATAAATACGTAGATTGATTCACGCAATTTATAGACCAAGGTAAGAATAATTTTGAAAAAACAACCGATTATTTGTCAGCAGAGTCGCAGACTGAGGTTTTGTTGCAGTGTTTTGAGGGGAAATTGCCTTACTTCAAGTTTTTTTTTGACAAACCTAAATTCTTTCTATATTTGCACTCGCAATTGGTTCCGACCCTGATGCCATCAGGGGGGATTAAAAGGGAATCAGGTGAGAATCCTGAACAGTTCCCGCTGCTGTAAGTTCCAAATATGTTTTGGCACTCTTTGCCACTGATCTTCGGATTGGGAAGGCGCCAAAATGGAATAAGTCAGAAGACCTGCCGTTGCAGCAATAGACAAAACCTGCGGGAGTCGGGTCTTATGATGATTAAACAAAGCGTTCAGCCATCCTAAGAGAGACATTTTGATACTATATAGCCAGTGTGTTATAGTGTTGTCGTGTCGGATATTAGTTATAGCTGTAGTGCATATTTAGAAATCTTCATTTTCCACTCTTTTCAGGCGTTAGTCGGTGACGGATGAATCACTAATTACTAACTTTAATATTATAAAGAGATGGAAAAAAAACTTTATCAATCGCCTCTGCTTGAGGTTCTGGAATTAGTCGTTGAACGGGGTTTTGCATCGAGCGATGTGCCTGAAGGTGGAGCCGGGTCAACCAGCTGGTCTGAATGGAACAGTTAACGGAGTACACACAACAAAACGACTATTAAATCATGAAAAAAAGTATCTTTTTGGCACTATTCAGTGCAATGCTTATCCTGGCATCTTGCCAGAAGAATGAAGATGTTAGCCCAGCAGAGTTAGGAGATGGATTTACCCTGATGGGCTACAGTAACATCCAGACTAAAATCGGTTTTTCATCACCTGATGGAAGCACTATCCCTTTCCTATGGAGTGAGGGGGATTTCATTTCTGTAAACGGAGTTGAAAGTGAACTCCTTTCTATTGGAGGTGCATCGGCAGAGTTTACTTTTTCTGAAGGATCGGTTAAAGTGGGTGATGATGTATACTACGGTTCGATTGTTGATGATGAAGTATGGGTTCTTCCTTACCAGTTGGGGGATCCGGCAGACCTTGTAGATGATTTCGGCCACGCAAAAGTGGGAGAAGATTATACTTTTACCCTCCAGCACTATACCTCTTATCTTTGGCTGAACCCTTATAGCACCGAGGTTACAAAAAAAGTGTCATCAGTTACCATTAAAGCAGCAAATAATATCGTCGGAAAATCCGAATTCGATGCTACAAACAAGAGTTTCGGCGAGATATCTTCTGCAATAGTAGATCCGGAAGCTCCTGAGCTTGCACAGACAAAAGAATTACTGTTGGAGTTCTGGGGTGATGGTGAAGCTGAACCCAAGGATCTCCCTACAGCTTCTTCGGATGAGAATATCTGGGCTGTAGCTGTAGTATACCCCGTTATTACCGGAGAGATAGAGGTTATATACAATTTTGAGGATGGTTCAATGGCATCCTATACCCACTCAACCAAAACCCTTGAAGCTGGTAGAACTTACCGTCTGACACATCAGATTAAGGGTGCCGATGTGAAGAAACCTCAGGAGTATGAGTTGAAGGTTCTTACTTTTGAGGATGATGCACCCGGTACTTATTGGGCAGATCTTATTCCTGGTGAAGATGAACAGTCGTATGGCGGCTCCTCTTTAATCTACAATAATGCATACACCTGGAGTGATGAGACTACAAAAATTTCCCACACGTTTCCTGTGAATATTTATGGAACCCAGGATCTTTCCGGTGGAGGATATGTGATATCTACACACTGTGGAACTATGGATCAATTATCAGCTGCATCAGATATTTACCAATATCAATTAAGTATCCCATTAGCAACAGGACACAACGGTTCTGAAAATTTCTGTATTGGTTATCATGACAGCAGTATCAATCTTGATGATGCTTACAAACCTGCATTGGCGTTTAGTGATGGCGTAGCGAGAGTGATAGATCATATGTATGTTACGAATGCCTCAGTTACAATGTATTGTATAATAAATGGAAGTGCTTTTTCAGATGCATATGATGGTGATGATTACTTGGATATTGTTGCTACCGGCTACAATGACGAAACGAAAGTCGGCACCATCAAATTCAGGCTCGCGGATGGGAATTCAACCATAGTTTCAGATTGGGAAAAATGGGATTTGAGCTCTTTGGGGGCAGTCACTAAGGTGGTGTTCCATATGGAGGAGTATCAAATAGGTTATGAGAGTTGGTATTGCACTCCGATGTATTTCGCATTTGACGATGTGGCTGTCCGTTTCCCTGTAGAGTAATGCTGTCGTATGAGATCAATGTTTAGATTATTTATAATGAGTGTGATGGTCGCAATGATCGGATCTTCTTGCAACAGAAGCAATCCGATCACGGTGCCCATCGAGGATAGATATCGTCCCAAAACTGAACAATCCTCTTCTGAGTGGAACCGGGTGTACGAGTATATGCCAGCTCCGGGACAGTTCATAAATGAGCTCAAAACAGGTGGGTTTAATGGAAACCAGACAACTATGGACAGCGCTGTGGTGTATGCCGAAAGAAGGCTTTCAGCTACAAATAAAAAGGGGGAACCACAGCCGGCATTTGTCTCTCTCGGTGGTTTCGGAGGGTATATAGTGGTAGGTTTCGATCATAGTATAGATAATGCAACCGGTTACGATTTCGGAGTTTTGGGTAATGCATTTGACGGCTCTTCAGAACCGGCAGTGGTATGGGTGATGCAGGATGAAAACGGCAATGGACTTCCCGATGATACTTGGTACGAACTTGCAGGTTCAGAGACAGGAAAGAGTGAGACAATTCAGAACTATACAGTTACATATTACCGCCCATCTCTCCCCAAAATGCCTGTACAATGGAGTGATAATCTGGGTAATAGTGGTGAGATAGATTATCTTAATCAGTTCCATAATCAGGATAGTTATTATCCATTGTGGGTGGAATCAGATAGTTATACCCTCAGCGGAACCAGATTGAAAGAGAGGAACTATGACAAAACAGGAAAGGGCAATATGTGGATAAATCCCCACTATGAATGGGGATATGCTGATAATTTCAGTCCTCAGGATTATGTGGCGGGGAGCAAGGCTAATCTTTTCGACATATCCAGAGCAATTGATAGCAATGGTGGTGCTTTAACGCTGGATTTCATAGACTTTGTCAAGGTTCAGGTAGCGGTAAACAGCAAAAGTGGCTGGCTTGGAGAGCTCTCTACCGAGGTTTTGGGTTTTTATGATTATAGTATGAGACAATAATTCCCCGATGATAAAACTGTTTGTTAGATTATTTTTTTTCAGCCTGCTCCTGCTCCCTGCGTCGTGTATGAAGTGGGAGTATGGTCTGGAAGAGAAGTTCGATACTTCAACTTCACCTCAAGGACTTTTTATATGTAATGAGGGTAATTTCCAATACGGGAATGCAACACTTTCGTACTACGATCCTGAGACCAAAAATCTCCAGAATGAGATTTTTTACCGTGCTAATGGGATGAAACTCGGAGATGTGGTGCAATCTATGACAATTCGTAACGGAGTAGGTTGGATAATCGTGAACAACTCACATGTGGTATTCGCAATAGATATTAATACCTTCAAGGAGGTGGGGCGTATAACAAACTTGACATCACCTCGCTATATCCATTTTATCTCAGATGAGAAGGCCTATATCACCCAGATATGGGACAATAGAATCTTCATCGTAAACCCTAAGCGATATGAGATAACAGGGTATATAGAGGTTCCCAATATGGGTATGGAGTCTGGTTCTACTGAACAGATTGTGCAATATGGGAAATATGTTTTTGTAAACTGCTGGTCCTATCAGAACAGAATCCTGAAGATTGATACAGAAACAGACCAGGTTGTCGATGAACTGGTGGTGGGTATTCAACCGACATCGCTGGTGATGGATTGCAACCAGAAGCTATGGACCGTAACTGATGGAGGGTATGAAGGGTCTCCATATGGACATGAAGCACCCTCCCTATACAAAATCGACGCTGCAACTTTCAAAATTGAGAAACAATTCAAATTCAAGTTTGGGGATGCACCATCAGAGGTGCAGTTGAATGGATCAAAGGATAAATTGTATTGGATCAATGAAGATATCTGGGAGATGGATGTAACTGCTGAAAGGATACCTACACAACCATTTATCCCATATAATGGTACTATATACTATGGCCTTACGGCCGACCCTTACTCAGGAGATGTCTATATCGCCGATGCTATAGACTATGTGCAGCCCGGCAAAGTGTATCGCTATTCTCAAAACAGAGAACTGCTGGATGAATTTTATGTGGGGGTTATCCCTGGAGCATTTTGCTGGAAATAAGGGGGAAATCTTGTTATGAAAAAGTATCTTTTGTTATTGCCTTTGGCAATGTTTTTTACCTCTTTCACCAATGGTCAGGGGAGGGTTAACAATATCCCACCGGCAGTGGTCTATGGGGAGCGTACTATGAAAGAGATAGGGGTGCAGCAGACAAAGCTCGATTCACTGCAGCTGAAGGAGAATATCGCCCTTTCGATGGCAGATGTCCTCACGTTCAACTCCTCCATTTTTGTAAAGAACTATGGGCGTGCCACCCTCTCCACCGTGGCGTTCAGAGGTACCTCTCCATCCCACACACAGGTGTCATGGAACGGGATGAAGATCAATAATCCTATGCTCGGCATGACCGATTTTTCGATGATTCCTTCCTATTTTATCGATGATGCTTCACTCCTTCACGGAACCTCCTCTGTAAATGAGACAGGTGGGGGTCTTGGTGGTGCTGTGAAGCTCTCATCCCGCCCTGCTCAGAATGAGGGCTTCGGTCTGCAATATGTGCAAGGGGTGGGCTCCTTTAAGACATTTGACGAGTTTCTCCGTCTAACCTGGGGTGATGAACATTGGCAGACCTCTACCCGTGCAGTTTACTCCTCTTCTCCTAACGAGTTCGAGTACCGTAATCACGACAAGAAGGAGAATGTCTATGATGAGGATATGAATATCATAGACCAATATTACCCCATAGAGAAGAACAAGAGCGGCTCGTTCAAGGATCTGCACCTTCTCCAGGAGGTTTACTACAATACAGGTCGTGGGGACCGCTTCGGACTCAATGGGTGGTATATAAATTCAAACAGGGAGCTCCCTATGCTTACTGTAGATCATGGAGAGGATACCGATTTTGAGAACCGGCAGAGGGAGCAGACATTCAGAGGGGTTCTCTCATGGGATCATCTTGATGACAGATGGAAAATGGGTGCAAAAGGGGGGTATATCTATACCTGGATGGCGTACGACTACAAGAGAGATGTCGGTAATGGGAATATGGCACATATGACTCAATCCCGCAGTAAGATTAACACCATATACGGTCAGGCAGACGGCGAGTATTATATAGGTAAGAAATGGCTTTTTACAGCTAATTTGTCTGCCCATCAGCACTTTGTAGAGAGTCGAGACAAAAATATTATCCGTCAGGATGGAAACAAGGCTGTGGTTGGCTACAAGCAGGCACGTATAGAGCTATCAGGCTCAGTCTCTGCCAAATGGAGACCTTCAGACAGATTTGGAATATCTGCAGTCATAAGAGAGGAGCTGTGCGGAACAGAATGGACACCGGTTATACCAGCCCTCTTTCTGGACGGTGTAATCTCCAAAAAGGGAAATATTATTGCCAAAGCCTCTGTCTCAAGAAACTATAGATTCCCTACTCTGAATGACCTCTATTTCCTCCCCGGTGGAAATCCGGACCTTAAGAAGGAGAGTGGCTGGACTTATGACGCAGGGTTGTCATTTTCAGTAGGTAAGGAAGGAGTGTATACTCTGTCTGGCTCAGCAAATTGGTTTGATTCGTATGTAAAAGACTGGATTATATGGCTCCCTACTCCCAAAGGATTTTTTTCTCCTGATAATATTAAGGATGTCCATGCTTATGGTATTGAGTTGCAGGGTGACCTTTCGGTTGCATTGGCTCCGGAGTGGAGTCTGAAGCTGGATGGTAATTTCTCCTGGACCCCATCGGTCAATGTCGGTGAACCCCGCACCCCTGCAGACCAGTCGGTAGGGAAACAGTTGCCCTATGTTCCAGAACTATCTTCAACCGTTACCGGTACTATCAGCTGGAGGAGCTGGTCATTTCTGTACAAATGGTGCTATTATAGCGAAAGGTATACGATGTCGAGCAATGATGTTACCTTGACAGGGAAATTGCCCCCTTATTTTATGAGCAATATTACCCTGGAGAAGGGGCTTTCGTTCAAGTGGGCAGAGATCTCGCTCAAAGGGATTGTCAATAACCTTTTTGACGAAGAGTATCTCTCGGTCCTTTCGAGACCGATGCCAGGTATAAATTTTGAAATTTTCGTAGGGATTACCCCTAAATTTTAGGTGGTATTTTACACTTTCAGCTTGATGTGGATTTTTCCTAACAAGTGGGTGGTCCATACGCATAGCAGTGAGAACAGAAGGCAGGTGAGTACCCCGAGAATTCCACTGTTGCACCACTCAGGACGGGTTGTCCCGACTCCGATAAGTTCCAGAAGGCAATACCAGATATTGGGGACAAGGTAACAGGTCAGAGTAGCGGTACCTGCTGCCTTTATTATGTTGAACCAATTTTCTTTGCCCTCTGCAACTGCCCATGAAATAAGGGCATACATCCCCACTGCCGCTGCACTTGAGTAGAATACCCAAGGAATTGTTGCCTGAATTTTGTTGACAATCCAGAATTGGTTTGAAACCAACCCTAAGATGATCAGGGTGGTGGTAGCACCAGCAGCACACAAAGCTCTCCTCTTCCAGTTCCATCCCCTGCTCTTGATATCTGCTACCGACAGAATTATTCCCCCCATGGTTAGAGCACAATGGGCACCTGTGTCAATGTGGATAGCCCCGGCAAAAGCGTAGAGAGCGTGGTTGGAGGGTAGATTCAAGATTGGATGTCCGAGTGGAGTGCAATTGCATCTTAGCATACACCACAGGACGAAGAATCCCCAGATGGAGATCAGGATACCCAATTTGTCACGTACAAAATAGTATATGAAAGCACATACGAGATATGTCCAGCCTATAAGTCCAAGAATACCCCACCATTTGGGTCTTAGCATATTCCCACCTCTGTCGAGGAAGATAATTCCAAGAAATATAAGCAGGGCGATTCCCAACCATTTGAGACCCTTGTAGATGAATTTTTTCCTATTGTCGTCAGTTTTTGGATAGCTATTCCAAATAAGGATAAAAGAGGTAACGAGCAATAGTTTGTACACAAGAGAGTTCATCCCAACTTCAGGGGAGAGTCCCCCTTCGGTGTTTACAAGAAATACACCCATAATAAGGAGTGCAAGGGTGCGGCTGAGAATATGGCTTGCTACCTGTTGCCCGCTTTTCCCCTTTGAGAATGAATTTTCAAGGGCGTAGGGTATTGACATTCCGACTACAAACAGAAAACATGGAAATACTACATCCGAGAGTCCGAAGTAGTCTTCGGTCATTCCTGCATGTCCCATCCATTTGGGAAAGGTTATATTCCATAAATCATTGACAAATACCATAAGGGTCATTGTTATTGCGCGTAGAATATCTATAGCACTGTTTCTTGTTGCGAACAGATTTGTTGTCATCTTACCTCAAATTGAAATTTGACACAATATTAGTAATTATTCTGACCAATTTTGTAAATTTGTCAAGAGAAAACTAAAAACATGTATTAAATATGGAAAATTTCACCCCATGGACACTTTTTGTCGATTTTGGAATAGTCGCTGCTCTATTGTTGGTAGGAAAGATTATCAGAGTAAAGGTGAAGGCTGTTCAAAAAATGTTTATCCCACCTAGTCTGATTGCCGGATTCCTGGGCCTTGTTTTCGGTCCCGAAGGTTTGGGCTGGTTGCCATTTTCGGGTCAGCTTGGAACCTATGCCGGTATTTTAATCGCATTGGTGTTCGGTTGTCTCCCATTTACGTCGGCAAAAGCGACAAAGGAGCAGAGGGGGGGAATTGGTAAAATGTGGGCATATTCACAGACTGGAATGTTGTTACAGTGGGCATTCGGAGGTCTTTTGGGTATTCTTGTATTATCTCAGATCTGGCCTCTGGATAAAGCTTTCGGAATCTCTATGCCATGCGGATTTTGCGGAGGGCACGGTACAGCAGCGGCCATCGGAACAGCTTTCCAACGATTTGGTAATGAGGAGATGCTTACACTAGCGATGACAGCAGCGACAGTGGGTATCCTTGCTTCTGTTTTGTTGGGAATGGTGATGATCAAGTGGGCGACCAGAAAGGGGCATACCTCATATTTGTCTGACTTTTCTGCACTCCCGGCAGAGTTGAGGACAGGTTTGCTTCCCGAAGATAAGAAAGAGAGTATGGGAGAGTCATCTTGCTCTTCAATCTCCATTGACGGGCTTGCTTTCAATCTTGCAGTAGTAGTATTGGTTGCATTTGGCGGATACCTTATAAGCAAGGGGATTAACTTGCTTGTCCCCACATTGGAGTTGCCTGTATTCAGTTGTGCGTTCATAGTAGGTATATTGTTCAAGTTTGTGATGGATAAGATGAATGTTACTCAATATGTATCTAAAAAGTCTGTAGGACACCTTAGTGGAACATTTACAGATTTTCTTGTTGCATTCGGTATTTCATCTATCAAACTCTCGGTGGTCGTTGACTATATCGTCCCGTTAAGTATTTTGCTGGTTTGTGGTCTTGTGGTCACATTGTTGTACGTATTCCTGGTGGGACGCCGTATGTTCAAAGGGGACGGGTGGTTTGAAAAATCGATCTTTACATGGGGTTGGTATACCGGAACAATGGCTATGGGTATTGCGTTGCTCAGAGTTGTGGATCATGAAATGAGGAGCAGGTGTCTTGATGATTATGCACTTGCATATCTCTTTATTGCCCCAGTGGAAATAGTCCTGATCACTTTTGCCCCTGTTGCATTTGTCAACGGTTATGGCCTCCATTTCTTGCTGATTGCGTTAGCGGCAGGTTTGGCGATTATTGGAGTTGCCTGGGCAAAGGGATGGCTGAAGAAGAGGTAATGGCTTTTCGGGATTGTGCCTCTGGTAGAAACCATAAAGAAAAGGAGACATCACATTGCAATGTCTCCTTTTTCTTTGGGTGGAAGATGGGATTCGAACCCACGACCCCTAGTGCCACAAACTAGTGCTCTAACCAACTGAGCTACATCCACCATGTATTTATTTCCCGAAAGGGAATGCAAAGATAAAACAATTTTCTAAATTTGCGCCCATTATGGTGAAAAAAATATTTCTAATTATTGGTCTGATGTTGGGAAGTGTGATCGGCGTGTCTGCTCAACATATTGAAAAACAGAGAATTGATGCTCAAATTGATTCGGTTCTAAATTCTCTGACTTTACGTGAAAAAATTGCACAACTGGTAATTGTTGCGATCAATTCCAAAAATAGTCCCGAAAGGAAGGCTCAGCAGGATACGCTTGTGTCGATGGAGGGTATCGGGGGGTTGATCGTTATGGATGACAATCTTGCAAAATCTATGGATCGTGCAAATGAGTTGCAGAGGATGGCTAAAGTTCCACTGCTGATGACCATTGATGGAGAGTGGGGACCAAGCATGCGTTATGATGAATTTCCTAACTATCCGAGACAGATGCAGTTGGGAGCCCTTTCATCTGATACCCTCATATATAAGATGGGTAGAGCAATCGGTCAGGAGTGCTTATCAGTAAAGATACAGGTGAACTTTGCCCCCACCATTGATATAAACAACAATCCTGATAACCCGGTAATCCATGTCCGATCATTTGGGGAGGATAAGGAGAAAGTGGCAAACTACGGAGTTGCTTATATGAAAGGTATGCAGGATGTTGGGTTATATACATCTGCAAAGCATTTCCCCGGTCACGGAGATACCAATGTGGATTCACACAAAGGGCTCCCGGTTCTTACTTTTGATAGAGAGCGTCTTGACTCACTCGAGTTGTATCCTTTCCGCAAACTGATAGATGAAGGGGTGGCAATGGTGATGATGGCCCATTTGAGTATCCCATCGCTTGATGAGACAGGTACTCCATCCTCAATATCGAAACCCATAGTTACCGGTTTGTTGAGGGAAGAACTTGGTTATAACGGTATTATCATCACAGATGCACTTGGTATGAAGGGGGTTTCCACATTGATGTCCCCTGAAAAGGTCACATTGGAAGCATATAAGGCAGGTGTCGATATTCTTCTGATGCCAAATTCTGAGGTAAAGTCGATAGCCTACCTCGAAGAGGCATTCAACAGGGGGGAACTTTCTGTAGATGAACTTGATGCTAAAGTGAGGAAAATGCTCCGGATGAAAGCGGAGTCCGGTATGCTTGAGCCGGACTATTGTCGCTATGTAGATACAACCAAACTTGAGGAGAAAACCAATTTGATAGAGCATCATGCCCTTATTGAAGAGATGTCAAAAAAATCCCTGACATTGGTGAAAAATGATGGTGTGTTGCCTTTGAAAAACCTTTCCAAGACCAAGATAGCCTATTTGGGGTACAAATATGACAATAGCGGAGAGGCCTTTTCTTCAGTACTAAACAGGTACGGTGATATCAACATCTTTACAATGCCTAAAGATGCCTCTGTGGAGCAGTTGAAAGAGTTGAGGCAAAAGGTTGCGAAATATGACCTTGTGATTATCGGATTTCATGGAGTCGGGATCCGTCCGTACCGCAATTTTGACATCAATGAGGAGTGTTCTTCATATTTTGGTCAATGGGCCAAGGAACAGGATCTGATCGGTATCTATTTCGGATCCCCATATGCTCTCAATAAACTGACCTGGCATAAGGATTTCAGGGCGTTCCTTGTCTGCTACTCCAACAGTATTCCCAACTCTACCTCTGCTGCACAGCTTCTATACGGAGGAATCCCTGCCCTTGGAGAACTACCTGTGGGGACCGATTTGTACCACTATGGCTTTTCGGAGATAATTCCTCAGGCTACACGATTGGAGTTTGTGATGAATTCACTGTGTGATGTTTATAGGGTAGAAGGGGGTAAAGTGTATGGAACTTCAATCAAGGATGCTGACGGGAAGGATCTGATGTACAATACCCCTGTTATGGTAAGTGAGAAACTTTTGTCAAAAGGGAAGATGAAGAGGATAGGGGCAAAACTTGGTATGAACAATTCTCGATTTGACCAAAAAACCTTTACAACAACTCTGGACGATCTTTCAAAACTTTGCTTTGCACTTATGAATGATGGCATGTATGGTGGAGAAAAATGTATTTCCGATGGGGATAAAGATAAATTGTACTCAAAAATGATAGCTCTATACGGAGCAGAAAGAGAGACATTGAGATATATTTTCAATACAGATAAGGGTGAATTGGTTCTCCTTATGGATTTGGAAGGGAAAAATATAGAATTTGTTGTAAATAAATAAATTTCTTATATTTGTGAATTGCTTAAAACATACTAAAACATTATAAAAGTCATATGGCTAAGGAAATTAAATTTTCTCTATTGTATAGAGATATGTGGCAATCTTCAGGAAAATATGTTCCTAAGGTAGCTCAGTTGAAACAAATTGCTCCCGTCATCATTGATATGGGTTGTTTCGATCGCGTTGAAACCAACGGTGGTGCTTTTGAACAAGTGAACTTGTTGTTTGGTGAGAACCCAAATAAAGCAGTACGTGAATGGACCGCTCCCTTCAATAAAGTGGGTATTCAGACACACATGCTTGAAAGAGGTTTGAATGCATTGAGAATGAATCCTGTGCCAGAAGATGTACGTGAATTGATGTACAAAGTAAAGGCTAAACAAGGAACCAATATCGCACGTTCATTCTGCGGACTTAACGACCATAGAAACTTGAAAGGCTCAGTTATCGGGGCAAAGAAAGGTGGTATGATCTCTCAGGTTGCATTGAGTATTACCTATTCTCCTGTCCATACAGTTGAGTATTATATGGGAGTTGTTGATAAAGTGGTAGAGTATGGTTGTGATGAGATCTGTCTGAAAGATATGGCAGGTATCGGCCGCCCCGCATTCTTGGGTAGACTTACTGCTGAAATCAAGAAAAAATATCCTCATATCGTAGTTCAGTATCACGGACACTCTGGTCCTGGTTTCTCTGTAGCTTCAATGCTGGAAGTTGCTCGTGCAGGTGCTGAATATATTGACGTTGCTATGGAGCCACTTTCATGGGGTAAAATTCACCCGGATGTGATCACCATCCAGGCAATGCTCAAAGATGCAGGCTTCCTTGTAAAAGATATCAATATGGATGCATATATGGAGGCTCGTCGTCTGACTCAGACTTTCATTGATGATTATCTTGGATATTTTATTGAACCTACCAACTACCAATGCTCATCACTCCTTGTAGGTTGTGGTCTACCTGGCGGTATGATGGGTTCTATGATGGCAGACTTGAAAGGTTTCCACGGAGCAATCAATATGTCACTAAGAAATCAAGGCAAGAAAGAGGTTACTCTTAACGAACTTGCAGTGATGTTGTTCCAGGAAGTTGAGTATGTATGGCCACGCCTCGGTTATCCACCATTGGTAACACCATTCAGTCAGTATGTGAAGAATACTGCCCTTATGAACCTTATGCATACTCTTAAGGGTGAGCCTCGCTGGAAGACTATCGATAAGGATACTATGAATATGATCCTTGGCAAGACTGGTAAGCTTCCGGGCGAACTTGCTCCTGAGATCGTTCAGATCGTGAAAGAAAAGGGTCTTGAATTCTACACAGGTAATCCTCAGGATGCATTCCCTAATGAACTTCCTAAGTTTGAACAAATGATGAAAGATGAAGGTTGGGACAGAGGTGAAGACGATGAAGAATTGTTCGAATTGGCAATGCACGAAAGACAATATCGTGATTACAAGAGCGGAATCGCTAAAGAACGTTTTGAAAAAGACCTCGAGGCAGCTAAAGAGAAAGCAGGTGCACCTAAGATTGTGGTTCGTCCTGTTGTTGAGATGCCTAAATTTGATGTTGAAGCGGTGGCAGCACAATATCCTAATGCGATGCCTGTACAGGTTACTGCTAAGGGTAATATCGTATGGCAATATGATGTTGTTGCAGAGAGCACAGCTCCAGCTATCGGTGATAAGGTAGAAGAGGGTAAACCTATCTGCTATGTTCAGACTTACTATGGTCTTGAAGAGATCAAAGCACCTAAGAGCGGTAAGATTGTTTACGTGGCAGTGGCGCAAAATGATAAAGTAGAGAAGAATCAGATCGTAGCATTTGTAGAATAATTCTCTATAAAGTCAAAATTTTTATGAGGGATGGTCAAAAATGGCCATCCCTTTTTTATTGATTGGAAATGAGTGAGTTGCCGTCAATAAGGTGATTTTGCTGCCGGATTAAAAAGAAAAAAAGTGATTTTTTTTCGAAAAAAAGTTAAGAAAAATTTGGTAGGTTAAAAAATGTCCGTATATTTGCAGCCCGTTTCGGAAATGAAACGGTTAAAAATGAAAGTTCATTGATAGCATTGTACGAGTGTAAAGGTAAGAGATTTTAGTAATCTCGTTAATTCTTTAACCGGTCAGGACAAGCTAAAGATATAAAAAATATATACAATGAAGAGTTTGATCCTGGCTCAGGATGAACGCTAGCGGCAGGCTTAACACATGCAAGTCGAGGGGCAGCATGGGAGGTAGCAATACTTTCTGATGGCGACCGGCGCAAGGGTGCGTAACGCGTGAGCAACATGCCCTGTTCAGGAGGATAACCCGGAGAAATTCGGACTAATACTCCATAGTATTAAGATGAGGCATCTCGTTTTAATTAAAGTTTCGATGGAACAGGATTGGCTCGCGTGACATTAGCTAGATGGTAGGGTAACGGCCTACCATGGCGACGATGTCTAGGGGAACTGAGAGGTTGAACCCCCACACTGGAACTGAGACACGGTCCAGACTCCTACGGGAGGCAGCAGTGAGGAATATTGGACAATGGATGGAAATCTGATCCAGCCATGCCGCGTGAAGGTCACGGCCCTATGGGTCTTAAACTTCTTTTGTATGAGAGCAATAAGTGTTACGTGTAGCACGATGAGAGTATCATACGAATAAGCATCGGCTAACTCCGTGCCAGCAGCCGCGGTAATACGGAGGATGCGAGCGTTATCCGGATTTATTGGGTTTAAAGGGTGCGTAGGCTGTTCGGTAAGTCAGTGGTGAAATATTGCAGCTTAACTGCGAAGCTGCCATTGATACTGTCGAGCTGGAATACGGTTGCCGTGGGAGGAATGTGTAATGTAGCGGTGAAATGCATAGATATTACACAGAACACCGATTGCGAAGGCATCTCACGAAACCGCGATTGACGCTGAGGCACGAAAGTGCGGGGATCAAACAGGATTAGATACCCTGGTAGTCCGCACAGTAAACGATGATAACTAGCTGTTGGCGATATACGGTCAGTGGCTAAGCGAAAGCGATAAGTTATCCACCTGGGGAGTACGACCGCAAGGTTGAAACTCAAAGGAATTGACGGGGGCCCGCACAAGCGGAGGAACATGTGGTTTAATTCGATGATACGCGAGGAACCTTACCCAGGCTCGAACGGTAAGCGAACGATGCAGAGATGCAAAGGTCAGCAATGACGCTTATCGAGGTGCTGCATGGTTGTCGTCAGCTCGTGCCGTGAGGTGTCGGCTTAAGTGCCATAACGAGCGCAACCCTTGTTGACAGTTGCCATCAGGTAAAGCTGGGGACTCTGTCGAGACTGCCACCGTAAGGTGTGAGGAAGGGGGGGATGACGTCAAATCAGCACGGCCCTTACGTCTGGGGCGACACACGTGTTACAATGGTGGGTACAGAGGGTAGCTACACAGTGATGTGATGCCAATCTCGAAAACCCATCTCAGTTCGGATTGGAGTCTGCAACTCGACTCCATGAAGTTGGATTCGCTAGTAATCGCGCATCAGCCATGGCGCGGTGAATACGTTCCCGGGCCTTGTACACACCGCCCGTCAAGCCATGGAAGCTGGGGGTGCTTGAAGTTCGAGACCGCAAGGATCGACCTAGGGCAAAACTAGTAACTGGGGCTAAGTCGTAACAAGGTAGCCGTACCGGAAGGTGTGGCTGGAACACCTCCTTTTTGGAGCTGTCTGA